>NZ_JAIUKE010000561.1 GCF_020176795.1 Streptomyces sp. 8L
AGGCGGGGGCGCTCGCGCCGCCGGTCGTCGACGGCGAGGGGGCCTTCCGCAGGGCGCTGGTGACGGCCCGCCCCTGGGTGCTCGACGAGGCCGACGGTGAGCCGGACGCCTTCCCAGAACCCTGGTCGGTCGCCTTGGAACCGCCGGACGAGCTCGCGGAGGAGGTCGCCTTGCCGCTCGGGGTCGCCGAGCCGCTGGGGGTGGCCTTGGGGGAACCGCTGGTGGAGGGCTGCGGCGTCGGGCTGCCCGCCGCCACGGTCTCCACGGGCCGGAAGTACAGCTGGGCGGTCTGGCCGACCTGCTGACGGGCCTGGGCCTCGTTGGTCCCCTTGGGGATGTTGACGACGATGTTGTCGCTGCCCTGCGTCTGGACCTCGGCCTCGGAGACACCGAGACCGTTGACACGGCGGTTCATGATGTCGACCGCGGTGTCCATGTTGGTCTTGTTGATCGCGTTGGGCTTGCCCGGCGTGTTCTGCGCCTTCAGCGTGATCGTCGTACCGCCGGCCAGGTCGATGCCCAGCCTCGGTGTGGTGTCTCCCGACCAGAACATGCCGCCCACCAGGGCGGCGATGACGATCAGGAACAGTGAAAGGGTGCGGCCCGGCCTGCCCGGCGACCCCGGGGACCTACGACCCTTCTTGGGTGCTGCCACCTTCTCGATTCTCCCTGTCCAACCGCCCTCCGTCCGGTGGTGAGCGCCGGAGCCTGAAGCGGCCACGAAGTGTTGTGGGGCCCGTGCCCCGCCAATTCGTTACGGCCCCTGCACCGCCGGGCGCCGCGGTGCGGCGGCCCGGGGTCGCGGAGGTGACTACTTCGTTCCGCTCTCGCCGTCGGTCTTGGCCTCGCCCTTGGCGTCGCTCGCGGCGGCGTCCTTCGGCTCGGCGTCGTCCGCCGGCTTGTCCCCCGCCGCGTCCTCGGCGTCGGCGTCGGCGCCCTTGGCGTCGGACTTCGTCAGGTCGGCGCCCGGCTTCTTGCCCAGGTCGATCTTGGAGACCTCGCCCTCGGTCAGCGACGAGGCGTCGTCCGGGACGACCGGCGCGTCGAGACCGAGGTCGGCTGCCGGGTCCTCGCCGTGGACGATCCGGTTGTACTCCTCGTCGTCGAGGACGGAGCCGATCGCGTTCTTCGCGTAGACGGCGTGCACGCCGGGAGCGACCTCCAGGAGGACCATCTCGTCATGGACCTCCTTGACGGTGGCGAACATGCCGCCGATGGTGCGCACGCCGACACCGGGCTGCACCTCGTTGCGCATCGAGGCCGCGGCCGCCTGCTTCTTCTTGGCGGAGCGCGTCATCAGGAACATGGCCCCGATGAGCACGATGAAGGGGAGGAGGGTCACGATACTCACGGGAGGGAACTTCCTTCGCACGACCGCTGTCGAACGGCCTGGTATTCGGGGGTGGGCACGCCGACCGGATGGGGCGGCATCGGCGGAGTCTAGGCGAGTCCGCATCGTTGGAACAACGCCCAGCATGGCACCCGGGTTCCGCCCGAGGCGAGCGAGTGTGCTCTCAGGCTCCGAACAGGCCCTGTTGTCCGCTTGCTCCCGGTGCGTTCCCCGGGGCCGTGAGCCCCAGGTGCGCCCAGGCCGCGGGGGTGGCGACGCGGCCACGGGGCGTGCGCGCCAGCAGCCCCTCCCGTACGAGGAACGGCTCGGCGACCTCCTCGACCGTCTCACGCTCCTCCCCCACCGCCACCGCGAGGGTGGACAGGCCCACGGGGCCGCCGCCGAACAGCTTGAGCAGCGCGTGCAGCACCGCACGGTCCAGGCGGTCGAGGCCGCGCTCGTCCACCTCGTAGACCTTGAGGGCGGCGGCCGCGACCTCCCGGGTGACGAAGCCGTCACCCTTGACCTGCGCGTAGTCGCGCACGCGGCGCAGCAGCCGGTTCGCGATACGGGGCGTGCCGCGCGAGCGGCCGGCGATCTCCGCGGCGCCCGCCGCGTCGACCTCCACGTCGAGGAGCTGGGCCGAGCGGTGCAGGACGCGCTCCAGCTCGCCGCTCGCGTAGAACTCCATGTGTCCGGTGAAGCCGAAGCGGTCCCGCAGCGGCGGCGGCAGCAGGCCGGCCCGGGTGGTGGCGCCGACCAGCGTGAACGGCGGGAGCTCCAGCGGGATGGCGGTGGCGCCCGGCCCCTTGCCGACGATGACGTCGACGCGGAAGTCCTCCATCGCCATGTAGAGCATCTCCTCGGCGGGCCTGGACATCCGGTGGATCTCGTCGAGGAACAGCACCTCGCCCTCCTGGAGGGAGGAGAGGATGGCCGCGAGGTCGCCCGCGTGCTGGATCGCGGGGCCCGAGGTGATGCGGATCGGGGCGCCCATCTCGGTGGCCACGATCATCGCGAGGGTGGTCTTGCCGAGGCCGGGCGCCCCGGACAGCAGGACGTGGTCGGAGCTGGCGCCGCGGGCGAGGGCCGCCTTCAGTACGAGGTCGAGCTGTTCCCGTACACGCTCCTGGCCGACGAACTCGGACAGGGACTTCGGGCGCAGCGCGGCCTCGACGGCCTGGTCCTCGCCGTCGGCGGAGGCGCCGACGAGCCGGTCGGCCGCGTCGGCCCCGGGCTCCGTGGCGGCGTCGGCGGCGGCATGAGTGGCGTCCCGGGGGTCGTCCCAGTTCACTGCGTACCCTTCGGTGGTCCTTCGGTGGATCTGCCGGCCCCCGTGCGCGGGAGCGCAGCGCCGGCGAGGCTCAGCGGGTGCGGTTCAGGCTCTGGAGCGCGGCCCGCAGGAGCTGCGGCACCGGTGGCTGCGCCCCTTCCGCCAGGGCGGCCTCGGCCTGCGGAGTGACCTGGACGACGGCCTCCTCGGCCTCGCGGCTCTGGTAGCCGAGCCCGACGAGCGCGGAGAGCAGCTGGTCGCTCCAGGGCGCGGGGCCGCTCGCCACGGCGGCGGAGCGCACGGCCGCGCCGGTGGAGAGCGGGGCGCCGAGCCGGTCCTTCAGCTCCAGGAGCAGTTTCTGCGCGCCCTTCTTGCCGATGCCGGGCACGGCCGTGAGTGCCTTCTCGTCGCCCGTCGCGACGGCGGTGCGCAGCGCGTCGGGGCTGTGCACGGCGAGCATGGCCTGGGCGAGCCTCGGGCCGACCCCGCTGGCGGTCTGGAGGAGCTCGAAGACCTGCCGCTCGTCGTCGTCGGCGAAGCCGTAGAGCGTGAGCGAGTCCTCCCGCACGACGAGGGAGGTGGCGAGCCTGGCCTGCTCGTCCAGGCGGAGCGCGGCGAGGGTCGCCGGGGCGCACTGGACGGCCATGCCGACGCCGCCGACCTCGATCACCGCCGTGGTGGGGGCGAGTGCGGCGACCCGGCCGCTGAGGAACGCGATCATGGGGTGACCTTCCGGACTGGGGTGCCGCCGGGCGCGCGGGGAGCGCGCTGGGCGCGCGCGGCGGCCTGGGCCTGCTGGAGGCGGTGGGTGGCGGGGGCCCGCCAGATGTGGCAGATGGCGAGGGCGAGCGCGTCGGCGGCGTCGGCGGGCTTCGGCGGCGCGGCGAGCCGCAGCAGCCGCGTCACCATGGCGCCGACCTGTGCCTTGTCGGCGCGCCCGCTGCCGGTGACGGCGGCCTTGACCTCGCTCGGGGTGTGCAGGGCCACGGGGATGCCGCGGCGCGAGGCACAGAGCACGGCGACGGCGCTCGCCTGCGCGGTGCCCATCACCGTACGCACGTTGTGCTGGCTGAACACCCGCTCCACCGCGACCCGTTCGGGCTGGTACTGGTCCAGCCAGGCCTCGATCCCCCGCTCCACGGCGACCAGTCTGGCCCCGAGGTCGCTGTCCGGGGGCGTACGCACCACACCGACGCCGAGCATCGCGAGGGGCCGGCCGGCGACCCCCTCCACCACGCCGATGCCGCACCGGGTCAATCCGGGGTCGACGCCGAGGACCCGCACCGCGCACCCCCCTTCGCTCAACTGTTCCAGCTGATCAGCACCTTAGTGGCCGCCACCGACAAAGCGACGGACCGACGGAGACACGCTCCGTCGGCCCGTCGGCTGTGCGGGTGCCGGCCGGGGCCGGTCAGACGTCGACCTTCTCCATGACCTCGTCGGACACGTCGAAGTTCGCGAAGACGTTCTGCACGTCGTCGCTGTCCTCCAGCGCGTCGATCAGCTTGAAGATCTTGCGCGCGCCCTCCTCGTCCAGCTCGACCTGCATGGTCGGGACGAAGTTGGCGTCGGCGGAGTCGTAGTCGATGCCGGCCTCCTGGAGGGCGGTGCGCACGCCGACCAGGTCGGTGGCCTCGCTCAGCACCTCGAAGGACTCGCCGAGGTCGTTGACCTCCTCGGCGCCCGCTTCGAGGACCGCGCCCAGCACGTCGTCCTCGGACAGCTCGCCCTTGGGGACGACGACGACACCCTTGCGGTTGAAGAGGTACGAAACCGAGCCCGGGTCCGCCATGGAGCCGCCGTTGCGCGTCATCGCGACGCGGACGTCGGAGGCGGCGCGGTTGCGGTTGTCCGTGAGGCACTCGATCAGCACGGCGACACCGTTCGGGCCGTAGCCCTCGTACATGATCGTCTCGTAGTCGGCGCCGCCGGCCTCGAGGCCCGCGCCGCGCTTGAGGGCCGAGTCGATGTTCTTGTTGGGCACCGACTGCTTCTTCGCCTTCTGCACGGCGTCGAAGAGGGTCGGGTTGCCCTCGATGTCGGCGCCGCCGGTCTTCGCGGCGACTTCGATGTTCTTGATCAGCTTCGCGAAGAGTTTGCCGCGCTTGGCATCGATCACGGCCTTCTTGTGCTTCGTCGTAGCCCATTTAGAGTGGCCGGACATCTGCCTGTCTCCTTCGCGTAACCGATGCAGCTCTGTTCGCCAGAGATCCTACCGGGGTCCGCTCATGCTACGGATCGCACCATGTCCGCGAACAGCCGGTGCACACGGTGGTCTCCGGTCAGTTCCGGGTGGAACGAGGTCGCGAGGACGTTGCCCTGGCGTACGGCGACGACGTGGCCCGCGTGCTCGGCGAGCACGGCGGCCCCGGCGCCGACGGACTCCACCCAGGGCGCGCGGATGAAGACGCCCTCGACGGGCCCGCCCTCGACGCCCGCGACCTCGACGGCGGCCTCGAAGGACTCGTTCTGCCGCCCGAAGGCGTTGCGGCGCACGATCATGTCGATGCCGCCCACGGTCTCCTGGCCCGACCGCGGGTCGAGGATCTTCTCGGCGAGCAGGATCATGCCCGCGCACGTCCCGTACACCGGCAGGCCGCCGCGCACCCGCTCGCGCAACGGCTCCAGCAGGCCGAACAGGACCGCCAGCTTCGACATCGTGGTGGACTCGCCGCCGGGGAGGACGAGCCCGTCCACGGCGGCCAGCTCCTCGGGGCGGCGCACCCGCACGGCGGCCACCCCGGAGGCGGCGAGCGCCCCGAGGTGTTCGCGCACGTCCCCCTGGAGGGCGAGCACCCCGACGGTGGGGCCGGCGGCGTCGTTACCAGCCACGGTTCTCGAACCGCTCGGCGTCGGGCGCCGCGTCGAGGTTGATGCCGACCATGGCCTCGCCCAGGTCCCGCGACGCGTCCGCGATGATCTTCGGGTCGTCGTAGAAGGTGGTGGCCTTCACGATGGCGGCGGCGCGCTTGGCCGGGTCGCCGGACTTGAAGATGCCGGAGCCGACGAACACGCCCTCGGCGCCGAGCTGGCGCATCAGCGCTGCGTCCGCCGGGGTGGCGACGCCGCCCGCGGAGAACAGCACGACGGGCAGCTTGCCGAGCTCGGCGACCTCGCGCACGATCTCGTACGGCGCGCGCAGCTCCTTCGCCGCGGCGTACAGCTCGTTGCGGTCCGCGCCGCGCAGCCGGGCGATCTCGCCCTTGATCTGGCGCAGGTGGCGGACTGCCTCGACGACGTTGCCGGTGCCGGCCTCGCCCTTGGAGCGGATCATGGCCGCGCCCTCGGCGATGCGCCGCAGGGCCTCACCGAGGTTGGTGGCACCGCAGACGAAGGGGGTGGTGAAGGCCCACTTGTCGGAGTGGTTGGCCTCGTCCGCGGGGGTCAGCACCTCGGACTCGTCGATGTAGTCGACGCCGAGGGACTGGAGGACCTGCGCCTCCACGAAGTGGCCGATCCTGGACTTCGCCATGACCGGGATCGACACGGCGCCGATGATCCCCTCGATCATGTCGGGGTCGGACATGCGCGCGACGCCACCGTGCTTGCGGATGTCGGCCGGGACCCGCTCCAGGGCCATGACGGCGACGGCGCCCGCGTCCTCGGCGATCTTCGCCTGCTCCGGGGTGACGACGTCCATGATCACGCCGCCCTTGAGCTGCTCGGCCATGCCGCGCTTGACGCGGGCGGTGCCGGTCTCGGGGTTCGTCGAGGGAGCCTGGGCGGAGGTGTGCGGAGCAGTGGACACGAAGGCCTCGCTGGGGTGAGGGAAGGGAAACCTGCGGGATTGATGGAACGCCTGGTGGGGCGGGCCGGACAAGAGCCAATGCGCGGCCGGTGGACTTCTCGGGGTGCGATCCGCACCACTTTCGCGGCGCGCGCGGCACGTCTCTGGCGGCGCGTGTCTCCCGTCTTCGCGGCGCGCGCTTCCCGTCTTTCGCGGCGCGTGCGTCCCGTCTTTCGCGGCGCGCGCTTCCCGTCTTTCGCGGCGCGTGCGTCCCGTCTTTCGCGCCGCGTGGGCCGTCCTGGTGCAGCCCCGCGCGTGCCAGGCGCCCCCCGCCCCCCCGCGGCCCCCGCCCCCCC
>NZ_JAIUKE010000562.1 GCF_020176795.1 Streptomyces sp. 8L
CCCCGCGCTCGGCCCGCCCCCGCTTTCAGTCCTCGCCTCGGCGCCGCGCGCCCCGCGAGAGGCGGGGCGTGGGACCGGGCATGCGGGACCGCGCACACCCCACGGGGGCCGGGCACTCCTGGGGGCGCACCGGTTCCGTTACGTGCGGAGCGGTGTGTTCCCGGGGCCGTGGGGCGGGGCGGCGGCCTCCACCTCGTCGACCTCGTCGCGCGTGATGCCGAGCAGATAGAGCACGGTGTCGAGGAACGGAACATTGACCGCCGTGTGGGCCGCAGCCCGTACCAGCGGCTTCGCGTTGAAGGCGACGCCGAGACCGGCCGTGTTCAGCATGTCCAGGTCGTTCGCGCCGTCACCGATCGCCACCGTCTGCGCCAGCGGCACCCCGGCCTGCTCCGCGAAGGCTCGCAGCAGCCGCGCCTTGCCCGCGCGGTCCACGACATCGCCCACCACGCGGCCGGTCAGGGCACCGTCCTTGATCTCCAGCGTGTTCGCCGCGGCGAAGTCCAGGCCGAGATGGTCCCGCAGCGCGTCCGTGACCTGGGTGAAGCCGCCCGACACCACCCCCACCTGGTAGCCGAGCCGCTTCAGTGTGCGGATCAGGGTACGCGCGCCCGGTGTGAGGCGGACGTCCGCGCGTACCTTCTCCACCACCGTCTCGCTGAGCCCCGCGAGCAGTGCGACCCGTTCGTGCAGGGACTGCTCGAAGTCCAGCTCGCCCCGCATCGCCCGCGCCGTGACCTCCGCGACCTCCGCCTCGCATCCGGCGTGCGCGGCGAACAGCTCGATCACCTCGTCCTGGATCAGCGTCGAGTCGACGTCCATGACGACCAGCCGCCGCGCCCTGCGCTGGAGCCCCGCGGAGACGACCGCCACATCCACACCGATGTCCGCCGCCACCGTGGCGAGCGCGGTGCGCAACGGCTCCGTCGCCACACCGGACACCGCGAACTCGACCGCGGTCACGGGGTACTTCGCCAGCCGGAAGACACGGTCGATGTTGCCGCCGGTCCCGGTGATGCTGGCCGCTATGGCCGCCGTGGACTGCGCGGTCAGCGGGTTGCCGAGCACGGTCACATGGGAACGGCCGCTGCCGCGCGGCTTGTTGTCGCCCGTGCCGGAGATGATCTCGGCCTGGAGACGGAGGGACTCGGCCCAGCTGTGCACCGTCGCGCGCAGCTCGCCGTCGGTGGTGCCCGCGTACACCGGCGCGGTGATCAGCGCGCACAGCACGATACGGCCGCGGGTGACGACCTGCTCGATGTCGATCACGTCCACGGCGTACGCGGCGAGTGTGTCGAAGAGTCCCGCCGTGATGCCGGGACGGTCCTTCCCGAAGATCTTGACGAGAAGGGTGCGGGCGCCGCCGGCCGACTCGCTGGCCGCCGGGGGCTCGGGGGGCTCCAGTGCGCTCATGGTGTTCCCACCGTATCGGGCGCGGGCCCGTCCCGCGTCCGCCGTCCCGCCCAGCGGACAGCGCCGCCGCGCGGCCTGCCCCGGCCGGCTCGCCGGCGCCCGGGCCCCGGGCCACCGCACCGCGCTTCCGCACGCTTCTGCGGCTTCCGCGCCCAGGTGCCGCGTACCACCGGTCCGGACGGTGTGAGCGGCGGCGATCCGGCGGGCGGAGCGGTACGGGTGCCTGTCGTGTCGCTGACCTGTGCCGGTTCTGTCCGCGTCGCGGGCAATGCGCGCACCCGGCTTTCCGACACGGGGGCGGGCCTGGGATAGTTCCCCCGATGTTCACTGTCCCCAGGTTCTTCGACTGGGGTACCTCGGGGGAAACCACATGGGGCATGGAGTGCCTGAACTCGTACTGGAATTGAACGGAAGGACCTGGACCCTCGATCCGGCCCGGTCCTACGCCCTCGGCCGGGACCCGGGGGGCGACCTGGTGGTCGACGACGCGAGGGTCTCGTGGCGGCACGCCACCATCGCCTGGGACGGCCGCGGTTGGTCCATCGAGGACCACGGCAGCACCAACGGCACCTACGCGCAGGGCCGCCGTGTCCAGCGTCTTGAGCTCGGTCCCGGAAGCGCCGTGCACCTGGGCAACGCCACCGACGGACCGCTGCTGAGCCTGGGCGCGGCGGCGCGGCCCGTCGCCGCGGCCGGTGCCGGCGCCGCCTCGGCACATCAGCAGCCTCTCCTGCAACAGCCGCCGCAGCGAGGACAGATGCCCTCGTCTCCGGCGCGGCAGACGGGGCCACAAGAGCGGCCACCGGCACAAGCGCCGGCCCAAGCAGCGGCGCAGACACCGGCCCAAACACCGGCCCAGACACAGCAGCCTCAGGCGTCCCAGCAGACGCCCGTCCACGGCTGGTCCCAGCAGCAGGCGCCGCAGCAACAGGCGCCTCAGCAGCAGCGGCCTGAGCAGCGGACGCCGCAGCAACAGCAGGCGTCCCAGCAACAGCAGGCGCCTCAGCAGGGCGGGGCACCGCACGGCGACCGGAGCCCGACGACGTTCCACCAGGTCTCGCTCGGCCGTGTGATGCGCATCGGCCGCGCCCTGGAGAACGAGCTGGTCGTCTCCGACCTCCAGGTGTCCCGGCTGCACGCCGAGTTCACCGCCACACCGGACGGCCGGTTCGAACTCCGCGACCTGGGCTCGCACAACGGCACGTACGTCAACGGCCAGCGGATCGCCAAGTCCGGTACGGCCTCGATCGGTCAGGGCGACATCGTCGGTGTCGGCCACTCCACGTTCCGGCTGGTCGGCGACCACCTTGAGGAGTTCGTCGACACCGGTGAGGTGTCGTTCTCCGCGCGCCATCTGACGGTGACCGTCGACGGTGGCAAGGAGATCCTGAGGGACGTCTCCTTCGGCGTCCCCGAGAAGTCCCTCGTCGCGGTCATCGGACCCTCCGGTTCCGGCAAGTCGACGCTGCTGAAGGCGCTCACCGGTTACCGGCCCGCCGACCGCGGCGACGTCCTGTACGACAACAGGGACCTCTACAAGCAGTTCGCCGAGCTGCGCCAGCGCATCGGCCTGGTGCCGCAGGACGACATCCTGCACAAGGAACTCACCGTCAAGAGGGCCCTGAAGTACGCGGCCAAACTCCGCTTTCCCGGCGACACCGCGGAGGCGGAGCGCGCGGCGCGAATTGACGAGGTGCTGCGCGAGCTGAAGCTCGATATCCACAAGGAGAAGAAGGTCAGCTCCCTGTCCGGTGGGCAGCGCAAGCGCGTCTCGGTCGCTCTTGAGCTGCTGACCAAGCCGTCGCTGATCTTCCTGGACGAGCCGACGTCCGGCCTCGACCCGGGCATGGACCGCGACGTGATGCAGTTGCTGCGCGGGCTCGCCGACGACGGGCGCACGGTCCTGGTGGTGACGCACTCGGTGGCCGAGCTCGCCATCTGCGACAAACTGCTGGTCATGGCGCCCGGCGGCGCCGTCGCGTACTTCGGGCCGCCCGAGGAGGCGCTGAACTTCTTCGGCTACTCCACGTGGGCCGATGTGTTCTCCGCGTTCGAGAACTACCGGGACTACGACTGGGCCGGCCGGTGGCGCGGCTCCCAGCACTACCTGTACGCGGCCGACCTCGACTCGGCCGCGCCGCAGGCGGTGAACACGCCGTCCGTGCGGCAGGTCAGCCCGCCGAAGCCGCAGAGCTGGGGCGCCCAGCTGGTGACGCTGATGCGGCGCTACGTGTCGGTGATCGCGTCCGACCGCGGGTTCATGGCGCTGATGGTGATCCTGCCCGCGGTGCTCGGCATCGTGAGCCTCGTCATCCCGGCCGAGTTCGGACTCGGGAAGCCGGACAAGCACCATGCGTTCAACAGCGGCGCGGGCACGATCATCCTGATCCTCGCCGTCGGCATGTGCTTCTCCGGCGCGGCCAACTCCGTACGCGAGCTGATCAAGGAACGGGTCATCTACGAGCGGGAACGGGCCACCGGCCTGTCACGCTCCGCCTACCTGATGTCGAAGGTGGTCATCCTCGGACTGATCACGGCGATCCAGGGCGGCATCATCTGCGGCATCGGATTCTCCACGCGGCCGATGCCCACCGAGGGCCTGTTCATGCCGCCCGCTGTCGAGATCTGCCTCGCGATCATCGCGCTCGGCCTGACGTCGATGATGGTGGGCCTGGTCATCTCGTCGCTGGTGAAGACCGCGGAGAAGACCATGCCGCTGCTGGTGATGTTCGCCATCGTGCAGGTGGTCTTCACCGGCGTGCTGTTCCAGGTGTACGGGACGCCGGGGCTTGAGGAGTTCGCCTGGCTGATGCCGGCGCGCTGGGGCGTCGCGGCCGCGGGCACCACCCTCGACCTGTCGCACGTGATGCCGCCCTTCGACAAGGACGACCCGTCGAACCTCGACCCGCTGTGGGCACACGAGGTCTCGCAGTGGGTGACCGATGTCGGTGTGCAGCTGCTGCTCGCCGCGGTCTGCGTGGTCGTGGTGGCGCGACTGCTGCGCCGGCACGAGCCGGAGGTCATGCGCAAATAGCGGCGCCGGCCCCCCCCGGGCCCGCCCGGGCCGCGCGGGGGGGGGGGGGGCCGGCCGGCGGCGCGGGGGGGGCGCCGCCCCCCGGCGGGCCCCCCCCCCCCCCGCCCCCCCGGGGGGGGGCCG
>NZ_JAIUKE010000563.1 GCF_020176795.1 Streptomyces sp. 8L
CCCACCCCGCCCCCGCCCCCCCCGCGCGGCGGGGGGGGGGGGGGGGGGGCGGGGGCCCCCGCGCCCGCGGGGGCCCCCCCCCCCCCGCCCGGGCGCCCCCCCCCCCCCCCCCCTACCGGCGAGGGGTCCGTCACGCACGGCGCCCCACGAGGGGACGCGCGGTGGGGACGCGGTGGTGTCCGGCTCAGTACGCGCTGTCGACGTTGTCCATCGAGCCGTACTTGTCCGCGGCGTAGTTGCACGCGGCCACGATGTTGGAGACCGGGTCGTAGATGTTGTTCGGGGTGCCGGCGACGTGGTACGTCGCGAAGGTCGGCGGGATGACCTGGAGCAGACCCTTCGACGGAATCCCCTTCTGGGCGTTGATGTCCCAGAGGTTGATCGCCATCGGGTTGCCCGAGGACTCACGTATCACGTTGCGGTAGATGCCGTTGTACGAGCCCGGGATGTGGTGCTTCTTCATGATGGCCAGGGACTCGTTGATCCAGCCATTGAGGTTGTTGGCGTAGACGGGCTTGCTGGGCGCGCTCTTGGCGGCCTTGGCGGCTGCGGCCTTCTTCGCGGCGGCAGCGGCCTTGGCGGCCTTCGCCTTGGCCGCGGCCTTGGCCTTGGCCTGCGCGGCGGCGTGCGCCTTGGCGGCCTTGTCGTCCGTGGCCTTGTTCGCGGCCTTGGTGAAGGCGGCGGCCTGGGCCTTGACGGCGCTCTGGGGGGTTATCTGCTGCTTGGCGATGCTCGCGTGCAGGGCCGTTGCCTGCTCGCTGCCGGTCCAGGCGGCCGGGGCGACAGCCGCGGTGCTGTGGGCCGGAGACGCAGCAGCTGCCGAGTCGTGCCCGGGGGCCACGGCGAACGCCAGGGACCCGGCCCCGATCGCACCCATGGTGGCGGCGATCGTGACCTTGCGGGACAGGTTGAGACGGAAGGCAGGGGTGCGTGACGCGGACATAGAGACGTACCTCTCCGGGATCGGGGAGTCGCGAAGGCCGGGCGGCCAGCTGCCTGCTCGGCGGCGACGTCGGCAATTGTTAGCGCCCGCAAAATCCCGTGGCAAAGGTGTGACGTACGACCCCGGATAGTCGTGAGCACGAGATAAAGGGGCGCCCGAATCGCGCCCCTTAACCCCTTCGACCTCCTTTTATGGCATATCGATTTGTCGACTAATCCCCTTCGTAAGTGATGTGGCTCCTATGCCGGGCCTCACATCCGGCCCCCCTCGATCTCACGCTGAGGTTGCACAAGCAACGCACAGGGTGAGCGATTTTCAGCTACCTGAGGAGCAGGTGGACGTCGCCGAACTCGTGCCAGAGGTACCGGTGGTTGAGCGCCTCGTCGTACGCCCGCGTCAAGGCCTCCCGCCCGGCGACCGCCTCCAGCATCAGCAGATGGGACGCCCGGGGCTCATGCAGCCCGGTCAGCAGGCCGTCCACCGCCCGCACCCCCCGCCGCGGCGTCACCACCAGGTCCGTCCACCCGGCAGCCGCGCGCACCACGCCCCGCTCGTCCGCCGCGGTCTCCAGGGCCCGCACCGCCGTGGTGCCGACGGCGACGACCGCGCCGCCGCCGGCCCGTCCCGCGTTCACCAGCCGCGCCGTCGTCCCCGGCACGGCGAAGCGCTCCGGGTAGGGCGGCTCGTGCGCCTCCGCCGACGCGACCCCCGTATGCAGGGTGACCGGCGCGAACTGCACCCCCCGCCGCACCAGCGCCGCGACCGTCTCCGCCGTGAAGGGACGGCCCGCGCTCGGCATCTCCGCCGACCCCGACCCGTCCGGCTCGGGCAGCGCGAAGACCGTCTGGTACGCCGCGAGCGCCTGGTCCCGCTCCGTGTATCCGTAGCGGATCGGCCGCCCGTACCGGTGCAGCAGCCCCGGCACGTCCACCTCGCCGGGCCGCGGGGGCGCCCGCCCCGCCGCGCCGGAGCCTTCGACCGCGGCCCCGGGGCCCTCCGCCGCACCGGACCCTTCCGGCCCGGCGCCGCGCGCGTCCGCCCGATCCGCTACACCCGGCCCGTCCACCGCGTCCACGGAGCGCACCCGCGC
>NZ_JAIUKE010000564.1 GCF_020176795.1 Streptomyces sp. 8L
CCCCCCCCCCCCCCCCCCCCCCCCCCCCCCCCCCCCCCCCCCCCCCCCCCCCCCCCCCCCCCCCCCCCCCCCCCCCCCGGCCCGCTCGGACGGTCCATCCACCAACGTCCGCCGGGAGGTGTCCCCACAGGTCCGGTTCATCCCGTCCTTACAACGGGCCCTTGGGGCGGCGCGGACACCCAGGGGGGTGGGCGGGATCGCCCGAAACGCCCATGCGAAACTTTTCACATGAACTTCGGTCGCGCCCTCCGACGCACCACGGCCCCCACGCGCCGCCGGCGGCTGACGCGTGCCGCCGTCCTGCCGGTCGCCGTGGTCACCGCCGCCCTCGCGCTCACCGCGTGCGGCAGCGGCAAGTCCGGCGGCGGCGGGAACACCAACTTCGTCGCGAGCACCTCGGACGGCATCGACACCGTCCCGCAGGGAGATCGCAAGCCCGCGGGGCCCATCAAGGGCACGACCCTCGACGGCAAGGCGCTGGACGTCGCCTCCTTCAAGGGCAAGGTCGTCGTCCTCAATGTGTGGGGCTCCTGGTGCTCGCCCTGCCGCGCCGAGGCGCCCAACCTCGCGAAGGTCGCCAGGGCCACCGAGCCCGAGGGCGTCCGGTTCGTCGGCATCGACACCCGCGACAACAACAAGGAACAGGGCATCGCGTTCGAGAAGAACTACGACGTGCCCTACCCGAGCCTGTACGACCCGTCAGGACGCTCGCTGCTCTCCGGCTTCCCCAAGGGGACGCTCAACCCGCAGGCCATCCCGTCGACGATCGTGCTCGACCGGCACGGGAAGATCGCCGCCCGCGCGCTCCAGGGCCTGGACGAGGCCAAGCTGAAGAAGATGCTCGACCCGCTGATCGCGGAGAAGTGATCCTGTGCACGACGTACAGGTGCTCGCCGAGACGGGGTACAACTCCACGGTCATGAGCGGCGCGCTGCTGCTCGCGCTGCCGATCGCCGTGCTCGGCGGGCTCGTCTCCTTCTTCTCGCCGTGCGTCCTGCCGCTCGTGCCCGGCTACCTCAGCTACGTGACCGGAATCACCGGTACCGACATAGGGCAGGCCAGGCGGGGCCGGATGGTGACCGGGGCGAGCCTGTTCGTCCTCGGGTTCACGGTCGTCTTCGTCTCCGGCGGCGCCCTGTTCGGCTTCGTGGGCGAGAACCTCCAGGACCACAGGGCCGCCCTGTCCAGGGTCCTCGGTGTCCTCATGATCCTCATGGGGTTCTTCTTCGCCGGGCTGATGCCCTGGATCACCCAGCGCGAAGTGCGCGTCCACAAGCGGCCGGTCTCCGGCCTCGTCGGGGCGCCGCTGCTCGGCGCGCTGTTCGGCGTCGGCTGGACCCCTTGCCTCGGACCGACACTCGCCTCGGTCAATTCGCTGGCGATCACCCAGGCGAGTGCCGGACGCGGCGCGATCCTGGCCGTCGCGTACTGTCTGGGACTCGGGGTGCCCTTCGTGCTCGCGGCCGTCGCGTTCCGCAAGGCCCTGGGCGCCTTCGGCTGGGTCAAGCGGCACTACACATGGGTCATGAGGATCGGCGGCGCCATGATGGTCGCCACCGGACTGCTGCTCGTGACCGGGGTGTGGGACAGCATCCTGCAACAGACCCAGTCGTGGTCAACCGGCTTCTCGGTGGGGATCTAGCACCATGAGCGACACAGACACGCACGCCGGCCGCGGCCGGGCCGGTGGCCCGGACGGGGACGCCGGGCCCACCGGAAACGACGGACCCGCCGCGCCCGAAGAGGCGCCCGCCGCCCAGGGGGAGACGGGCGGCGAGGAAGAGGCCGGCGGCGCCCTGACGCGCGACGAGGCCGACGCCCGCGAGATCGGCGCCGCCGGATCGCAGCTGTCCACCGCGCCCCGCGAGGAACCCCTCATGGCCGGGCCGAGGCTCGGCCCCATCGGCTGGGCCCGCTGGTTCTGGCGGCAGCTCACCTCGATGCGCATCGCGCTGCTGCTGCTCCTGCTGCTGTCGCTCGCCGCCATCCCCGGTTCGCTGATCCCGCAGTCGAGCGCCGACCAGAACAAGGTCGACACGTTCATCACCGAGCACACCACGCTCGGCCCGCTCTACGACAAGCTCCAGCTGTTCCACGTGTACAGCTCGGTGTGGTTCTCCGCGATCTACATCCTGCTGTTCATCTCGCTGATCGGCTGCATCATCCCGCGCACCTGGCAGTTCGTCGGCCAGCTGCGCGGTCGGCCGCCCGGCGCCCCGGGACGCCTCACCCGGCTTCCCGCGTACACCACCTGGCGCACGGACACCGAGCCGGAGGCCGTACGCGAGGCCGCGCTCGCGGTCCTCGGGCGGCGCCGCTTCCGCGTCCACGTCGTCGGTGACGCGGTCGCTGCGGAGAAGGGCTACCTGCGCGAGGCGGGCAACCTGATGTTCCACGTCGCGCTGATCGTGATGCTCCTCGCCTTCGCCTCCGGGTCCCTCTTCAAGTCGGAGGGCGGCAAGCTGATCATGGAGGGCGACCAGGACGGGTTCTCCAACACGCTCAGCCAGTACGACGACTTCACGTCGGGTTCGCTCTTCGACTCGGGGAACCTCGCCCCGTTCTCGTTCTCGCTGGACAACTTCATCGGCACGTACGAGCGCAGCGGCCCCGAGGTCGGCACCGCCCGCAAGTTCCAGGCGGACATCCACTACTCGGCGGGCCCCGGCGACAAGGAGCACAAGGGGGTCATCAAGGAGAACCACCCCCTGAAGATCGAGGGCTCCAACGTCTACCTGATCTCGCACGGCTACGCGCCGTCCGTCACGGTCAAGGACGGCAGGGGGAAGGTCGTCTTCCACGGCGCCACCCCGATGCTGCCGTTCGACAAGAACCTCTCCTCCAGCGGTGCCATCAAGGTGATGGACGGCTACCGCGACAAGAGCGGCAAGAAGGACCAGCTGGGCTTCGCCGCGCTGTTCGTGCCCACGTTCGGCGGCAAGGGGCAGATGCTCTCGCAGTTCCCCGCCCCGGACTTCCCGGTCCTCAACATCGGCGCGTACCACGGCGATCTCGGGGTCGACTCCGGCGTCCCGCAGAACGTGTACCAGCTGAACACGAAGGTCCTGAAGCCGTTCAAGGACGCGAAGGGGCAGATCCTCAAGCAGAGCCTGCTGCCCGGCGAGACGATGAAGCTGCCGGACGGCGCGGGCTCCATCACCTTCGACAAGGGTCCGGTCAAGGAGTGGGCGAGCTTCCAGATCACCCACCAGCCCGGAGAACTGTGGGCCCTCGGCGGCGCGATCGCCGCCATCCTCGGACTCGCGGGCTCCCTGTTCATCCAGCGGCGACGCGTCTGGGTCAAGGCCGTCACGGGCCCCGACGGCGTCACCGTCCTGGAGATGGCGGGACTCGGCCGCAGCGAGTCCGCGAAACTCCCCGAGGAGCTTGGCGACCTGGCCGTCACGCTCATTCCCGAGGCGCCCCCCGCGCCCGATCCTGACGCCGACGACGCGGGGGAAGCATCCGCCGCCGTCGCACCAGCCGACCACGCCGAAGGGGCCGAGAAGTGATCCTCGCCGCCGCAACCAACGAGAACCTGGCGCATACCAGCAATGTGCTGATCTACTCGGCCATGGCCGTCTACATGCTGGCCTTCTTCGCCCATATCTTCGAGTGGATCTTCGGCAGCCGCAGCAAGGTCGCGCGTACGGCCGCCGCGCTGACCGGCGGCGGGTCGCCCGACGCGGAGGCCGGCACCAAGGACACGGGCACGGTCACCATCAAGGTCGCGACCAAGAACGGCGGCACGACCGTCCTGGAACGGCCGAAGATCGTCACCCGCTCCGCGTCCGGCTCGCGCGACGTGCCGGACGGCCCCGGCGCCGACGGCGGCGACGTACAGGGCGACATGTGGGGCCGGATCGCGCTGGCCCTGACGATCCTCGCCTTCATCATCGCGGCGGGCGGCGTCCTCACCCGCGCCCTGTCGGTGCAGCGCGCGCCGTGGGGCAACATGTACGAGTTCTCCATCACGTTCTCGACGGTCGCCGTCGGCGTGTACCTGGGGCTCCTGGCCTCCAGGAAGCTGAACATCCGCTGGCTCGGGCTGCCGCTCGTCACGACCGTCCTGCTGACGCTCGGCCTCGCCGTCACCGTCCTGTACACCGCGAGCGACCAGCTGGTGCCCGCGCTGCACTCGTACTGGCTGTGGATTCACGTCTCCACCGCGATCTTCTGCGGCGCGGTCTTCTACGTCGGCGCCGTCGCGACGCTGCTCTACCTCTTCCGCGACCGCTACGAGACCAAGCTCATCGCGGGCGAGAAGATCAGCGCCTTCGCGACGTCGGTCCTGGAGCGGCTGCCCGCCGCCGCCACCCTCGACAAGCTGGCCTACCGCGTCAACGCCGCCGTCTTCCCGCTGTGGACGTTCACGATCATCGCGGGCGCCATCTGGGCCGGCAGCGCCTGGGGCCACTACTGGGAGTGGGACCCGAAGGAGACCTGGTCCTTCATCACCTGGGTCGCGTACGCCTGCTACCTGCACGCGCGCGCCACGGCCGGCTGGAAGGGCCGCAAGGCGGCGTCGCTCGCGCTGGTCGCGTTCGCGTGCTTCCTCTTCAACTACTACGGCGTCAACATCTTCGTCACGGGCAAGCACTCGTACGCGGGCGTCTGAGCCGTCCGGGCCGGCCGGGCGTTCCCGGCGGGCTGAGCCGGCGGGAGCGTCCGGGCTTTCCCGGCCCGGAAGACACGCACACGGGTGTGCCCCGGCGGGACCTTCCGGGTCCCGGCCGGCCCACACCCGCGTGACGGTACGGAGCAGGGGTCAGCGGCGGGGCCGTGTCCCCTTCTCCTGCCGCGGCATGTGCTGGTCGGTGGTGGGCAGCGTGGGCGCCGGCAGTGTCGCCACCTCCTGCTGCGCCTCCGCGAGCTGCTCGGCCGTGTCGGTGGGGAGCCTCGGCGGGACGGGCGCCGTCTCGCGGAAGCCGAAGGCGGACGTCAGGTCGCCGAACGTACGGCGCCGCCACTGGCTGATGTTGGGCTCCCGCACCCCCGTCACGCGCTCGAGGAACTGGAGCACGGAGGTGTGGTCGAAGGCGTCGCCCGCCGCCCAGCCGCCCACCGTCCAGGGCGAGACGATCACGCACGGCACGCGGAAGCCGCCGCCGATGGGCAGGCCGTCGATGAACTCGTCCGCCGTGCCCGCCTTCGGTGTGGGCGGGACGACATGGTCGAAGAGGCCGTCGTTCTCGTCGTAGTCGAGGATGAACGCGGTCTTCCGCCACACCTCGGGGTTGGAGGCGATGGCCTCGATCTTCGAGGCGACGTAGTCCGCGCCCGCGGCCGGCAGGTAGTCCGGGTGCTCGGACTGGGTGCTGGTGCAGATGATCCAGGAGACCGTCGGGAGGCGGTCGTTGCGGGCGTCGTCCTCGAACGCGCCCGCGGGGCCCGGCTGGACGCCCTTGTCGTAGAGCGGGTCGCCGGGCTTCGCGTTCTTGAAGTTGGCGAAGTTCTCCAGCATGTTGCAGCCGTAGTCGTCCTCCTCCTGGTACACCTTCCAGGACACGCCGGCCGCTTCGAGGCGCTCCGCGTACGTGGTCCAGGTGTAGCCGCTGTCGGGGGCGACGTTGCTGATGATCGGGCCGCCGTGGGTGCCGTGCGGGTCGACGGTGCCGGTCATCCAGAACATCCGGTTGGGCCAGGTCGGGCCCATCATCGAGCAGTAGTAGTTGTCGCAGACGGTGAACGCCTCGGCGAGCGCGAACTGGAACGGGATGTCCTCGCGCGTGTAGTAGCCCATGACGTACGGGCCGTTCTTGCCGTCGGCCGCGCGGTGCGCGGGCAGCCAGTTGTCCATCTTCCCGTTGTTCCAGGCGCTGTGCTGCACCGACCAGGCGTGGCTGGTCGAGGGGATGGCCTGTGCGCTGGTGGAGTGGGTGTCGAGATGGAACGGCAGCAGGTAGCCGTCGGGGTTGCCGGGGTCCGGCTGGTAGAAGACGGACTTGCCGGTGGACAGGCGCTTGGCGTGCGGGTCGGCGAAGCCGCGTACGCCCTTCAGCGTGCCGAAGTAGTGGTCGAAGGACCGGTTCTCCTGCATCAGGCAGACGACGTGCTCGATGTCGTCGATCGAGCCGCGCCTGGCGGGGCCCGCGGCCACCGCCTTCTGTACGGACGGCGGCAGCAGGCTGAGCGCCGCGCCGCCGGCGACGGCGCCCGCGGCGGAACCGAGGAGTCTGCGACGGGTCATGCTGGGCATGGGGGACCCACTTCCATGGAGTCGTGTCAGGGCGGGCCGGCCGTGCACGACTCTCTCCGGGCGGGCGCCCGGAAAGTCAGAGCCATTCGATGAACGCCCGGCCAAGCGACGGCAAAAGGATCGAGCGACGGCACAATCCGCGGCGGGTGTGGTCAGTTGGAGCCGGCGGGACGGGGGAGCGGCGACAGGACGGGCATGCAGCCTGGTGGGAGGCGGTCCGGCCAGTGTTGCTGACGCCACGTCAATAAGGTGTGTACGACACGGAGTCGGTGTCCGGCGCACGGCGGCGGACGAGGGGCGCGCGGGGCGGCGGACGGGCCGCCCGCTTCCGGATGTCACCCCGTCTTCATCTCCCGGGGCTCTACGGGGACACCCGGGCGGGTATCACCGCCGGTA
>NZ_JAIUKE010000565.1 GCF_020176795.1 Streptomyces sp. 8L
CCCCGAGTGGGAATCGGCCCCGGACCCCGAGTGGGAATCGACCCCGGACCCCGGGTGGGAACCGCTTCCGGACCCCGAGCGGGAACACGCAGGGGAGGAGCCGGTCCGCGAGCCCGGCGCCGGACTGCCCCAGGAGGCGGCGCCCGGGGCCCCCCCCCCCGCGGCCCCCCCCCCCCCGGGGCCCCCCCCGGGCCCGGGCCCCCCCCCCCCGGCGCGGGCCCCCCCCCGGGGGCGGGGCCCG
>NZ_JAIUKE010000566.1 GCF_020176795.1 Streptomyces sp. 8L
CGCCCGGCACCCGCGCGCCGGAGCACGCCCACCGGCGGGCCGGCCGCAGGCCCAGGTCCACCCCGCGCAGGGCGCGCAGCAAGCGCGGGCGCCGGGCCCTGATCGGTGTGCTCGGCGTGGTGCTCGCCGCGGGCGCCCTCAGTCTCGCGCAGCTGGCGCTGGACCCGGCAGGCACGGGGGCGGGCGGCACCGTCACGGACAACAGCACCGGCCTCGACTACGACGGCGACCCGGGGGCCTCGGGCAAGCCGGCCCTGCCGGGCGCCGCGGTGGACGGCAGCGGGGGCGGCAGGCCCGGGCAGACGGCGACGGGCGGCACACCGGGCGCGTCCCCCTCCGTGTCGGGCGACGCGGCGAGCCCGGACCCGGGCGGCAGCCGCGGAGCGGGCCCCTCCGGCGCGTCCCCGTCGAGCGGGGCCACGGGCGGCGCCGGCGGTACGAGCCCCACCGGCGGTACGGGCGGTGCGGGCCCGACGGCCTCAAGCCCGACGGGACCGGGCGCACCGCCGGCGAGCACGCCCGCCACGCCGCCTGGCGGGCCGGGTCCCGAGCCGAGCAAGAGCCACTGCACCCCCGTCCTGCTGTGGTGCATGTGACGCCAGGCGCTCAGACGAGGTCGCCCTCGTCGTCGCCCACCATCCGCCTCAGCAGGTCCCGCAGGGTGCGGCGCTCGTCCTCCGACAGTTCGGCCAGCGGTTCGCGCGCGAAGTCGAGCGAGTCCCGCAGCCGGGCCGCCGTCGTCCGCCCCGCCGAGGTGGCGGCGGCCACCTTCACGCGCCGGTCGGCCGGGTCCGGCCTGCGCTCGGCCAGGCCGCGCGCCTCCAGCCGGTCGATGATGCCGGTCACGTTGGAGGGCTCGCACTTCAGCTTCTGCGCGATCCTGCGCATGGGCATGGGCCCCAGGGACAGGAGTCCGAGGACGCGGGCCTGCGCGCCGGTGAGCGAGTGCTCCGCGGCGGCCCGGTCGTACTCCTCGTGGTAGCGGGCCACGACGGAGCCGATGAGCTGGACGACTTCGAGGGTGAGCGGATCGGTTCTGGGACGGGCCATGGACACCAGGGTATCCCGTTGCTTGACAAAGTGAAATATTCAGATGCAAGGTTGTTTCAGGTACTGAAGCTTTCAATGTCCCAACGCCTCAAGGAGGTACCCGGACCATGACCGCACTTCCCACTTCCGGCCGCGCCTGGTATCTGGTCGCCCGCCCCGACGGCTGGCCCGTGCCGGACGACGTCGCCCTGCGCGAGGTTCCGGTCGGCGAACCGGGGGAGGGCCGCATCCTGGTCCGGAACCTGTACTTCTCGGTCGACCCGTACATGCGCGGGCGGATGAGCGACGCCAAGTCCTACGTGGCGCCCTACGAGCTCGGCAAGCCGATGGACGGCGGCGCGATCGGCGAGGTCATCGCCTCCCGCGCGGACGGATTCGCCGTCGGCGACCACGTCCTGCACGGCCTCGGCTGGCGCGAGTACGCGGAGTTCCCCGCGGACCGCGCGGTCAAGGTGGACGCCGGCCGCGCGCCGCTGACCGCGTACCTCGGAGTCCTCGGCAGCACGGGCCTGACGGCCTACGTGGGCCTCTTCGAGACCGCCTCCTTCAAGGAAGGGGACGCGGTCTTCGTCTCCGGCGCGGCCGGCGCGGTCGGCGGCGTCGTCGGACAGCTGGCGAAGATCAAGGGCGCCTCGCGGGTGATCGGTTCCGCCGGTTCCGACGAGAAGGTCCGGCTCCTGCTCGACGAGTACGGGTTCGACGCGGCCTTCAACTACAAGAACGGCCCGGTCAAGGAGCAGCTCAAGGCCGCGGCGCCGGACGGCGTCGACGTGTACTTCGACAACGTCGGCGGCGACCATCTCGAAGCGGCCATCGGCCGCATGAACACCTTCGGCCGGATCACGCTCTGCGGGATGATCTCGCAGTACAACTCCACCGAGCCCCCCTCGGGGCCCCGCAACATCGGCCAGGTCCTGACCAAGCGGCTGCGCATGGAGGGCATGATCGTGACGGACCACCTGGACCTGAGGCCGCGCTTCGTCGAGGACGCCGCGGGCTGGCTCGCCGAGGGCCGTCTCCAGCACAGGGAGACGACGGTGCAGGGAATCGAGAACGGCTTCGACGCGTTCCTCGGTGTGTTGAGCGGTGCGAACACCGGCAAGATGATCGTCTCCCTCGACCACTGAGGCGCGGTCTAACCTGGTTCCAGGCCGCCGCGATCGTGGGCGCGAGTCGTGGCGTACAAGGAGAACGGACAGAGTTCGAATGGCTATTGAGCAGATTCAGCCGCTGTACACGGCCGTCGCGACGGCGGAGAACGGCCGGGACGGCCGGGTCGCCTCCGACGACGGCAAGCTCGACGTCGTGGTCAACCCCCCGAAGGACATGGGTGGCAGCGGCGAGGGCACCAACCCCGAGCAGCTGTTCGCGGCCGGCTACAGCGCGTGCTTCCAGAGCGCGATGGGCGTGGTGGCGCGTCAGCGGAAGCTGGACATCACGGGTTCGACGGTGACCGCGAAGGTCTCCATCGGCAAGCTGGCGAGCGGCGGTTTCGGCCTCGCCGTGGAACTGACCGCGTCCGTACCGGCGCTGGACGAGGCCGCGACGAAGGACCTGCTGGAGAAGGCGCACGAGGTGTGCCCGTACTCCAACGCGACGCGCGGCAACATCGAGGTGACGCTGTCGGCCGCCTGACCGTCCCGGCGGTGTGAAGCCGGCCGGAGCCCGTCCCGTTAGGGTGGCCCGCATGGGCGATCTCGGGGCGGGCTTCGGCTTTCTGGTGAAGGGCCAGCGGTGGGTCGGCGGCCACGGCAGGTGGTTCGGCTTCGGCCTGCTGCCCGGCGTGGTGACGCTGCTGGTGTACGCGGGCGCACTGATCGCGCTCGTCCACGGCGCGGGCGACGCGGTGTCCTGGGCGACCCCCTTCGCGGACCACTGGGCCTCGCCCTGGCAGGGGCTGCTCAGGGACGGGTTGACGGTCCTGCTGTTCGCGCTCGGCCTGTTCCTCGCGGTCGTCACGTTCACGGCCGTCACCCTCCTGATCGGCCAGCCGTTCTACGAGGCGCTGTCGGAGGCGGTCGAGCGCGCCGAGTCCGGCGACGGCACGGTCCCCGAGTCGGGGCTGCCGTGGTGGCGCGAGGTCCTGGTCTCGGTCAGGAACAGCCTCTACGTCCTGGTGCGGGTCGTGGCCTGGGGCGTGGTGCTGTTCGTCCTCGGGTTCGTGCCCGTGCTCGGCCAGAGCGTGGTCCCCGCCATCGGCTTCTGCGTGTCCGGTTTCTTCCTGACCCAGGAGCTCACGGCGGTGGCCATGGAGCGCCGCGGTGTGGGCGCGCGCGAGCAGTTGGCCTGGCTCAAGCGCCGCAGGCTGATGGCGCTGGGCTTCGGCGTACCGCTGACGCTGGCGTTCCTCGTACCGGTGGTGGCGATCTTCCTGATGCCGGGGGCGGTCGCCGGCGCGACGCTGATGGCCCGCGCACGGGAGCGGGAGTCCGAGGCGGCCGGCGCGGGCGCCCCGGCACCGGACGCCCCCGGCCCCGGCACTCCGGGTCCGCGACAGGCACCCGCCGCGCCCGGCACAGCGCCGGCCGCGGGCCGGCCGGCTCCCGGCGAGTAGCCGCCCGGCGCGGGTCGCGTGCCCCCGCCGCCGTACCGGCCCCCGGCAGGCGTACGGGGCCCCAGACAGGCCTACGCCCCCGGCAGGCGTACGGGGCCCTCGACAGGCCTACGGCCCCCGGCAGGCGTACGGGGCCCGGGCGGTGTCAGGTTCCGCCTCGGGGCCGTACGACCGGGGTCAGCGCTCCACGGTCAGCGGTGCGCTCAGGCGGACATCCGTCAGGGAATGCGCCGCCTGGATCTCATACCTGCCCTCGATCAGCGACCAGGAATCCGCTCCCTCGTCCCAGATCTCGAAGACGCGCCGCCGCAGCGGGACGGTCACCTCGACGCTCTCGCCGGGCGCGGCCTCGGCCGTGGCGAAGCCCGCGAGCCAGCGGGCGGGGCGCTCCTGCGCGGACGGGGCTCCGGCGCCCTCGGGGGCGGCGTACAGCTGGACGACCTCGCGGCCCGGCCGCGTGCCCGTGTTGCACAGCCGCACGCGGACCTCCGTGGCCGTCGCGTCGAGGGCCTCGTAGCTCCACTCGGTGTAGCCGAGGCCGTGGCCGAACGCGTACGCCGGTACCGCGCCCGCCTTCTCCCAGGCCCGGTAGCCGATGAACACGCCCTCGTCGTAGTGGACTTCGCCGTCCTTCGGGGTGGTGTCCGACACCGGTGCGTCGGCCAGCGCGGCCGGCCAGGTGGTCGGCAGCCGGCCGCCCGGCTCCTCGGCGCCGAGCAGTACGTCGGCGAGCGCCGCGCCGCCCTGCTCGCCGGGGAACCAGCTCAGCAGTACCGCCGCGACGTCCTCGCGCCACGGCAGCTCCACCGGGGAACCGCTGTTGACGACGACCACCGTGCAGGGGTTGGCCGCCGCGACCGCGCGGACCAGGTCGTCCTGGCGGCCCGGCAGCCGCAGGTCCTTGCGGTCGAAGCCCTCGGACTCGACACGCTCGGTCGTACCGACCACCACGACCGCCGTGTCGGCCGCCGCGGCGGCGCGCGCGGCCTCGGCGATCAGCTCGTCCGGGTCGTGCTGCGGCCCGAGGTGCAGGAGCGAGAACCCGATCGCCTTCATGGGCGCGTCGGTGATCTTGTAGACCGTGTCGCGCAGCGAGATCTGCACCGTCTGCCCGGCGTCGAGCCGCACCCGGCCGCGCTCGGTCTGCGCGCCGAAGAACGCCTCGAACGGGTCGGTCGAGTCGCCCCGGTCCTGGTAGCCGTCGAACAGCACGGCACCGTCGACGGCGAGGTGGAAGCCGCCGAGGCCACGGGTGCCGAAGGCGTACTCGCCCGCGTCGCGTGCCGTGAACGTGCCGCTGACCTCGACGCTGTGCAGCTCCTCGTACGTCACGCCCTCGGGCAGGTCGCTGCCGACCCACTGCACCCGGCCGTTCGGCAGCTTGAGCGTCGCGAGCACCCGGCCGTCCGCGGCGCGCGCGGTGGCCCACAGGTCGAAACCGTCCCCGGCCAGGGCCAGTTCGGTGTTGGGATCGGCGCCGAGCGCGTAGGTCAGGGAGCCCCCGGGCAGCGCCGCCGTCAGCCCGTCGAGCGGCGAGACCACCTGCGCGGGGAAGACCGTCGCGGAACCGCCGCCGAGGATGCGGGCGTCCCGCGCCGACGCGCCGATCAGCGCGATCCTCGGGGTGCGGGCCGGATCGACGGGGAGCGCGGGACGGCCGTCGCGGGTCTCGTTGCGCACCAGCACGAAGGAGCGGCGCGCGATCTCCCGGGCCAGCGCCCCGCTGTCCACCGCGGCGGGCGGCTCGGTGACGACGGCGGGCGCGTCCGGCAGGAGGCCGACGCGCGCGGCCAGCCGCAGCACGTTGCGCACGGCCGCGTCGACCGCGGACTCCTCGACCTCGCCCGCCCGTACCGCGGCGGCCAGCTTCGCGCCGTACACGGTCTCGGGGCCGGGCATCGCGAGGTCGAGCCCGCCGAGGATGTCGCCGACGGTGGAGCGGGCGGCGAGCCAGTCGGAGACGATGACGCCGTCGAAGCCCCACTCCTCGCGCAGCACCTCCAGCTGGAGGTGGCGGTGCTCGGTCATCGAGGAGCCGTTGACGCTGTTGTAGGCGGCCATGACGCCCCAGGGGCGGGCGCCCGCGACGATGGCCTCGAACGGCGCGAGGTACAGCTCGCGCAGTGTGCGCGCCGCGACGACGTTGTTGACCGTGAAGCGGTCCGTCTCCGCGTCGTTGGCCACGAAGTGCTTGACCGTCGTGCCGACGCCGCCGTCCTGCACGCCCTGTACGTATCCGGTGCCGATCTCGCCGGTCAGGTACGGGTCCTCGCTGTACGACTCGAAGTGCCGCCCGCCCAGCGGAGAGCGGTGCAGGTTCACCGTCGGCGCGAGCAGCACGTGCACGCCCTTGCGGCGGGCCTCCTGCGCCAGCAGCCGCCCGGCGCGGCGCGCGAGCTCCGGGTCCCAGCTCGCGGCGAGCGCGGTGGGCGAGGGCAGCGCGACGGACGGGTCGTCGGAGGTCCAGCGCACGCCGCGGACGCCCACCGGCCCGTCGGACATGACCAGCGACGGCAGTCCGATCTCGGGCAGCGCGGGCAGCGACCACTGGTCCTGCCCGGCGAGCAGCCGGGTCTTCGCGTCCAGGTCGAGCTTGCCGAGGGCCGCCTCGACGGCCTCGTTCCGCGCGTGGTCGGCGGGGGTGGCGGGTGCGCCGGTCAAGGTCGTACCTCCAGGTACCGGATGGGGTG
>NZ_JAIUKE010000567.1 GCF_020176795.1 Streptomyces sp. 8L
CTGCTGGGAAGCACGGGGCGGGGCCCGGCGGCGCGGTAGTCGGCTGGGAGATGCGAGGGGGGTGAGCCGGGAAGCGCAGGACCGGGCCGGGCCGTCGGCGGTGTCTTCGCACTTCTCGGCCGGCCCCGCCGTAGAAGCGGCCGTGGGCCGGTGGACGCCGGCTCCCCCGGGACGCGGAAGAGCCGGTGTCAGTCGCCCACCGGCGCTCCGGCGGCGACGATGGTGCCCTGCGCCACCGCGACAAGACGTTCCACACCGTCCCGGACCACGTAGAGCGAACTCTGGCAGACCGCCTGCCTGCGGGTGGTGACGGTGGCGGAGGCTCGCGCGACGACGACCTCGCCGACGGCGGGCCGGGCATAGTTGATCTTGTACTCGGCGGTGAGCGCGTCGCCGCCGAGCGCCAGGCCGCCCGCGAAGGTCAGCGAGTTGTCGGCGAGGTAGCTGAGCACTCCCCCGTGCACGAAGCCGTGCTGTTGCTGGAGTTCGGGCCGGTTGCGGACCCGGATCTCGGCCGAGCCGGGACCGACTGCGGTCAGTTCCGCGCCCAGGAACGTACTGAACGGCTGGGCGTCGAAGACGCGTTGGGCGAAGGCGGTCATGTCCGTCGTCATGCGGGCCGTCCTGTCATGGTGTCGTGGGGCGCGGTCAGCCGCGCGTCGATGGTGTCCTGGAAGATCGCGAGCAGCCCCTCGGCGAGGCCGATCACATGGTGGTCGGCTCCACCGTGCCGCAGCCCGCGCTGGACGTCCTCGGCGATCGCGAAGTCCTCCTGGTCGAAGACGGCGTCATTGGTGAACCGGAACCGCTTCTCCAGCCCGCTCTGGCCTGCCGATCCCGTGAAGTCCTCGGCCCGGTAGAGCATTTCGTGGGTCCACACCGTACGGTCGGGCGCCAGCGGCCAGAAGGTGTTGATGGAGACGTAGTCGGGGTGGAGGATGAAGAAGGTGTTCGGGAAGAGGGTGTAGTAGACCGACACACCGTCGAGGATGCGCCACTCGCGCTCGGGCTTCGCGGCCAGAGCGGTGATGTCGGTGCGGGCCGCCGACAGCCTGATGTGCGGGCCGTCCTGGTCGTACGCGATGACGCCCCGCTTGAAGGCGAAGGCGAGGGTGTCCCGGTGCAGGTACGGGACGTGGTATCCCTCCAGATAGGTCTTGATCAGGAGCTTCCAGTTGGCCTCCTTCACGACCTTCGTCTTCTTGTAGGGCACCAGCGAGGCCACGTCGAAGGTGACCAGGTCGTCGTGGAAGGACCCGAGGAAGCCCGGTATGTCGAGCTCGGCACCGGGTGTCCTGGAGACCCAGACCAGGCCGCCCGACTCGGCGGCGGGCAACTCGGCAAGCCCGTAGTCACGGGTCTCGACGCCAGGGAAGTCGTGGGCGCGCGTGATGCCGCGCAGGTTCCCGTCCAGCCCGTAGACCCAGCCGTGGAACGGGCAGACGAAGTTCTTCACCGAGCCGGTACGCTCGGCCGCCAGCCTCGCGCCGCGGTGGCGGCACTGGTTGTAGAAGGCCCGCACCCGGCCGTCGTCGCCCCGGACGACGACATAGGGGAAGTCGTCCCAGTCGCTCGTCACGTACGAGCCCGGCTCGGGCAGGGCCGAGGAGTGGCAGGCGACCAACGGGTAGCGCGTGAACGCGGAGGCCAGCTCCCGGTCCAGCAGGTCCGCGTCGGTGTACTTGGAGACGGGGATGGTCACGACCTCGTCCAGCATGCGCTCGTCGCGGCGGGTCTCCCGCAGCGCGAGGAGACGCTTGACCATGGCGACCTGTTCGTGCTGCTTCAACGCATCCACTCCTCCGACTGGGACGGGGACTCGGGCGCGGGACTCGGGCCGAGGTTCGGGTTCGGGCTCGTGCTTGGGCTCGGGCTGAGGTTCGGACTCGGACTCGGAATGCAGATGTCGCAGCGCATTCCGGCCCGGACCGGGCATTCCGGCCCAAGTTCGGACACCGCCCCGGACACCGACCCGGGCCGGGTTCCGGCCCGGGCCCGGACGACGGTCGACGGCACCTGCCGCGCCCCACCGGCCGCGGCGCCACGCCCTGGGACCGATGATATGAATCCTGGTTCAAGGCATCGTACGGACCGGTGCCCCGCGGAGCAACGACCCGCCCCTTTCCGGGCGGTCGGCGTGCCGCCCGTCAACCTCCGCACGCGGCAGGCTCCTTGGCCGATGCCCGGGACCTGTCAAGGCCGCCTAAGCCGGCGGGGCCTGCGCCCCGAGGGCCCGGAAGCAGAAGGCCCGGATCTCCGCGACGAGCGACTCGCCGGACAGGCCGGGCGCGGCGTCGCCGCCCGCCGGGCCCAGCCGCCCCACCAGCGCCTCGGCGATCGCCCCTGTCACGGCCGAGGAGGCGACGGCCGCGTGCTGCGGCGCGAAGGCTCCGAGGGCGATCCCGTCCCGGACGATGCCCTCGCCCAGGTCCACGTAGGACCGGCGGTAGACCAGGCGCTCGGCCTCCACCGCGGGCGACACCGGCTCGAACAGCAGCGACCACGCCATCCGCCGCCCCTGGAGGGCGCGTCGGGTGAAGGTGCCGATCAGGGCGTCCAGCCTGTCCGCCGGGGCGGGCGACGCGACGGCGACGGCCTCGCGCACCGCCGCCAGCTCGCGGTCGGCCGCGGCCCGGAAGACGGCGGCCAGCAGACCGTCCCGGTTCTCGAAGGAGGAGTAGAGCGAGCCGGTACTGGCGTGGCAGGCGGCCGTGACGGCGCTGACCGTCGCTCCGGCGAATCCGTGCTCGGCCACCAGCCCGTGGGCGGCCTTCAGGAGGGCGGCCCGCTTCTCCTCCGCTCGCTGCCGCGTACGGTCGGTCGGCCGGTACACCATCGTCGCCCTCCCCGCACAAGAAATGAACTAGGGTTCACAGCGTAGCGAGTTGACCTTGGCGAACCCGTAGGAGCCCCGATGCACCTGACGGCCGTACTGGAACGCGCCGCGCGGATCGACCCCGGCAAGGACGCCCTCGTCCAGGGCGGGACGCGCCTCGGCTACGCGGGCCTGCTGGACCGGGCGCGGCGCGCCGCCACCGTCCTGACCGGGCTCGGTGTGCGCCCCGGCGACCGGGTCGCGGTGCAGACGTTCAACACGCCGGGCTTCGTGGTCGCCGCCTTCGGCACCTGGTTCGCCGGCGGCGTGCTGGTCCCGGTCAACCACAAGCTCACCGTGCCGGAGACCGCCTACGCCGTCGGCCACAGCGGGGCGCGGGTCGGCGTCGTCGCCGCGGAACTGGCCACGGCCGCGCTGGCCGCGGCACCCCGCGTCCGCTGGCTGAGCACCGACGGCCGGGCCGAAGGGCTTGACGGATTCGACGAACTCGGGGAAGTGGCCTCCCCGTGCGAGCACGCGGCCGACCCCGACCAGGACGCCGTCGCCGAGTTCCTCTACACCTCCGGGACCACCGGCGCCCCCAAGGCCTGCGTGCACACCCACAGGACGGTCTCGGCCGTCCAGCCGCTGATCGCCGCCACCCTGGGCTTCACCCGGGACGAGCGCTTCCTGCTCGCCATGCCGGCCTGGCACGCCGCCCCGCTCAACGACTGGCTGCTCACCATGGTCTTCCTGGGCGCCACCACCATCCTCCAGCGCGAGTACGACCCGGTCGGCTTCCTCGAACACGTGCAGCGCCACCGGCCGACCGCGTTCTTCGGCGCGCCCGTCGCCTACCTGGCGCCCACCCGGCTGGCCGCCGCCGGCCGGCTCGACCTCGCCGACTACGACCTCTCCAGCGTCGGCCACTGGCTCTACGGCGGAGCACCGCTCGGCGCCGACGTGGCGGCGGGGCTGAGGGCGGCGTACCGCAGTGACCGCTTCACCCAGGTCTACGGCCTGAGCGAGACCGGCCCCGTCGGCTCCGTCCTGTATCCGCACGAACACCTCACCAAGGCCGGCTCGATCGGGCGCCGTGGGATGCCCGGCGTGGACCTGCGGGTCGTCGGCGACGACGGCCGGGACGTCGAGGCGCCGGGCACCGGAGAGATCTGGCTGCGTGCCGACACCGCAATGGCCCGCTACCACGACGCCCCGGGGGCCACCGCCGCCGCCTTCGCCGGGCCCTGGCTGCGCACCGGGGACGTCGCCCGTATCGACGAGGACGGCTATGTCTTCGTCGTCGACCGGCTCAAGGACGTCATCATCGTCGGCGGCGAGAACGTGCACTCCCAGGAGGTCGAGGAGGCCCTCCGCGGCCACCCGCGGATCACCGACGTCGCCGTCGTCGGGCGCACCGACCCCACCTGGGGCGAGACGGTCGTCGCGGTCTACGTCAGCTCCGACGGCGCCGAGGTCGGCATCGAGGAGATGCGCACGTACCTCGCCGGGCGTCTCGCCCGCTACAAGCTCCCGCGCGAGGCGGTCAGGGTCGGCACACTGCCCCGCAATCCGTCAGGCAAGCTCACCAAACACACCATCCGCGCGCATATCGGTGGTACGCCGCCCAGAGATGCCCCAACGACCGGTCGCTGACGTCCGTTTCGCGTCGAGGCGCGGCCCGCTCCGCCTCCGGCTGCGGCTGCGGCTGCGGCTGCGGCTGCGGCACCACGGGAACGGGCAACGGCAGGCCGGCGCCGGTGACCCGTCGCACGCAGTCACCAACAGAGAGCACATGGGCGCCCGCCTGCCTGCTCCTTTCACGAAAAGCCCCCGTGTGACCGTGAGTTACCGGAATGCCCGATGCGCCTGCCGTTTGCCCTGCCTTGCCGTCCGCCGGCGGGGGCTCCGTCCGTACCACCACCGGCGATCCGTCACCACAGGCCGCCAGCAGGCCTTTCTGAAGGGATGAGCGGGGCAGAGCGGAGGGCGGATGAGGCGTTGTACACATCCTTGGTTGACGTGTGAAGTGTGTGTATTAGGGTGAGCGAGTTCCGCCGCCCGGTCACGGACGGTGGAGTGCCCAGGGAGTTCCGTGCGCGTGTTCCAACCGGATACACACATCCGGGACGCGGCCCCACCGTCGCACCGGGTCCGGCGCCCGCGCCGGTGAACCGCCGCGCCGCTGCGGTCGCGTGGCGGGTCCCTCTGGGTTCCGTATCCGGCACAGCGGAATCCGTGCCGGCGATTGACCTGTCCCCGGCGGCCGCGATCGGAGTTGCAGCGATCACGGCCGTCTCCGCCGCCCACTGCTCGGACAATGGCTCTCCGTTATGGTGCTGAAGATTCCATCTGAACTGGGCGGCGCCCAGTGAGGCTTCCCCGCCCGTCCCGAGGAGGCAGGGGGCGCCGGGACGAGGCCGGCGCCGGTCCGTCCCCGGAGCCGCCGCCGCTCGAAGGACCGTTCCCGGCCGAGCCCCCCGCGGCCCCGCGGCCGTTTCCCCAGCTCGTGCCGCTGTCGGCGGAGGAGATCGCGCTCATGCGCGCGAGCGTGGGCGTGGTCGGCCCGTACGCCGAGGACATGACGGTGTATTTCTACGCGATTCTCTTCGCGCGGTACCCGCAGGTACGAGACCTCTTCCCGGCCAATATGGACGTACAGCGCGACCGGCTGCTGCGCGGGCTGCTGCGGATCGTGGACCTGGTCGACGATCCGGAGAACCTCATACGCTTCTGCACCCGGCTGGGGCGCGACCACCGCAAGTTCGGAGCGCTGGACGGCCACTACCCGGCGGTGGGCGAGTGCCTCCTCGCGGCGCTGGCCCGCTTCGCCGGCCCGGCCTGGAGCCAGGAGCTGGCCACGGCGTGGGCCAACGGCTACCACCTCGTGGCGCAGGTGATGAACCACGCCGCCGAGGAGGACGCCCTCCGTGCGCCCGCGGTGTGGCAGGCGGAGGTCGTCGGCCATGTGCACCGGGGACACGGCATCGCCGAGATCACGGTGCGGCCCGACGCGCCCTACCCGTACACCGCGGGACAGTACGCGAGCATGGAGACGCCCTGGCAGCCCAAGGCGTGGCGGTACTACTCCCCCGCGCACGCGCCGCGCGAGGACAACACCGTGACCTTCCATGTCCGCGCCCTCGCCCAGGGCCAGGTCAGCCATGGCCTGGTCTACAACACCAAAGCCGGTGACGTGGTGCGGCTCGGCCCGACCCAGGGCGACATGACGCTGGACCCGCGCAGCGACCGCGATCTGGTGTGCGTGGCGGGAGGGACCGGCATGGCCCCGATCAGGGCCCTGGTCGAGGAGGCCGCGCGCAGCGGCAAGCAGCGCTACGTCGACGTCTTCGTGGGCGCGCGGACCGCCGAGGAGCTGTACGGCCTCGACGACATGCTCAGGATGTCGCAACGGCACCACTGGCTGTCGGTACGGGCCGCGGTCTCGCACGAACGCATCGCGGGTCTTGAGGGCACGCTGCCGCAGGTCCTGGCGGAGTTCGGGCCGTGGTACCAGCACGAGGCGTTCCTCTCGGGCCCGGTGGCGATGGTCACGCAGGCCCGCGCGACGCTGACACAGCAGGGCATTCCGCCGGAGCAGATCCATTTCGACCCCTTCGACGTCCCCGCCCTGGAGAGCGCGCTGCTTCCCCGCAGGCTGCGGGAGGAGGCCGAGGAGTGAGCGGACGCGGACCCGGCCGGCTCGCCCCGCCGGTCCGGCCCGCGTC
>NZ_JAIUKE010000568.1:0-5474 GCF_020176795.1 Streptomyces sp. 8L
GGGGGGCCCCCCCCGGCGCCGCGGCGCGGGCCCGCCCCCCCCCCCCGCGCCCCGGCGCCCCCCCCCCCCCCGCCGGCCCCCCCCCCCCCGCCCCCGCACCGGGCTCCGCGCCCTACTCCGTGGCGCCGGCGGGCCGCGAAGGCGCGGCGGAGGCCGCCGCCTCGGGCCTCGCCGACGCGGCGGGCGCCGACGGGCGGGGCCCCGGGGAAACGGCGGGCTCCGGCGGCCCGGCCGTCCCCGTACGGCCGAGTCCGCAGCTGCTCGACCGGCTGGTCGACGAGGTGGCGGCGCGGCGCGCCAAGCGGCGGCGGCGCGGCCGCTTTCTGGCAGCGGCGGCCGCCGTGCTGATCGTCGGGGGGCCGACGGCCGCCGTCGTGGCCACCTCCGGCGACCACGCGTCCACCACCCGCCGGGCGGCCGACGCGAACAGCGAGAGCGCGCACTTCAGGTCCCTGGCGACGAAGTACAGCGCCACCGACGCCGCCACCGGGGTCAGCGCGACCATCGCCGTGCAGGACAAGCCGTGGGGGACGGACGCGGTGATGGAGCTGCGGAACGTCCAGGGGCCGCTGAAGTGCCGCCTCGTCGCGGTCTCGAAGTCCGGCGAGCGGCAGACCATGACGTCCTGGGCGGTGCCCGACCAGGGGTACGGGGTGCCCGGCAGCCCGCACTCCGCCACCCGGCAGCCGCTCTACGTGCAGGGCGGTACGGCCGTTCGGCCCAAGGACATCGACCACTTCGACGTGACCACGTTCGACGGCAAGCGGCTTGTGCGGGTTCCGGCCTGACACCGGGTACCCCCGTCGCGTACGGTTGACGGCTCTCGTAGCACGTCGTGAAGGGGGCCCCGGGTGGCCGCGCAGGATGCCGCTGTCGATTGCGCCGGAGCCGCGGCGGAATCAGGTACCGAGCCGGGGACGGGCGTCCCGGGCCCGGCGGACGACTCCGCACGCGCCGGTGAGGTCGAGGTCGAGCAGGACCATCTCGACCGCGTCTACCGCCGGCTGGAGGAGAAGATCCACGAGGCGGAGTTCCTGATGGCCGACGCCGCCAAGCGCGGCCAGGTGGGCACCCCCGGCGCGCTCGCCGAGCGGGACGCGCAGGTCTTCAGGGCGGGAGTGCACCTGTCCCGGCTGAACAACGAGTTCGAGGACTTCCTGTTCGGACGCATCGACCTCCTCGCGGGCAAGGACGGCAAGAAGGGACCCGACGGCGCGTACACCTCGGTCGAGCCCGCCGAGAACGCCGTACGGGGCGACGCCACCGCCGACATCGCCGAGACCCTGCACATCGGCAGGATCGGCGTCCTGGACGCCGACTACTCGCCGCTCGTCATCGACTGGCGGGCGCCCGCCGCGGCGCCGTTCTACCGCTCCACGCCCGTCGACCCGGGCCGGGTCGTGCGGCGCCGGGTCATCCGCTCCAAGGGCCGCCGCGTCCTCGGCGTCGAGGACGACCTGATGCGGCCGGAGCTGACGGCCACGCTGGACGGCGCGCCGCTGCCCGTCATCGGGGACGGCGCGCTGATGGCCGCGCTCGGCCGGGCGCGCGGCCACACGATGCGCGACATCGTCTCGTCCATCCAGGCCGAGCAGGACCTCGTGATGCGGGCGCCCGCCGCGGCCGTCACCGAGGTCTCGGGAGGCCCCGGCACCGGCAAGACCGCCGTCGCGCTGCACCGCGCCGCGTACCTGCTCTACCAGGACAGGCGGCGCTACGCGGGCGGCATCCTGGTCGTCTCTCCGACACCGCTGCTCGTCGCGTACACCGAGGGCGTGCTGCCGTCGCTCGGCGAGGAGGGCCAGGTCGCGGTCCGCGCGCTCGGCTCGCTGGTCGAGGGCGCGGAGGCCACGGCGTACGACGACCCGGCGGTCGCCCGGATCAAGGGCTCGGCGCGGATGCCGCGCGTCCTGCGCAAGGCGGCAAGGGGCGCGCTGGAGAGCGCTTCCGCACCGCCGCCGCCCCGCGCCGGAAGCGGCGGGCAGGCCACGCTGGACGACGCGCGCGACGAGGCGGAGGACGCCCCGCCGGTGCGCACGGACCGGCTGCGGGTCGTCGCGTTCGGCCGGCGCATCGAGCTGGACGCGAACGAGCTGCACGGCCTCCGGCAGGCCGCGCTCGGCGGCACGGCGCCCGTCAACCTGCTGCGCCCGCGCGCCCGCAAGCTGCTGCTCGACGCCCTGTGGGCGCGTTCGGGCGCTGCCTCGCGCGCCGACGAGTACGCCTCGCGCGGCGACGCCGAGCTCGCCGCGGAACTGCGCGGCGGCTTCGACGAGGACGTGTCGTCGGAGGACGACTTCACCGCGTTCCTGGACGCGTGGTGGCCCGAGCTGACGCCGCGCCGGGTGCTGGCCGCGATGGCCGACGAACGCCGTCTCGGCCGCTGGGCGCGCCGCGTCCTCACGCCGGGGGAGACCCGCAGGCTGGCCCGTTCGCTGCGGCGCGTGGGCGCGGACGGCACGGGCCCGCTGTCCGTGCACGACGTGGCCCTCCTCGACGAACTCGACGCCGTGCTCGGCTCGCCGCCGCGCCCGCGCAGGGTCCACCGGGACCTGGACCCGCTCGACGCGCTCAGCGGCCTTGAGGAGCTGATGCCGGGGCGCGAGGAGAGCCAGCGCGAGCGCGCGGAGCGGCTGGCGGCGGAGCGTGTCGAGTACGCGCACGTCATCGTGGACGAGGCGCAGGACCTCACACCGATGCAGTGGCGCATGGCCGGGCGCCGCGGCAGGACGGCCACCTGGACGATCGTCGGGGACCCGGCCCAGTCGTCCTGGCCCGACCCGGACGAGGCGGCGGCGGCCCGCGACGAGGCGCTGGGCAGCCGGCAGCGCCGCCGCTTCACGCTGACCGTGAACTACCGCAACCCGGCCGAGATCGCCGAACTCGCCGCGAAGGTGCTGGCCCTCGCGATGCCGGGCGCCGAGTCCCCGAAGGCGGTGCGCTCCACCGGCGTACGCCCCCGGTTCCGCGTGGCGGCCGACGACTCGGACGTGGCGCTGGCCGCCGCCGTACGGGAGGAGACGCGGCGCCTGCTGGAGACCGTGGACGGCACGGTGGGCGTGGTGGGGTCCATGGACCGGCGCGCGCGGCTCGCGCGGTGGGTGGAGGGGCTCGGCGGCCGTGTGGTCGCCCTCGGCAGCCTGGAGGCGAAGGGCCTGGAGTACGACGCGACGGTCCTGCTCTCGCCGGCGGAGATCGCCGACGGGCAGGCCGCGTCGGTGGGCCTGCGGACCCTGTACGTGGCACTGACGCGCGCGACGCAGCAGCTGACGGTGGTCTCGACGTCGAAGGACCTGCCGGACGCGGACGGAGTGCCGGACCTGCTGCGCGACTGAGGCCCCGGCCGTACCCAGGGAGCCGGACGCCGGGCGGGGCTTCGGGCGCGGGCCGCGAGGCACGTGCCGCGCCGACCTGCGCGGGGCTCCGGGGCGCTGGGCGGTTCGACGGCAGCCGCCAAGCCCGCGGCCGACGGCGGAAGTCCGGGGAGTCCCGCGCCAGGGAAGACGGAGCGGGGGTCGTTTGTTAGCCTGTATACGGCACCGGCTCGATCCAAGCCCCCGGGCCCAACCATAGTCGCTTCGAGCGACCACTTGCCGCGAGGCGAGCATGGCGGGTCGGTGCCGCTCATATGTCAGCAGGCCTTCACCAGAAGTTGGTGGGGGCCTGCTTTTCTTGTATTCGCCACTGTTATCCTCCGCATGATGGAAGTACCTTTCCGAAAGTCGGGTTTTAGTCATTACTGAGTGGTAGGTGCGACCATCTGAAAGGTTCCGCCCCGGTTGCGTCCGATCGGCGGAACGGCACAACGGCTCAGTGAAAGCAGAGGAACTCGGCAATGGCAACGGCGCCAAGCGTCTCGTACTCGATGACCGTCCGGCTCGAAGTTCCGGCGAGCGGTACGGCTGTCTCCCAGCTCACCACGGCGGTGGAGGCCTCCGGCGGCTCCGTGACCGGTCTCGACGTGACCGCGTCCGGCCACGAGAAGCTGCGGATCGACGTGACGATCGCCGCCAGCTCGACGGCGCACGCGGACCAGATCGTCAGCAAGCTGCGCGGCATCGAGGGCGTCGCCATCGGCAAGGTCTCGGACCGTACGTTCCTGATGCACCTCGGCGGCAAGATCGAGATGCAGTCGAAGCACCCCATCCGCAACCGTGACGACCTCTCCATGGTCTACACGCCGGGTGTGGCGCGGGTGTCCATGGCGATCGCGCAGAACCCGGACGACGCCCGCCGCCTGACGATCAAGCGCAACACCGTCGCGGTCGTCACCGACGGCTCCGCCGTGCTCGGCCTCGGCAACATCGGCCCGAAGGCGGCCCTGCCGGTCATGGAGGGCAAGGCGGCCCTGTTCAAGCGGTTCGCGGGCATCGACGCCTGGCCGCTGTGCCTGGACACGCAGGACACCGACGCCATCGTCGAGGTCGTCAAGGCCATCGCGCCCGGCTTCGCGGGCATCAACCTGGAGGACATCTCCGCGCCCCGCTGCTTCGAGATCGAGGCGCGGCTGCGCGAGGCCCTGGACATCCCGGTCTTCCACGACGACCAGCACGGCACCGCCATCGTCGTGGTCGCCGCACTGACCAACGCGCTGCGCGTCGTCAACAAGGAGTTCGGCGACGTCCGGGTCGTCATGTCGGGCGCCGGCGCCGCCGGTACGGCCATCCTGAAGCTGCTGCTCGCGGCGGGCGTCAAGCACGCGGTCGTCGCCGACATCCACGGCGTGGTGCACGCGGGCCGCGAGGACCTCGTCGACGCGGCACCCGGGTCCGCGCTGCGCTGGATCGCGGACAACACCAACCCCGAGGGCGTCACGGGCACGCTCAAGCAGGCCGTGGCGGGCTCCGACGTCTTCATCGGCGTCTCGGCCCCGAACGTGCTCGACGGCACCGACGTGGCCGCCATGGCGGACGGCGCGATCGTCTTCGCGCTCGCGAACCCGGACCCCGAGGTCGACCCGGCGATCGCCCGCGAGACGGCCGCCGTCGTGGCCACCGGGCGCTCGGACTTCCCGAACCAGATCAACAACGTCCTGGTCTTCCCCGGCGTCTTCCGGGGCCTCCTGGACGCGCAGTCACGCACCGTCAACACGGAGATGATGCTCGCCGCCGCCGAGGCGCTCGCGGACGTCGTCACCGAGGGTGAGCTGAACGCGAACTACATCGTCCCCTCGGTCTTCAACGACAAGGTGCACGGCGCCGTCGCCGGTGCGGTGCGCGACGCCGCCAAGGCGGCGGGCGTGACGGTGGACACCTCCTCGGACGGCATCGCGGACTGAGCCGGCCCGCCCGCCGGGCGGTCCCCCGCCGTTCCGGCCCCGCACGGGGCCGCCCCCGCCCCCCCGCGCGGGGCGGGGGGGGGGGGGGCCGGCGCGGCGGGGGGGGGGGGCGCGGGGGGGGCGGGCCCCCGCCCGCCCCCCGCCCCCCCCGCCCCCCCCCCCCCCCCCCCGCTCGCGAGGAACCCTCCTACCAGGA
>NZ_JAIUKE010000568.1:5479-6516 GCF_020176795.1 Streptomyces sp. 8L
CCCCCCCCCCCCCGGCCCCCCCCCCGCCGGGGCCCCCCCCCGCCGGGGGGGGCGCGGGGGGGGGGGGCCCGGCGGCCCGTCTAGGGTGGCGGACCATGACCCCCTGCCGTCCCGCGGCGGCTTTCCGTGTGACGAACGGGGGGATCGGATTGGCTTTCCCGCCGCTGGTGGGGGCAGGATGCAGTCTCAGGGACTTCGTCCTGGGGAGACCTGATCCCGAGGACAACGTTTCGGGGACACCCCCACGGGGCGCGAGGGTTCTCGAATGAAGGCCCAGGGTCCGGCGAGTGTCCGAGGGCCCTGGCAGCATCGGCTTCGATCTCACGCCTCACAGGCAAGAAGAACACGGGAGTAAGAACATGAACCGCAGTGAGCTGGTGGCCGCCCTGGCCGACCGTGCCGAGGTGACCCGCAAGGACGCCGACGCCGTTCTGGCCGCGTTCGCCGAGACCGTCGGCGAGATCGTCGCCAAGGGCGACGAGAAGGTCACCATCCCCGGCTTTCTGACCTTCGAGCGCACCCACCGTGCCGCTCGTACCGCGCGCAACCCGCAGACCGGCGACCCGATCCAGATCCCCGCCGGTTACAGCGTGAAGGTGTCCGCGGGCTCCAAGCTCAAGGAAGCCGCCAAGGGCAAGTAGGTCCTCAGGACAGTCCGCCGTCCGGCACACCGCCGGGCAGGACGGCGCGCCGGTGACGGCGCGTGACAACAAGTGGGGCGGCCTCCGGATACCGGAAGGCCGCCCTTGTTGCGTCGCGGGGCCTCTCGCCGCGCCCCTGCCGGGGGCCGCAGGCGCCGCACCGGCCCCTGTACTCGCGGATCGCCGGTTGCACGCGCGCCCGCGCCGGGCCCCGGCGCGGGGGCCCCCCCCCCCGCCCCCCGCCCCCCCCGCCCCCCCCGCCCCGCGGGGGGGCGGGGCGCGGGGGCGCAAATTCCCCCCCCGGGGCCCCGCGCCCCCCCGGCCCCCCCCGCGCCCCCGGGCCCCGTCCCGGCGGGCCGCGTGCAGCCCGGGTTCGTCCTCCGCGGCGCGGACAAA
>NZ_JAIUKE010000569.1 GCF_020176795.1 Streptomyces sp. 8L
GGCCTGTTCGGCGGCGGCGGGTCGGACGGGTCCGGCGGCGGCAGCGACAACTGGCCGTTCTCGTTCGGCGGCCAGCAGTTCAACGGCGACACCGGGAGCCAGACGACGACGTACAAGGCGTTCCAGACCGACGCGTCCCTCAACCCCGGCAACTCGGGCGGCGCGCTGATCGACATGAACGGCGACATCGTCGGCATCAACTCTGCGATGTACGCGCCGTCGTCCGGCGGCAGCGCGAGCGGCGACTCCAGCTCGGCGGGCAGCGTCGGCCTCGGCTTCGCCATCCCCATCAACACCGTCAAGGCCGACCTGAGCTCGCTGCGCGACGGCGGCAGCTCCGCCAACTGATCCGCGCGGGCCGCGGCGGGCGCGCCGGACAGGCCGCCCGCAGGCGCCCCGCGCCCGGGGGACAGCGCCACCGAGCACCCGCGACGGGGCCCACCAGCGATTGAGGAGAGGACGGACCCGCCGTGGCCGACTCCGTTACCTTCGGATACGACAGCGAGGGTGTGGACGGACGAGGGAGCAGCGACATGAGTGCCGCCGAGGCAGATCCCCAGCGGATCTTGATCGTCGACGACGAGCCCGCCGTGCGCGAGGCTCTTCAGCGCAGCCTCATGTTCGACGGATACGCCACGGAAGTGGCCGTGGACGGCTTCGACGCCCTCACCAAGGCCGAGGCCTACGCGCCCGACCTGATCGTCCTCGACATCCAGATGCCGCGCATGGACGGCCTGACCGCCGCCCGGCGGCTGCGCAACGGCGGGTCGAGGGTGCCGATCCTGATGCTCACCGCCCGGGACACCGTCGGCGACCGGGTCACGGGGCTCGACGCGGGCGCGGACGACTACCTGGTCAAGCCGTTCGAGCTGGACGAGCTGTTCGCCCGTATCCGCGCCCTGCTGCGCCGCAGCTCCTACCTGGCGTCCGCGGCGGGAGAGGGCTCGGAGCCGGAGAACGACGTGCTGTCGTTCGCGGACCTCAGGATGGACCTGACCACGCGCGAGGTGTCCCGCGGCGAGCGCCGCGTCGAGCTGACGCGCACCGAGTTCACCCTGCTCGAGATGTTCCTGGCGCACCCGCGGCAGGTGCTGACCCGCGAGCAGATCCTCAAGGCCGTGTGGGGCTTCGACTTCGAGCCGAGCTCCAACTCCCTGGACGTGTACGTGATGTACCTGCGCCGCAAGACGGAGGGCGGGGGCGAGCCCCGTCTCGTCCACACCGTGCGGGGCGTCGGCTACGTGCTGCGCGCCGACACGGCCCCCGGCGGGCCGGCATGACGGGTCCTGCGGGCGGGCGGGGCGACGGCGGACCCGACGACGACTCCGCCCGGGCCGGGGGCCGGTTCGGCGCGACGGGGCCGGTCCACGAGGACGGCCCCGCGGGCGAGTACGACGAGGACGACCGCCGGTGGCCGGACGCCGGGGACGACCGCCGGTGGCCGGACCACGACGAGGACGGCCGCCGTTGGCCCGACGACGAGGACAGCCCCGGGCCGGGCGGCACCACCGGCGCCACGGGCCCCGACGGCATCACGGGCACCACCGGCCCCGGTAGCCCCGACGGCACCGGCAGCCCCGGCGGCGGCTCGCACACGACCTGGTCCGAGGTCTCCATGCGGCGCTTCCGCGCCCTGCCGATCCGCTCCCGCATGGCGCTGCTCGTCGGCGCGGCCGTGGCGATCGCGGTGACGGCCGTCGCGGTGGCGAGCTGGCTGCTCACCAGCTCCCAGCTGCAGGACGAGCTGGACACCTCGCTGCACAACACCCAGCCGCCGAACAGCCAGGTCGTCGCCGCCCTCAACAGCTGCAGGACGGGCGGGGACGGCGCCGGGCCCAACGAGAAGAACTTCGAGTACTCGCAGATCGTGTTCGCCAACGGGCAGCGCTGCGTCGTCTCGTACTCGCAGCCGGTGAAGGTGACCTCGGCGGACGTCGACGTGGCGAAGCAGATCGCGAACGGCATCGACGGCAGGTTCCCCGGCACGACGCACGACAGCACGACGGACAGCGGCGAGCAGGTGCGGGTCAACACCCGGGTGCAGAACCTCCCGGGCTGGGGCCCCGCGGCCGTCTCCGTCTCGCGCCCGCTGCACGAGATCCAGGCGTCGCAGAACCGCATGGCGCTGCTGCTGACCGTCCTCGCGGGCATCGGCGTCGTCGGGGCGGGCGCGGCGGGCCTGTGGGTCGCGCGGACCGGGCTGCGGCCGGTGGACGGGCTGACCCGGGCCGTCGAGCACGTGGCCCGTACGGAGGATCTGAGCGTCCGCATCCCCGTGGACGGGGAGGACGAGATCGCCCGGCTGTCCAGGTCGTTCAACTCGATGACCGCCGCGCTCGCCTCCTCGCGCGAGCGGCAGTCCCAGCTGATCGCGGACGCGGGCCACGAGCTGCGCACGCCGCTGACCTCCCTGCGCACCAACATCGAACTGCTGGCACGCAGCGAGGAGACGGGCCGCGCGATCCCGCCCGCCGACCGCAGGGCGCTCATGGAGTCCGTGAAGGCGCAGATGTCCGAGCTGGCCGCGCTCATCGGCGACCTCCAGGAACTGTCCAGGCCGGACGCGCTCGCGCCGGGCCAGGTGCAGGTGGTCGCGCTGCACGAGGTCGTGGAGCACGCCCTGCGGCGGGGGGGGGGGGGGGGGGGGGGCGGGGGGGGGGGGGCCCCCCCCCCCCCCCCCCCCCCCCCCCCCCCCCCCCCCGTTTCCGGCTCAGCCCGGATACAGCGTGCGCAGGACCAGGCCCGTCGCCGGCTTCGGACCGAAGGACGTCGACTTGCGCGGCATGGTGACGCCCTGCCGCGCCAGCTCCCGTACGACGTCCTCGCGGACCGGATGCAGCAGCACCGCCGTGCTGCCGTCCGCCTCCGCCTTGTGGACCGCTGCCTCGGTGCCGTGGATGTAGGAGATGTGCTCCGGGGCGTCGGGCACCCGCAGCACCGCGTCCAGCAGCGCGCTGTGCAGGACCGTCGCGTCCAGCCGGCGCCAGGCCTCGGGCCGGTCCGCGCGGACGGTGCGGTGCAGCAGACCGGTGTCAGGACGGTCCACCAGGTGGAAACGGCCGTCACCTGCCAGCAGGTACGCGTTGCTCTCGGCCGCCGCGGCGCCCAGGGCCTCCAGCGCCTCGGGCAGCGGCCCGGGGAGCGTACGCACCCGGCAGAAGTCCTCCAGCGCGGCGACCGCCCGCTCCACCGGCAGGCCGTGCAGCAGGCGGTGGATCGCACGCACGCGCAGCGGGTAGCGCGCCGTGTCCACCAGCAGCACGAGCCCGTACGCCCAGGGGCCGTCGCCGCCGTGCTCGTCGCGCAGCCGCAGATACGTCGCCCAGCGGTGGTGGCCGTCGGCGATCAGGGCCTGGCGGCCCGCGAGGCCGCCGCTGATCTCCGCCTGCTCGGCCGGGTCGGTGACCGACCACAGCCGGTGCCGGAAGCCGTCCTCGGTGGTGGTCGCGAGCAGGGGAGTGCGTCCGCTGACCCGGTCGAGGACGCCGGCGGTCCGGTCGGCGCCGGAGGCGTCGCCCGCGCCGTCGTCCACGGCGCCGTCACCCTGGTAGGTGAGCAGGAGCGGCTCCAGGTTGGTCGCCGTGGTCCGCATCAGGTCGGCGCGGTCCTCGACGACGTCGGCCATCACGTCCTCGTGCGGCAGCACGACGCCGTCCGACGGGCCGGGCAGCGCGAGCGTTCCGATCACCCCGCGCTGGAGGACGCCGTCGCCGCGCTGCTCGTACACGTACAGCGCCGGCTCGGGATCGGCGGCCAGTACACCCTGGACCAGCCAGCGCTCCAGGGTGCGTGCGGCCTGCCGGTGCCGGCTCGCGGGCGTCGGCCCCTGCGGCAGGATCAGCCGGACGATGTTGTGCGGGTCCGCGGACTCCAGATGGTGCAGGCCGTCCGGGCGTACCACCACGTCGTACGGCGGTGAGGTCACCGCGGAGAGGCTGGCCACCCGCGCGGGGACGTAGCGCACGCCCCGGAACGGCGTCAGCCGCAGCCCCTCGTCCCCCGGGCCTGTCCTGTTCATCAGAGCATCGTATGTGGGGGCGCGGCCATGAGCGATGATCGGGTGAGCGGCTGGAGCGAGGAGTGCGGTGCGATGAGTCAGCGGAACGGGACCAGGCCCTGTGGTAGTGCGAGGGCCCTGAGCGAGGCGTACGACACGGCGCTGCTCGACCTGGACGGGGTCGTGTACACGGGCGGGGACGCGGTGGAGCACGCCGTGGACGCGCTGGCGGCGGCGCGCGCGGCCGGCATGCGGCTGGCCTATGTGACCAACAACGCACTCAGGCCGCCGCAAGTCGTCGCGGACCATCTGACCGAACTCGGGGTGCCCGCGGGCGCCGACGACGTGATCACCTCCGCGCAGGCCGTGGCCCGGCTGATCGCCGACGAGGTGCCCGAGGGCGCGAAGGTACTGGTGATCGGCGGCGAGGGGCTGGAGCTCGCGCTGCGCGAACGGGGCCTCGTGCCGGTGGACTCCGCGGACGACGGCCCCGTCGCGGTGGCGCAGGGCTACGGCGGGCCCGACATGGTGTGGCGGCGCTTCTGGGAGGCGTGCGCGGCGATCAACGCGGGAGCCCCCTGGTTCGTCTCGAACACGGATCTCACCATCCCGAGCCCCCGCGGCGTCGTGCCGGGCAACGGCGCGGCCGTGGAGGTCGTACGGATCGCCACGGGGGCGGAGCCGCGCGTCGCGGGCAAGCCGCTCCCCCCGATGCACCGGGAGACCGTCCTGCGCACGGGCGCGCGCCGCCCGCTGGTGGTGGGCGACCGGCTCGACACCGACATCGAGGGCGCCTTCAACGGCGGCGTGGACTCGCTGCTCGTCCTGACCGGGGTGACGGACGCCCGGCAGCTCCTGGCGGCACGGCCGCGGCACCGGCCGACGTACGTGGACGCGGACCTGCGGGGGCTGACGGCCGGGCAGCCGGAGGTGCGCGACGCGGGGGACGGCCGGTTCCGGTGCGGCCGGTGGACCGCCTCGGTGGCCGGAGGCGCGCTCGTCCTCGACGCGGGTGACGGGGACGGGAGCGGTGACGCGGACGAACGAGGCCGCGCGCCGGAGCGTGAAGTGGTGGACGGGCTCAGGGCGTTGTGCGCCGCCGCCTGGACCCGCGCGGGCGACGGTTCGAGCGATCTCGACGCGGGCGCGGCGCTGAAGCGGTTGGGCTGGTGACGACATCCGGGACGCGGGCGCCGCGGTGGGCTGTCCGACCGGAGGTCGGAACGTCGCCGCGGTGGAGCTGTCGGCCCGGTGGCCGGGATGTCGCCGCGCTGGGGCTGTCCGCCCGGTGGTCGGAACGTGATGTACGCGCCATCGAGACGCACAGCAGGATAGGCTAGCCTAACCTTCGTGTTGGTCGAGAGCCTCCCAGAACAGAGCGGCGCCCCCGCGGTCCCCGCGCCGCCTCGCGGTCGCCGGACGGTGCGGGGCGCGGGCCTGGCCGTCGCCGTCGTCCTGCTCGCGGCCGTGTGTGTCGCGAGCGTTGCCGTCGGCGCCAAATCCATGCCCATCGGCGATGTGTGGCACGGGCTGTTCGAGTCCAGCGGCAGCCGCAACGACATCATCGTCAGCGAGGTCCGCGTCCCGCGCACGCTGCTCGGACTGCTCGCGGGCGCCGCACTCGGCCTCGCCGGCGCGGTCATGCAGGCGCTCACCCGCAACCCCCTGGCCGAACCGGGCCTGCTCGGGGTCAACGCGGGCGCGGCGGCCGCCGTCGTGTCGGCCATCAGCTTCCTCGGCGTCAACTCCTTCAACGGGTATGTGTGGTTCGCGTTCCTCGGGGCCGCCGTCGTCTCCGCCGTCGTGTACGTACTGGGCGGCAGCCGCAGCGCGACCCCCGTACGCCTCGCGCTCGCGGGCACCGCGGCGAGCGCCGCGCTGTACGGGTACGTCAACGCGGTGCAGTTGCTCAACACGGCCGCGCTCGACCAGATCCGGTTCTGGACGGTCGGGTCGCTCGCCTCGGCCGACATGTCGACCATCGGGAAGATGTGGCCGTTCATCGCCGCGGGCGTGGTCCTCTCCCTGCTGATCGCCCGCCCGCTCAACGCCATGGAGATGGGCGACGACACCGCCCGCGCGCTCGGCGCCCACCCCACCCGTACGCGCGTCCTCGCCATGACCGCGGTGACGCTGCTGTGCGGGGCCGCGACCGCCGCCTGCGGGCCCATCGTCTTCGTCGGCCTGATGGTGCCCCACCTGGTGCGCAGCATCACCGGCCCCGACATGCGGTGGACCCTGCCGTACGCGGCGGTGCTCGCGCCCGTGCTGCTGATCGGCGCGGACGTGGTGGGCCGGGTCGTGGCGCGGCCCGCCGAGGTCCAGGTGGGCATCGTGACCGCGCTGATCGGCGGACCCGTCTTCATCTATCTCGTACGGCGCAGAAGGATGGCGAAGCTGTGACCGCCCCCCCCCCCCCCCCGCCCGCCCCCCCCGGGGCCCCCCCCCCCCCCCCCCCCCCGCCGCCCCCCCCCCGCCCCCCACCCCCCCCCCCGCCG
>NZ_JAIUKE010000570.1 GCF_020176795.1 Streptomyces sp. 8L
GTCTCGTGTACGCGCGCAGCGCATGCCCCGGAGGGGCAACACGAGACGGTATAGGACGGCCCTCCACTCCGTCCGGCGAACGCTCTTTGTGTGGAAGACGTCACACTCCGTCGACCCTGGTCTAGCTCTCACACCGTCCCTGACACGTCCGCGACGTGTCTTCCCACTTCACGGCGACGCGATCAGAACAGCGGTCGGTAAAGTGGACTTCGACCACATGGTCCGCCTCGGCTGGCTCCGCTCCCCGCAGTCGATCGAGGTTCGCTTCGGTACCAGCCGGGCCGGGGCCGTCGACGTCGCGCTCTACACCACAGCGTCCGTTGACGCGGTCGTCCCCGCCCACCCGGAGGTCGACTGGGAGCGGCTGCGCGCGATGGAGAAAGGCTGGCGCTCCCCACTCGCGTCGCTGAGCCGGGCACCGGTCTGAGTACCTTCGTGCGTCGCGAAGCGCTACGACGGCGCTCTCCCGCCGCGCCGCCTTCCAGCTGTTCAGGAAGGCGGCGCGGCGGCGTACGACGGCGGCTACCCCGGGCGTAACCGGTAGCCGCAGTCGGAGCGCATGGCCTGGCTACTTGACCTTCGTGCACACTCGCTTGCCGCCCTTGAACTCAGCACAGAACGATGTGCCGACCGGGTACGCGGCCCCGGTGTGGTGGCCCTTGCCCCATGAGGCCCAGGTGAAGGAGATGCTCCCGTTGCGGGCGGGTTCCAGGCGGCCCTGCTTCCAGCCCGAGGCGACCTTGTACGTACGGGCACCGGGCTTCCGGTACATCCAGCGCGCACTTCGGCGCGTCTTGGAGTTGGTGCCCGTGTAGACCCAGGACACGCGGCGGGTCTTCGCGCCCTTCGCGTACCAGTACTCCACGCTGATGCTGGGCGCGCAGCCACCGCCCCGCGCATGCGTGCACGTCCCCACGCGTCGGTCGACGGTCGGGGCAGCCGACGCCGGCGAACTACCGATCAGCACGGCCACCACCGAGGCCACCAGGGCCGTCGAGATCATTCTTCTCATGCCCATCCAACGCAGGCCCCGACCGGTCGTACGGGCACGACGGCATGATCACCCTCACGAGACCACGGGCCAGCCGAGCGTCACAGGTCGTCAGGGAGCAGGTCCGTTCGGATGCGCAGGTAGCGCACGGGGTGACGGTGACGGCCACGGTCGAGCGCGCTGTCCACGCGGAACTCCACCACCACGCGAGGCTCGACCAGACGAACCTCCAGAGCCTCGCGGCTCCCCCACCCGGCCAAGAAGCGGCGCCCCTCCCAAGGGTGCCCCGCAGCCGCAGGAACGAGTACGGCGCCCAGCTGCGCGCGGGCCCCGGGCGAGAGCGGCGTCGTACGGGCCACCATCCGCAGTCCGTCCGCCGCATCATGGCGGCCCAGCAGAAGCGTCTGCGGCGCGTGCAGGCCCCCGGTCACCCCGGCGACGATCCCCTCCGCGGTCCCGTACGCGCGCACCTTCACCCAGCCACCCGGGCCGCCCCGCTGCCCCGGACGGTACAAACCGCCCGCCGGCTTCACCACACAGCCTTCAACACCTGCCTCACCCCACGCCGAGTCGAACCAGCCCAGCGCCACGTCGCGGTCGCGGGTACAGGGCACGAGACTCCAGGGCGCGCGCAGGCCGCGCCGCTCGAAGAGCTCCACGAGCAGATCCCAGCGCTCCCGCAGCGGCCGGCGCATGAGGCTGACGCCCCGGTGCTCCACGACGTCGAAGACCACCAGATGGGCCGGAGCCGCGGCGGCGGCCTCCGTGGCGCGGCGCCCCCGGTAGCGGGCGCGCTGCTGCAACGCGTCGAAATCGAGACGGCCACTTCCGAGCACGACGAGCTCGCCGTCCAGGACGACATCCTCACCCACCAGCTGGGCGCCGCCGGCCGCGACATCCCCGAACGCGGGCGTCAGGTCCGCGCCCCGGCGGGACTGGAGGAACACCTTGCCCTCCCGTACGAAGACGAGCGTGCGGAAGCCGTCCACCTTCGCCTGGTACAGCACGTCAATGGCTCGGCGCGTCGGCGGGAGTACATCGGCGGAGCGGGCGAGCATCGGCTCGATCGGAGGCGTCAGCACCCCGCCACCCTCACCCGCGCCGCAGCCCGTACGCCGGCAGCGCGCGCCGCCGTACGGGTGATCCCCCGCGCGAGCGCGAACTGCCCCGCGTGCACGGAACGTCCCCGCGGACATGAACGCTGCCCATGTACACCTAACCGAGCCCGGCCTTCTGGTCCTGGACATCACCGCGCTCGACGAGGAAACCGCGCGTGCCGCGATGCGGGAGTTGGAACAGCTGTGGCGCACCTCCGGCGTCGCGCCCGTACGGCGCGTCCCGGGCACGGCAGGCGTCACCGCCCGCCTCTACGCTGACCTGCGCCCCACCTAGGCCGCAGCGTCGGACAGGGGGCCGCCCCGGCAGGACGGGGGAGACCTGCCGGGGCGGCGCGTGAGGGTGGTCGCGAAGGGCGGTCGCCTCGCGGCGAAAGGCTCCGTGGGGCTTCAGCCGAACGATCTTCCCCACGGGCAAAGGGTGGAGCCCGGGGCCCCTGTCCCCTCCGCGGCCACGTCTCTCCCAACGCCTCTGCACGCCCGGGTGTTCCCCGCTCCCGCGCTCCAGCGCTCCGGCGGCACCGTACGGGCAGGCCCGCTGAGAGGGTTCTCGGGCGAGGCGCACAGCAGCGGAGGCAGTTGCCCTGTCGGCACGCACGGGCAGCCCCTGGAGCACGGCAGGGCACGTGCTTTGGTCAGGGTGTATCGCCTTCCCAGTCCCACTTGGCGGAGTCGCCGTTGCGGGGCCCGTACTGGGCGCGCCCGCCCGGGCCGTACGCACCGATCTCCGTGATCAGCGCCGCACCTTCCACAACTTCCTCGGCGTCCCACCCGGTGACGTCGACCAGAAGTCCGTCCAGGGGACCACCGACCAGCTCCCGGTACTCGTGTCCCGGCTGCGGTCCGGGGTCCGGGTCGTCATGGTCGGCGCCGTACACACGCCGCTGCATGAACTCACTCATGTCCAGCAGCATGACAGCCACCACCGACACCGAGCAGGGCTTCACCGCCTCGGCACCGCACGCAGGTGGCCGCGTCGGCCGTGCGAATACTGCACCCCTGCCACACGAGCACCACCAGCCACGAAAACGCACGGAACCGCCGCGACCGTCATCTATCAGCGCGCCGAACGACAACCCGGTGAGCCACGTCACCGACGCCTTCTGCACGGACACACCCACCACAGCCCCCCGGCCACCAGCCGGGGGGTTTCGTGCTTCCCAGAGGAGTTGACCGTTGCCCACGTACGAGACTCTGTCCCGCTTCACCGCCGACCTTCACCGCCTCACCCCAGAACAGCGCCGCGCATTCCACCGTGTCGTCGCCCGCGCCTTCGTGCCCGGCCTCCGCACGGGCGGCCGGTTCCCTGCGGGCCTCCGCATCAAGGGGGTCCGCCGCACGCCGGGCGTCTACGAACTGACCTGGGCGCCGGGCGGGCGCGCGACATGGTCGTACGGCCGGGAACAGGTCGCCGGCGTCCCTCACGTGATCTGGCGCCGCATCGGCGGACACGACATCCTCAACGGCCCCTGACCAGACATTGCGACTGCGGGGCTGGCAACGATGTTGAGGTCTGGGCCCGGACCGCCGAAGGATTTGTGCAGGTCAGCGATCTTGTCCTCAAGCGCCGCCAGTCCGCGCGCTTCCCTCTCCGGGCTCTTGGTGCACCCGACGATCTCGGTTCCGGCAAGGACGAGCCCCGGCATGAACTGGGGACAGTGGCAGCTTCAGCCCAGGACAGCTGGATTTTCCGGTACGCCGTTGCTGAGGATGTCGGCGATCAGGTCGGCAAGGCCGAGGGGGTAGACCGTCTCGCTGGTGGCGCGCAGTTCACTCAGTGTCCACCAGCGGCTGGTTCGAATGGTGTCAGTCTGGGTAGCGCGGGACGGATCGATGTTGGAGGCCGCGATACGCGCGAGGTAGTACTTCTCGATTTGGCGGACTTCGCGGCCGCCGACGGGATGGGTCTGGCTGCGCTCAGCGATCTGCGCGACCAGCAGGACATCTGCGGCCCCGATTTCTTCGGCGAGTTCCCGCAGGACGGCGGTGGGGTAGTCCTCGCCCGCTTCCAGACTGCCGCCTGGGGTGGCCCAGAAGCCGCCGTCCTCGTCGTAGGCCAGCAGCAGGACGCGCTGATGGGGATCGAGAACGACTGCTCGGGCCGCCTCGCGGAGGGGCACAGTGTTCATGGGTTCAGTCTGGCAGGCAGTTCACTTCGACCCACTCGGGTGCGTAGCGGGCGAGGACGGCCGGCACGAAGGGCCTGAACGGTTTGCGGTGCTTGATGCGGCTGTTCAGCGCCTCGGAACTGGCCGTCGTCCGGGGGGCGGCGAGGATGCTGCGGGCGCCGAGCGCACGGAGGCCGAGTTCGCTGCCGTCCTGGAACCAGCCGATGATCCGTCCCTCGGCCTCATACCCTCTGGCCTGCTGATACCGGGTCAGGAAAAGGCTCACGCCAGGTCACTCCACAGGCTGGTAATCAACCGACTCAGTGTGGTGGCGGGCGGGGGCGTAGGCGTGGGCCTGGGTGGTCCACAGTGCGGCGTACTCGCCGTCTGCGGCCAGGAGGCTGGTGTGGGTGCCTTCTTCGAGGACGCGACCGTGGTCGAGGACGATGACCCGGTCGGCATGCTGGGTGGAGCCGAGGCGGTGCGTGATGAGGATGACGGTCCGGTCCGCGGCGAGTTCACGGATGCGCTCGTACGCGGCCTGTTCGGCGCGTGGGTCGAGGGCGCTGGTGGGTTCGTCGCAGATCAGCAGGGGTGCGTTGGTGCGGGCGAAGGCGCGGGCTGCGGCGATGCGTTGCCATTGTCCGCCGGAGAGGTCCCGGCCGCCGGACTGGGCGGGCCGGATGTGGGTGTCGAGGCCCTCGGGGAGTGAGTCGATGACCTGGGTGGCGCCGCCGGCGCGTGCGGCGGCGAGGACGGCGGTGTCGCTCTGGTCGCCTTGGCCGAGGGTGATGTTCTCGCGCAGGGTGGCCTGCCAGCGGGCGATGTCCTGGGGCAGCATCGCGAGGCGGGAGAAGAGTTCGTCGGGGTCGACGGTGGCCAGGTCGGTGGCATCCCAGGTGACGGTGCCGCTGGTGGGGGTGTAGAGGCCGGCGAGGAGTTTGGCCAGGGTGGATTTTCCTGCACCGTTGTGGCCGACGATGGCGAGGATCTCCCCGCGGCGCACGGTGAGGGAGATGTCGGTGAGGACGGGGGCGGCAGCGCCCTCGTAGGCGAAGGTGACGTGGTCGGCGCGGATGACGGCGGGGTTCGCGGGAACCGGAGCGGGTGCGGCCGGGAGGGTCGTGCGGGCCGTGGCGTCGGTGAGGAAGGCGGCCCAGTCGCTGAGGTAGAGGCCCATGCGGTAGGTGGTGGTCAGGCCGGTGGCGAGGCCGGTGAGCAGGGCCCGGCTGGTCTGGACGGTGATGAGGGCGGTCGCGGCGTCGGCGGTGGGGATGCGTCCGTGGACGGTGAGCCACAGCAGGGTGGCGTAGACGATCAGGGTGGCGGCGCCGGCGAGGGTGTCGCCGAGGAGTTGATGCCGTGCGGTGTCGGCCCCGATCTGTGCGGTGTGGTTCTGAAGGCGGCGGCTGACGGCCTGGTACTGGCCGAGGAGCCAGGGCCGCATGGTGCCGGCGCGGACGTCGAGGGCGGTGGAGCGGCCGCTGGCGAGGTACATGAGGATGTGGCGGGTGCGGCGGTCGCCGACCGCGTGCCGGTCCGCGCGGTGGGCGGCCTGGGCGGCGCGGGCGGCGGCCCATGCGCGTGGCAGGACTGCGAGCAGCAGCAGGGGCAGCAGCAGCGGGTCGAGACTGGCCAGGACGCCGGCGGCGGCCGTGATGCCCAGGGCCGATGCGGTCAGCGAGATGAGGGAGTCGAGGATCGTGTGGGCGTCGGTGGCCGCGCGGTTGGCGGCCTCGCCGTGATCGCACCAGGCGGGGTTGTCGTAGGAGGCGAGGGGGACGCGGGTGGCCGCGTCGAGGTAGGCGAGTTCGGCGCGGGCGTCGATGGCCGGTCCGAGGCGGGCGGTCGTGGCGACGGTCGCGGCGGAGGCCAGGGTGCGGGCGGCGGCGACGGCGGCCAGGGCCAGCAGGGCGAACTCGGCGCGGCCGAGGCGCTCCAGCGGGGCGCCGGGGGCGAACAGGACCGCGAGCGTGGTCCGGGTCAGGTGAAGGGTGACGGCGGTGAGGCCGCCGGCGGCGAGTTGGAGAGTGGTCAGGCGCAGCAGCGCGGTGCGGTCGGCGCGCCAGGCCAGGGACAGGGTGATCCGGCTCAGGCGGGGCAGGGCGCGGGCCATCGTGAGCAGGCCGTCGGAGCGGTCCTCGTGGCGTTCGCTGCCGAGCGCCCAGGCGGTGAGCGGTTCGGGGGCCGGGCGCCGAGGGCGGCGCAGGCGGGCTCCGAGCCGCTC
>NZ_JAIUKE010000571.1 GCF_020176795.1 Streptomyces sp. 8L
GGGGTGGGGTTCACAGGTCTTCCTTTGCGGGTCCGGGGTCGATCCGGGGTCACTGCGACGGTGCGGCGCGGCGCGCGAGGGCGGCACGCTCCGCCGACGCCAGCGCGTCGGCGAACCGGTCGAGCACGGCCACGGCCTGGTCGTCGGTGAGGGTGAGGGGCGGCAGGAGCCGTACGACCGCGCCGTCGCGTCCGCCGAGCTCCACGATGAGCCCGCGGTCGAGGCAGGCCCTGCGCACGGCCCGGGCGAGCGGCGCGTCGGCCGGCGCGGGTCCGCCACCGGGACCGGCCTCGGGACCGGACTCGGGATGGACGATCTCCACGCCGATCATCAGACCGCGGCCGCGGACGTCTCCGATGCAAGGGTGCTCCGCGGCCAGGTCCCTGAGGCTGCTGAGCATCCGGGCGCCGAGCACGGCGGACCGCTCCGCGAGGCCGTTCTCCCGCACGTACGCGAGCGTGGCGGCGCCCGCGGCCATCGCGAGCTGATTGCCGCGGAACGTTCCGGCGGGGGCGCCCGGGCGCCACAGGTCGAGGTCCTCGTGGTAGACGATCACGGCGAGCGGGAGCGAACCTCCGATGGCCTTGGAGAGCACCATCACGTCGGGGACGATGCCACTGTGCTGCACGGCCCAGAACGTACCGGTCCTGCCGACGCCTGTCTGCACCTCGTCGGCGATCAGCGGTACGGAGCGCTCCGCGGTGATCTCCCGCATGCGCCGCAGCCACGTGTCGGGGGCGGGCAGCACGCCGCCCTCCCCCTGTACGGGCTCCACGATCATCCCGGCGGGCAGCGACACTCCGCTCTTCGGGTCGTCCAGCAGGCTCCGCGTCCAGCGGGCGGACAGTTCGGCCCCGCGCTCGCCGCCGACGCCGAACGGGCAGCGGTAGTCCTGCGGATAGGGCAGGCGCGTCACGCGGACGTCACGCGCGCCGCCCGACATGGCGAGCGCCCCGTCGGTCATGCCGTGGTAAGCGCCGGTGAACGCGAGCATGCCCTCCCGGCCGGTCGCCGTACGCACGAGCTTCAGCGCGGCCTCGACGGCGTCGGTGCCCGCGGGGCCGCAGAACTGGACCCGCGCGTGGTCCGCGAGAGGCGCGGGCAGCGTGGCGAACAGCTCGGTGACGAAGGCGTCCTTGACCGGGGTCGCGAGGTCCAGCACATGCAGCGGGGCCTCCGAGTCGAGGACCTTCCTGATCGCCGCGAGCACGACGGGGTGGTTGTGTCCGAGGGCGAGCGTGCCCGCGCCGGAGAGGCAGTCCAGGTAGCGCCGCCCGTCGGCGCCCTCGATGGTGAGTCCGCGCGCCCGGACCGGGACGATCGGCAGCGACCTGGCGTAGGTACGGGCCGCCGACTCGCGCTGCGACTGGCGGCGGAGGATGCCCTCGTGGGCGACGGTCCGCGCCGCCGGCGGGGTGTTGCTCGGCTCGGTCACGGCCACGTCTCGGTCCTCCGACTGTCACAGTTGCGTCGCACGTCCGTACGCGGCTCGACCACCGGTCCCCCGGCGGTGAACGCTGGCCGTGTCCCCCGCTCGTACCAACGACGCCGGATGCGGGGGATCACGGGTGCCGGGCAGATCCTTGGCCGCCGTGCCGGACCGAAGCGTGGACCTGCCAGACGGCGGGTGTCACAGCGAAGGCATAGTGGGGGCCGCCCCCGCGCCATGTCCCGTACGGCAGGGGGCAGTTCCACGTACCCCTGTGCGCCGTGGCGCGTACAGGCGTACCTCTTGTCCCGTACGAACCGTTCCAGGGGGAACCCAGATGCGACCGATCCGCCCGAACTCCGTCCCACGCCCGGCGGGAAGGAGGCGCGGGATACGCGTGACGGCTGCCGCGGCCGCGGCGGCGGCGCTCGCGCTGACCGCGACGGCCTGCGGGCCGGGCGACGACGGCGCCGCGGGGGCGCCGCCGGCCGCGTCGGCCTCGGCCACGGCGGCCGACCCGAAGATCACCATCCCGGACGACCTCAAGGACAGGCTCAAGCAGCACGGCATCGACCTGGACAAGTGGAAGCACGGCGAGTGGAAGAACTGGGACCGGGACCAGTGGCTGCGCCAGGCCCAGGACTTCGTGAACCCGGTCATCCAGGGGCTGTGGGACCCGAACCGGATGCGGAAGGCCGAGGAGCCCGCGGACAAGCCGGTGCAGCCGCACGACGTCTCCGGCGACCAGGGCGTCACCGACCCGGAGCCCGCCCCCGTCCAGGCGCGTGAGGCGGCGACGCCGTACACGCGGAGCGTGCCGGTCGAGGGCAAGCTGTTCTTCGACGGACCGCGGGGCTCGATGGTCTGCTCGGCCACGGTGGTGACGGACCCGGCGCACCCCGGCAAGTCCGACCTGGTCTGGACGGCGGGCCACTGCGTGCACGCGGGGAAGGACGGCGGCTGGTACCGGAACATCGCGTTCGTGCCGTCGTACAACAGCAAGGGCCTCACGGCAGCGCAGTTGAAGGGCGCAGGCGAGAAGGACCTGGCCCCGTACGGCGTCTGGTGGGCCGACTGGGCGCAGACGTCGTCGCAGTGGATCTCCGAGGGCGCGGAGAGCGGCGGGCACGGGTCGCCGTACGACTTCGCCGTACTGCATGTGGCGCCGGAGCAGGGCGGGACGGGCGAGTCGCTCCAGGAGACCGTGGGCGCGGCCCTGCCCGTGGACTTCGACGCCCCCGCCGTGCCGGACATCAAGACGCTCACCGCCAACGGCTACCCGGCGGCACCGCCGTTCGACGGGCAGAAGCTCTACCAGTGCGCGGGTCGGCCGGGGCGGCTCTCGCTGACCGCGTCGGAGCCGACGGAGTACCGCGTCGGCTGCACCATGACCGGCGGGGCCTCGGGCGGTGGCTGGATCGCGACGGGCGACGACGGCAAGCCCGCGCTGGTGTCCAACACCTCGATCGGCCCGGTGACGGCGGGCTGGCTGGCGGGTCCCCACCTCGGCAAGGAGGCGCGGGGCGTCTACGAGGGTGTCAGCAAGAAGTTCGCCGCGCGGTAGGTCGTGTCGGGAAAGCCGCGCCCGCCGGGCGGACGGCGCGACTTTGCGGACACTCCCCAGGAGCGCGGGCACCTGACGCGGGAAGGGCCCGTACCCCGGGGATTCCGGGGATACGGGCCCTTGCCGCGGCGCTGTCCCGTGCGGTCAGTGCGCCACGGCCGGCGTGTACGGCGCGAGCGCCGCCGCCAACTCCTCGTGGACGCGTGCCTTGAGCTGGGTGCCCTCCGGGGTGTACTCCTCGGACAGCACCTCGCCCTCCGCGTGCACCCGGGAGACCAGGGCGCCGTGCGTGTACGGGACGAGCACCTCGACCTCGGCCTCGGGCCGCGGCAGTTCGGCGTCGATCAGCGCCAGCAGCTCGGGGATGCCCTCGCCGGTACGCGCCGACACGGCGATCGCGTTGCGCTCCGCGGCCAGCAGCCGCTGGAGGACCAGCGGGTCCGCCGCGTCCGCCTTGTTGACGACGACGATCTCGCGCACGCTCTTCGCGCCGACGTCGTGCACGACCTCGCGCACGGCGGCCAGCTGCTCCTCGGGCACGGGGTGCGAGCCGTCCACCACATGCAGGATCAGGTCGGAGTCGCCGACCTCCTCCATCGTGGAACGGAACGCCTCCACCAGGTGGTGCGGCAGGTGCCGGACGAATCCGACCGTGTCCGCGAGGGTGTAGAGCCGCCCGCCGGGCGTCTCGGCGCGCCGCACCGTCGGGTCCAGCGTGGCGAACAGCGCGTTCTCCACCAGGACTCCGGCGCCGGTGAGGCGGTTGAGCAGGGACGACTTGCCGGCGTTGGTGTACCCGGCGATGGCGACCGACGGCACGCGGTGGCGCCTGCGCTCCTGCCGCTTGATCTCGCGGCCGGTCTTCATCTCCGCGATCTCCCGGCGCATCTTCGCCATCTTCTCGCGAATCCTGCGCCGGTCCGTCTCGATCTTGGTCTCACCGGGGCCGCGGGTGGCCATGCCGCCACTGCCGCCGCCGCCCATCTGCCGGGACAGCGACTGGCCCCAGCCGCGCAGCCTCGGCAGCATGTACTGCATCTGCGCCAGCGCCACCTGCGCCTTGCCCTCACGGGACTTGGCGTGCTGGGCGAAGATGTCGAGGATCAGCGCCGTCCGGTCGACGACCTTGACCTTGACGACGTCCTCCAGGTGGATCAGCTGGCCCGGGCTCAGCTCGCCGTCGCACACCACGGTGTCGGCGCCACTGTCGAGGACGATGTCCCGCAGCTCCTGGGCCTTGCCCGAGCCGATGTACGTGGCCGGGTCCGGCTTGTCGCGCCGCTGCACCACACCGTCGAGCACGAGGGCGCCCGCGGTCTCGGCGAGGGCGGCGAGCTCCGCCAGCGAGTTCTCCGCGTCATCGAGCGTGCCCGAGGTCCAGACGCCGACCAGCACCACGCGCTCCAGGCGCAGCTGCCGGTACTCGACCTCGGTGACGTCTTCCAGCTCGGTGGACAGGCCCGCCACGCGCCGCAGCGCGGCACGGTCCGACCGGTCGAACTGGTCGCCGTCGCGGTCCTGGTCGATTCCATGGCTCCAAGTGACGTCCTCCTCCATCAGGGCATCGGCCCGAAGGCTGTCGGTGCGGGGGTCGGCCGAGCGGCCCGCCGCGGAGTTCTGCACGTCCCGGGAGAAGGAGGAAGAGGAGGTCATTGGGTCCTTACGTCGTCGGAGTGCCGGAGAAATCCGGCGTCGGACAGGTCAACGCCCGGTCGGACGGATTGATTCCCCCCGGCCCGCGGCGCCGACACCCCGATGGTGACACGGCGCGCGTTTCGCGTCATAGGGGTTTCACGCATGGCCACCGCCGGGTACCGCGCTGTACGCGCGCCCGGCCGCGGGACCGGCGGTGATGCCGGAAGGCAGCCGTTTCGTCACAGGCTGTGCCGGGCGCTTCGTCACGTGCTGTGCCGGCCGCGCACCCTGTCCTCCCGGTGCGGCGCCGGCGCCCTGCTGCTGCGGCTTCGTGCCGCTCTGCGCCGCGGGCGCGGGCTTCCAGTCGGGGTGTCCCGGCATCGGGGGCGTCTTCGTGCCGTACAGCCAGCCCTGGAAGAAGGCCGTCAGGTCGCGGCTCGCGTCGTGCGAGGCGAGGGCCGTGAAGTCCGCGGTGGAGGCGGACGAGTCGCGGTTCTCGCGCACCCAGTCGCGCTCGATGCGGGAGAACGTGGCGGCGCCGACCTCCTGCCGCAGGGCGTAGAGCACCAGCGCGCTGCCGTCGTACTCGATGGGCCTGAAGATGCTGATGGACTGCCCGGGGACGGGCGCCTTGGGCCGTGCGGGCGGGCCGCCCGCCGTGCGCCAGCCGTCGGACTGGGCGTACGCCTCGCGCATCCGGCTCTCGAAGGACGGGCCTCCGTGCTCCTCGGCGTAGGTGCCCTCGTACCAGGTGGCGTGCCCCTCGTTGAGCCAGAGGTCGGACCAGCGGTGCGGGGAGACGCTGTCGCCGAACCACTGGTGCGACAGCTCGTGGACCAGCACCGAGTCGACGTACCAGGCCGGGTAGCCGCCGCCGATGAACAGGTTCCGCTCGAACAGCGACAGGGTCTGCGTCTCCAGCTCGAAGCCGGTGTCGGCACCCGCGATGAGGACGCCGTAGTCCTCGAAGGGGTAGCGGCCGACCCGCTGCTCCATCCACTCGATCATGCCGGGTGTCTTGGCGAGCCACGGTTCGAGTTTGGCCTTGTCGGCCGCGGGCACCACGTCGCGTACGGGCAGGCCGTGCGGTCCCGTGCGGTGGATGACGGCGGAGGTGCCGATGGAGACCTGCGCGAGCTCGGTGGCCATGGGGTGCCGGGTGCGGTAGGTCCAGGTGGTGTCGGCGCCGTCGGCCTTCCTCGCGACCTCTTCGCCGTTCGCGACGACGGTGAGCTTCTTGGGCGCGGAGACGTGGAACGTGAAGAAGGCCTTGTCGTCGGGGTGGTCGTCGCAGGGGAAGACGCGGTGCGCCGCGTCGGCCTGATTGGCCATCACCAGACCGTCGGTGGTGCGCACCCAGCCGCCGGCTCCCGCCGGGCCGCCGGTCTCGCTGGTGCCGCGGACGGTGATCCGCAGCGGGTCGCCGGCCTCGACCGGCTCGGCGGGGGTGACGACGAGGTCCTCGCCCGCGGGGGCGAAGGCCGCGGGAGCGCCGTTGACGCGCACCGAGCGGACGGTGCCGTGGGTGAAGTCGAGGTTGAAGCGGTCGAGGCGGCTGGTCGCCGTGGCGTCGAGGGTGGTCACCGCGTCGAGCGGCTTCTTGTTGTCGCCGGTGTAGGTGAGGCCGATGTCGTACGAGCGGACGTCGTAGCCGGGGTTGCCGAGGGTGGGGAAGAGGCGGTCGCCGACGCCGAGCGGCCCCGGTGCGGGCGGGGCGGCGGCGACGAGCGAGGCCGAGGCGGCGGCGAGCAGCACGGCGCGCAGCCGGCGGGAGGTGAGCAGCATCCCTCACCGCTACCAGGGCGCGCG
>NZ_JAIUKE010000572.1 GCF_020176795.1 Streptomyces sp. 8L
GGGGCGTCGATGTGCAGGGCCGCCCGCCGCTCTAACCGCGCGCCGCCCGGGTGGCCCGGGGCTATCTGCTGGGGGGCTCCCGCGCCCCGGGGCGGGGGGGGGGGCGCGGGGGGGGCCCCGGGGGCTCAAAAACGCGCCCGCCCGAGCGCGGGTTGGGCAACCCGGCGAGCGTCGGTTATGTTTCGCCGCCCGCTGTGGCCTCGGCGCGTTCAGCGCGAACGGCCGGGCGCACGCGGAGCAGGCGCTTTCGCCACACCGATTGGACGCCCGGCTGCGGCTGCGGGGCGGACCGGCGGGAGCGGACCGGCCTCGCCGGCAAGCCGGTCGTCGCACCACTGAAAGGCCTGGCCCACCGTGTCGAAGCCGCCTTCGCGCAGGGTGTGCGTCCACGCCTCGGGGTCGACCTCCTCCACCACAACGCGAAACGGGCTCGGGGCCCGGTCGTCCAGAGCGCGCAGTACCACAACGGTGACCATGTCGTCCGGGTCGTCTCGGGTGTAGGAGTAGCCCTCGGCGTAGTGGTCGCCCTCGTCCACGAGGCGTCGCTCCAGCGCCCGTGTCGCCTCGTCCGCCGGCGGGTGGCCCTGCTCGGGGTCGAGGCCGGTGGCATCGGGCGGGCAGCCGCGGTGGATGAGCCAGGACTGGGCCATGACGGGCAGCGGAAACGGGGCCTGCTGGAAGTCGAACGTTCCCTTCTTTCGGTCCCGCTTCAGGTGAACAGCGAGGTATTGCGGCATGCCCGGGTGCCCGTAGGTGGCGGAGCGGTCGAAGAGGACGTAGTAGCTGTGCGCACCGTTGGGAGTGTGGTGTTCGGCGAGGGGGACAAGCATGTCCTCGTTGACCGCGACCTGGCGGTGGAAGTCGAGGTACGTCTTCTCATCGGCACGGAAGTCGTCCAGTTTGAAGTGAACTTGGGTTATGGGAAGGGCCTTTCGGTGGAATTCAGTGGTGCTGTGCCGGGGTGGGCGGTGATGCGCCTGGGCCGGGCGGGACCGTCGGCGCCTGGGCCGTAGGAGTTCGCCGTGCGGCGATCAGCGCAGCGCGTCCGGCGTCGGTGAGGGTGATCGGCTGCCCGGCGTGACGGGGTGGCCGGTATCCCGGACGACCAGGCCGGCCTCCTCCCGCCGCTGCAGCGTGGTGTGAGGGATGCGGGGGCCGGAGGCGGCTGTGACGGACATCCGGCCGGTCAGCAGGTATTCGTAGAGCTTGGCTCCGCCGGCGATGGCCAGCAGCGTCGCGTGGTCGTCCGCCCAGCGCTGCTTCGCGTCGGACGCGGTAGCTGCCGTGGCGGCCTCGATGGGCTCCAGGGCTGCGATCACCTTCCGGGCAGCGGCGTCCCGCGCTTCGGTGGCCTCTTCCAGCTGGTCCACGGTGCGGTCGATACGCGCGAAAGGGGCGTCATCGACGTCGAACTCGCCGCTGGAAAGGCGGTGGAGGAGGCTGAGGCAGAAGGTGACGCCGCTCTGCGTGTTGGCCAACGCACGGTGCTCGTCGACGAGGTGGGTATGGGGCTCGTCAAGGACGCCGCGGTCCCGGTAGGCCCACAGGGTGTCGACGTCGTGGCCGGTGACAGCTTCGAGGCGATGGTCGAGTGGGGAGACCGGGCGTTCAGCGGGTGTGAGGGTGCGCGGTGTGTTGTGCGGGGCGGGGCAGACGCGGCAGTACGGGAAGGGGTGGGCCCGGTCGCGGCGCGGGCGTGCGGCTGGCGAGCTGTGGGGAGCGGGAGCGTGCCGCGTGGGTGCGCGCGCTCAGCGGCCGGCGGGACATCCCCAGGCGGCGGCCGACCTCGTCGTACACGTCGTTGCCAGCCCGCGGCCGGACCGCGACGACGTGAATCTCCTTCGGGTGCGCGCACGGTGCGGGCGCCGGACGGACGCCGTAGACGAGGCGCCACTCTTTGCGTGAGTCGACGACCAGTTTGCGGTAGCCCTCCAGGTCACCGTCGAGGCGCAGTCCGAAGCGCTGTGCGGTGACGACTTCCTGCAGGTAGGCGAGGGCAAGGTCGCGGATGTCGCTCGGCGCCTGGAGGAGATCGCCCAGCGCGCGGGGATCGAAGCTCAGCCCGAAAGCCGGCCCTCCCGCGGTCATGACGTCGGCTCGTCCGGCTCGGCGGCGTTCACCGTGGCCGCCGTCTCCGCGCGCAAAGACCGCGGCGGACCGGGCAGAAGACGATGCGCGGGACGGTCGGGAGAGGTCATACAGGCCGACAGCGGCCCGCCTGGCGCGCGGATCGCGGCGACGGCGTGGGTGAGGAAGTCCCTGTGCCACACGAACATGCCCGAAAGACCGGCTTCGGGCTCCTTGTGCTGCTGGTAGGCGAGCCACAGGGCGTGGAGCCAGGCCACCACGTCGTCGTGCTCCTGCCACCGCAGGCACCAGGGCGCCGCGGTGGTGACCTCCGCCCCGTAGACCGGGAGGAAGAAGTCGTCGATCCAGTCGGACAGGGCGTCGAGTTCGTCCTCGCGTTCCTCACCGTCCAGCTCCAGGATCGGACGGGGCTCCGGCGGAGCGGCGGCAGGCGGCCCGCCCAGCCCGGGCATGCCGAACGCGGCGAACGGCGAGCCGGGTGCCGGGGCGGCCGCGAGGTGATCGAGTTGCTGTGCCTGCTGCGTTGACTGCTCCATGAGCCGTCGGACGCTCGCCTCGATTCCCTCCAGCTGCGGATCGGGAATACGGACTGGCTCCAACTCGCCATCGCCGGAGGGTTTTGTTGGTTCGGGCATGCAGAGTTCGGCCTCCTACGAGACACGGATTACAGAAAGGAGGGAGACGGCGACGCACAGGTCAGCCGAGGAGGTGCGAGCCCGACCTGCAGCCTCGGGCGCCGGCCGCCATGACGGCAAGTGCGCCGCTCAGGCGGTGAGAATCACGTCGTCCTGCGTGAGAATCTCGCGGAGCGTTTCGGTGAGCCGGTCGGCCGCGATGGAGGCGTAGTGCTCGGTCTTCTCCACGCCGATGAAGTCCCGGCTCTCCAGCAGAGCAGCCACGCCCGTGGAGCCGGAACCGGCGCAGAAGTCGAGCACCGTACCCCCTTCGGGGCTGATCTTGACCAGCTCGCGCATCACTGCGACGGGCTTTTGCGTAATGTGCCGGCGCTTCGCACCCGAAGGCTGCGAAGCCGAGTACATGCCGGGCAGATAGACCGGGTTGCGGGAGCCATCGATCGGCCCCTTACTGGCCCAGACGATGAACTCACAATTCTGTGTGAACCGACCCCGCTGCGGCCTGGCCTGGGGCTTGTGCCACGCCAGCACGCCGCGCCACAGCCAGCCGGCCGCCTGGATCGCGTCCGTCGTAGTGGGCAGCTGACGCCAGTCGGTGAACAGCAGCCCGGTGCCGCCGGTCTTCGTAAGGCGGTGGGCTTCGGTCATGATCTGCGTCAGCCAGAACCCGTACGACCGCTGGTCCATGGTCTCGCCCGTGAAGTCCGGCAAGGCATGCTGCGCGTCGGCGGAGGTGTACTTCTGCTTCGCGGAGCGCGTCGTGCGCTCCTTGGCAGTCCTACCGCCGGAGTTGTACGGCGGGTCGGTGATGACGGAGTCGACGCAGTCGTCCGGCAAGTCGGCGAGGACGCTGAGAGCGTCGCCCTGGTGCAGGGAAAAAGGCAAAAAGGAACCCCGATTCGGATCTGGAGCACGGAGGGAACTACTGCCCATCTCGCTACGCGTCCTCGCGGGCCGAAGTCAGGGCGTAGAGAAGCCCGGGGCCAGAAGCTGAGGAGAGCGAGGGGAGTCCAAAAACTGTAGAGGCGAATGTGCGGACGGCCAAGAAGTCAAGCGCTGATGTGCCGGATTCCGGCATCTCACACACACTTTTTGGCCGTCGGCGGATCCGGACCTACTGTTTTTGAACCACCCCGGCGTCCATTCACGGCCTGGCCGTGCGGAGCGGACGCCGGTTCGCCCGCTGCGGCCCGTCGGACGTCGCATCCTCGAAGGACACGTCATGACCTCTCGCTATCCGCCCCTGTACGACGCCGCTGACCCGCGAGCGATCCACTCCGGTTGAAGTGGCTCGCCGCCGGTATCGGCGTCGTCTTCCTCTCCCCTCTCCTCCTCGCCGGCACGGGCGTGATGCTGCTCTCCGCCGCCGACGCCGTGCAGAACACCAGCGCCTGCCGCACCGACATCGACACGGGCAAGGTCGCCGAGCAGGTCGCCAAGATCCTCGACGGTGCGACCGGCACGAACCTGCACATCAAGGGCCTGGACCTGCCGGCCGAGCAAGTCCCCAACGCACAGACGATCGTGGCCACCGGCATCAGCCTCCGCGTCCCCGCGAAGGGCCAGATCATCGCGCTCGCCACGGCGATGCAGGAATCGCGGCTGCGCAACCTCGCCGACGGCGACCGGGACTCGCTGGGCTTGTTCCAGCAGCGTCCCTCCCAGGGCTGGGGCACCGCCCAGCAGATCCGCGACCCCGTCCACGCGAGCGAGCAGTTCTACCAGCACCTGCTCGCGGTGCACGGCTGGCAGCAGATGACCCTCACCCAGGCCGCGCAGGCCGTCCAGAGGTCCGGCCTGCCGGACGCGTACGCGCAGTGGGAAGACCTGGCCACCGCGCTGCAGGAAGCCATCGCCAAGACCTTCCCGAGCACCACCAGCGGCAAGGACACCACCGAGCCGGCCGGGGACAACGCCCCCACCCCAAGTACCGGTTGCGCGCCGGCTCAGGACGGTTCCAGCTTCGGCAGCATTCCTGAGGGAAGCGTCCCGAAGGGATACGCGATCCCCCAGGACGCCGATCCCGCGGCCCGTAAAGCCCTGGCTTGGGCGATGCAGCAGCTCGGGACGCCCTACCAATGGGGCGGATCGTGCACCGACGCCCACGGCCCCGACCCGATGGGTCGCTGCGACTGCTCCAGCCTGATGCAGCAGGCGTACGCGCACGCCGGCATCAGGCTCACCCGCACCACGTACACGCAGGTCAACGAGGGCAAGGCGGTATCCCCCAGTCGCCTGCAGCCCGGCGATCTGCTCTTCACCCTCGGCACGGCGAGCCGGCCCGACCATGTCGGCATGTACATGGGCGAGGGTCTGGTCATCGAGGCACCCCGTACATCGAAACCCGTCCGGATCACTCCGATCAAGGACTGGGACATCCTCGCCGCCCGCCGCGTCATCTGACGCCGGCCTGCCCGGTTGTAGGGACTCATCGCGCTTTGTGCTTTCTCACCGATTCTGCGCTTGCGTTGCGCGTGCGCAGGGCTGATGGGACTGCCGTCTGTATCGCCACAGCTCAGGTGACCGAGCCGGGCTCAAGCGATGTCCGGCATGCAGGCGCGGCGCGGCGTCACCCCCGAAGAGCGCAGAGCCGGTGAGATGGATCGCGCTCAACTTCGTTGAGAGGGCTGCAGTTTTGCTGGTCAATGTGGCCACGGACGCGAGAGCGAACGAGAACCTACACCGGTGGAGGTTCCGATTACAGATGTCATTGTCCAAGCACTGTGATCGACTTTTCGTACGACACCTCGGTCAGGGAGCCATGGCCGGTCCGTTACGGACCGACGCCGGCGGCCCGCCACGCCGCGAACAGATCATCGCGCGCGGAGCGGAAGTCGTTGCCACGCTCGCCCTTGAGGAGCAGTGCCGTGGCCACCGTGTGGACTGCAGGAATGTCCAATGACAAAACGGCCAGGATGCGCTCCATGTCGGTGACCACATCGTCGACACGGCGCGGCGGGACAAAGCAGTGCATTGTGTAGTCGCGTACGAGGTCCAAGACCTCGGCGGCGTCGCCGTCCTCGTCCCGTGCACGCCGCAAGACGCCCAGGGCCTGCCACAGAGCCTCCAGTTGGAAAGCTGGCAAGGCCATCAGAAACACGGCGTCGTGGCGAGCGGGTGGCATGTCGGATCTGATCCGGCCGATGGTGTCGGCCGCAACCTGGAACGGAAGGTGCGGCAACACGTACTTCTCGGGATCTCCGTAGTCGTGGGCGACCGCCGCTGCGGCAGCAAGGGAGGTGAGGATGTCCTGCACGTATCCGGCCTCGTGGATCCAGGTCGGGTCTCCCGGAAGCACGCAGGGGTAATCCGCTCGTTGCCTCGTCACCCCCTCATCCTGCCCGTGCGGCGGGCCGGCGGAACCCACCGAGCGGTGTTCGACTGTTCCGTCCGTGTGCTGAACCAATTCCATCGGTGCCCCCACTCGGACGACGACAAGAAGTCGGACACAACCAGCCCGACGCCTCGGACACGGCCTCGGCCAGGAATACGACAGGTCCGTCGGACGAAACCGCTGACAACCATCTGCATGCCCGTCGAAACCGGTTGGTCACGGCGCCCGGCGTCGACAGATCAACTCGGAACCCACACCCGGACATCGCTCCGGGCCGGGCCCCGGGTCCATCGCGCCCGAGGCTTCCTCCCTTTCGCTTCTCCCCCCTGTTTTTTGCCGGCCCGTCCCTGGCCCGCGTACGCAAGGAGCCCCGCCACCC
>NZ_JAIUKE010000573.1 GCF_020176795.1 Streptomyces sp. 8L
GTGCGGCGTCCGGGTTCGTGCGATCATCGTTGCTTGCACAGGGGTTTCCTTTCAGAGGTCCTGTGTCGCGCGCCCCGGGGGGGGGCCCCCGGCGGGGGCCCCCCCCCCCCGCGTGCGGCCCCGGACTCCTGAGAGAATCGGGCGTGCCCCTCGACCCGCCGGCCCGGCGGGCGCCGCAACCGCGCGGCGGACCAGGGGGCGGGCCCCCGCGGGGCCGGACCACGGAGGCGAGCGATGAGCGCCGCGCAGGAGCGCGAACCCCACTTCGTCCGCTCCTTCGAGCGCGGACTCGCGGTGATCCGCGCCTTCGACGCCGACCACCCGGAGCTGACACTCAGCGAGGTGGCACGCGCCTGCGACCTGACGCGCGCCGCCGCGCGCCGCTTCCTGCTGACCCTCGCGGACCTCGGCTACGTGCACACGGACGGGCGCGCGTTCCGCCTCAGCCCGCGCGTCCTCGAACTCGGCTACGCCTACCTCTCCAGCTTCTCCCTCCCCGACATCGCGCAGCCGCACCTGGAACGGCTCGTCGCGGAGGTCCACGAGTCGTCCTCGCTGTGCGTGCTGGACGGCGACGACGTCGTCTACGTGGCCCGGGTGCCGGTCAGCCGGATCATGACGACCACCATCACGGTCGGCACCCGCTTCCCCGCGTACGCGACCTCGGTGGGGCGGGTGATGATCGCGCACCTGCCGCCGGAGCGCACCGACGAGGCCGTGCGGCGCGGCCGGCTCGCGGCGCTCACCGAGCGCACCATCGTCTCGACGGAACTGCTGCGCGCGGAACTGGACATGATCAGGGACCAGGGCTACGCGATCGTGGACCAGGAGCTGGAGGCCGGCCTGCGGTCGGTCGCGGCACCGGTGCGCGACGGCGCGGGTACGGTGGTCGCGGCCGTCAACATCCCGGTCCACGCGAGCCGTCACTCGGTCGAGTCCGTCCGCGAGGACCTGCTGCCCCGCCTGCTGGCGGCGGTCGCCCGTATCGAGGCCGACCTGGCGGTCGCGGCGCCCCGCCGCTGAGCGGCGGCGTACGGGCGGCGGTACGGGCAGGGCTCGACGACAGGGGAGACCGCGCATGCGAGGGGACGGGCGGGACGGCTGGCTCCGGGTCCCCGTGGGCGCGGAAGCCGTCCGGTGGACGACCCGTGGCCGGTGCAAACTGGTCCTGCTGGTGGTCCACAACGTCACCTCCGCGACCCGCCTGCTCGACGTCCTCCCCCTCTTCCGTGACGACCTGCGCGTCCAACTCCTCGCCACCTGTACGGGATCGTCGCCGTTCCGGTCCGGGGTGGCGGAGCTGCTCGCGGCGGTGGGCGTCCCCGTGGTGCCGTGGGAGCAGGCGCTCGCGCTGCCGGTGGACCTGGCGGTCTCGGCGAGCTTCGGCGGCGAACTGCACGCGCTCAAGGGTGCCTTGACGGTCCTCTCGCACGGCGTCGGCTACAACAAGCGGCTGGCGGCGCCGGGCGGCGGACAGTCCGCGCCCGACGCGCCGCAGGGCCAGGCCCCGGTCTTCGGCCTCTCCCCCGACTGGCTGCTGCACCAGGGCGCCACCGTGGCCGACACGCTCGTCCTGTCGCATCCGGAGCAGCGGGACCGGCTGCGCGCGGCCTGCCCGGAAGCGCTGCCGACCGCCCTGCTCGCCGGCGACCCCTGCTACGACAGGCTGCTCGGCGCACGGCAGTACCGGGCGCGCTTCCGCCGCGCCCTGGATGTGCGCGCCGGCCAGCGGCTCGTGGTCCTCAACTCCACCTGGAACCCGGAGTCGCTGTTCGGGGACGGCGGCGCGGCCGACGTACTGCCGTCCCTGCTGCCCAGGTTGGCCTCGGAGCTGCCCGCCGACGAATACCGGATCGCCGCCGTCCTGCACCCCAACATCTGGCACGGACACGGCCCCGGGCAGGTCAGGGCGTGGCTGGACGGCGCCGTGCGCGGGGGCCTCGTCCTCGTCGACCCGCTGGAGGGGTGGCGGCAGGCGCTCGTCGCGGCGGACGCCGTGATCGGGGACTTCGGTTCGGTGAGTTACTACGCGGCGGCCCTGGGCACCCCCGTCCTGCTGGCCGCCGACGCGCCCGACCGGCTCGACCCGGCCTCACCGGTCGCGGCGTTCGCCCGTCAGGCGCCCCGTCTGGCGCCGGGCGCTCCCCTGCTCGGTCAGCTCGACGCGCTGATCGGCGGCCACCGGCGGCCGGCCGGTCCCGGACGCCTGGTGTCGTCGGCGCCCGGCCGCTCCGCCGCGCTGCTGCGGCGCCACTTCTACGGGCGGCTCGGTGTGCCCGAGCCGCCGGGCCCCGCGCTGCGCGACCCGCTGCCGCTGCCGCCGTACGAGGCGGCGGTCCGCACTGCGCCGCTGCGGGTGCTGACCCGGGTGCGCGGACCCCGCGAGGTCGAGGTCGCCCGGTACGCCGATCCTGCGCGTGAACCGCGCGGCGGCGGTTCGCGGCACACCGCCGTGGACGAGGACACCCTCGATCCCGGGCGTCTCGGCCTGGCCGATGTGATCCTGCGCCACGGCGCGGCCGACGACCCGCGCTTCGGCGGTCCCGCCGGATGGGCGGCCGAGGTGCACGAGCGCCATCCGGGCTGCGCGCTCGCCGCGTATGTCACGGGGCCCGGCACCTGCGTGGCCGTGGACCGCGCGGGGCGCGAGTTCGCCGTCACCGCCGACCCGGCGGGCCCGGAACCCGGCGTCTACGCCTCCGCCCTGTACGCGGTGCTCGCGGGCGGCGCGCGGCCGGAAGCGCTCGCCGCCGGGCTCACCGTGGTGACCGGCGGGAGCGTGCACCACGCCCGCGTCAGTCCCGGCCCCGCTCCAGGGCGCTGACGCACAGGGCCCGCACCCTCGCCAGTTCCCGCAGATGCAGGGTCGCCCCCTCCGCGGTCAGCAGCGGCACGGCCTCGTCGAGACGGGCGAGCGCCGTATCCGCCTCCCCCGCCTCCCGCTCGTTGACGGCGAGGTCGCACAGCGTGCGGGCGGTGTTGTAGGGGTCGTCGACCGCGTCGTACGGGGCGTCGGCCAGGCCCCGGAAACCGTTCAGCGCGCCGGTCAACAGCTCACGCGCCTCCTCGTGGCGGCCCAGGCCGCTCAGGGCCCTGCCGCGGTGGCGGACCAGCAGCAGCCGGGCACGCGGCACGTCCCGCCACCCCTCGTCTCCCGGCGCGATCCCGTCCAGGATGCGGTCCGCGCGCTCGAAGCACGCGTACGCCTCCTGGTAGCGCCACTGCCGCAGGCGCATCAGCCCGAGCGACTCGACGGCCGAGGCCCAGCCGCGCGGGTGGCCCGCCGCCTCCTCCGCGGCCGCCGCCGCCAGGAACTGCGCCTCGGCCTCGTCGTACTGGCGCAGCTCCATCAGGTCGAGCCCGAGCAGGGAGTGCGCCCGGCCCGCGTACCGCGAGCGGGGGTCGTGCAGGCCCGCGATCCGTACGCCGTCCCGCAGCGCGGGCAGCACCTCGTCGTGCCGGCCGGCCTTCAACTGGACCGGCCACATGGCCTGTACGAGCTGGTAGACCGCTTCCGCGCGGCCGAACTCGGCGGCGGCCGCCACCGCTTGGACCAGGTTGCCGAGCTCGGAGCCGAGCGCTTCGAGCGCCCGGCCCTCGTCGGGGTAGGGCCCGGCGGACAGGCTCTCGTAGAGCGGTCCGACCGTCCAGCCGCCCTTCAGCGCGGACTTGCGGGCCCGCACCCCGAACGAGAGGTACCAGTCGACGCTTCGGCCGACGGCCGCCGAGCAGGCCGCGATGCCGTCCTCCTCCGCCGCCGTACGCTCGGCGTGGGCACGGACCTCGGGCCGGTAGCGGTACCTGCCGACGTCCGGGTCCTGGAGCAACTGGGCGGCCACCAGCGCGTCGAGCAGCGGAGCGATCTCGTCCTCGGCCAGCTGGAGGGTGTGCGCGGCCATCGCGGTGCCGAACGCGGGCCAGGGGCGCAGCGCGAGCAGCCGGTAGGCGCGCGCCGCCGCGGGCTCCAGCGCCCGGTAGGCGCGCTCGGCCGCGCCCGTCACGGGATCGTCGGCACCGGTCGGCGCCGCGGGGCCCGTCCGCCGTCCGCGGCCGGCCGCGAGCAGCCGCGGGGCGGCGGCACGCAGCGCGTACGGCGAGCCCCCGCACTCCGCGAGGACCGAGGGCACGAGATCGGCCGCCGCGTCCAGCGCAAGGGCGGGGACGACGGCGGCGAGCAGCGCCCTGCTGTGCTTCTCGGGCAGCGGCCCCACCTCTACGGGAACGGCGTCGACTCCGGGCAGCGGGCCGCGCGCCACGATCACGGTGAGGACCCCCGGCGCTCCCACGATCAGCCGCCGTACCTGCGCGGCGGAGTGCGCGTGGTCCAGGACGACGAGGAGCCGGCGGTCCGCCACGAGCCGCCGGAAGAGCCGACCCCTGTCCTCGGGCGTGGGCGGGATGTGGGGCGCCTCCACCCCGATCTCCAGGAGGAGTTGGCGCAGCGCGACCGCCGGGTCCAGCGCCGTCGCGGTGGAGCCGCCGCGCAGGTCGACATACGCCTTTCCGTCGGGGAACAGCTTCGCGCTCCTGGCCGCGTAGCACTGGACGAGCGCGGTGGTGCCCATGCCCGCGGCACCGAGTACGGCGGCGACCCGGGGCGTGCCGCCGTACCTGCGGCGCGCCTCCTTGTCGAGTGCCTTCATCTCGGCCTCGTGGTCCATGAAGAAGCGGGGTCCCGGCGGTGTCTCCGGCTGCCGGAAGACCACCTCGGGCGCGCGCACCACCTGGATCAGCTCGCTCCATTCACGGGCCGCGGCGGGGTCGTCGGCGAGCACGCGGTACAGGGCGGCGGCGAGCGTCTCGGTCTGGGCGCCGCCGGCCGGGGCGCGGGTCTCGCTGCCCAGTGTGCGCCGCACCATCCCGCCGAGCGTCTCCCAGGCCCACTTCCCCGCCTCGTTGGCCATCCCCGAACCGACCGTGCCCAGCACGGCGTTGATCGCCGTGATCGAGATGAGGTCCATGGTCCCGCTCCCCCGCTCCGCTCCGCGCGCTGTGGAGCAACGGTATGCCGAAACGGCGCCGTGCGGGGTCACTTGGCGACACGGAGCGCGACGACGGGGAGCCGGAGCGCACGCGAGCTCACCCTGGGTGAGGTCGTCGCGCAGCGTGGCCGCCCCGCGGACGCCGAGCAGGCCAGGGCTCCGCCGCCGATACTGGGGCCATGACCCGACATGGAGAGCTGGGCGCGGCACTGCATCGCTGGCGTGACCGGATCGCACCCGCCGGGGCCGGAGTGCCGCGGGACGGCGCCGGGGACCGCGGCATGGAGCGGGCGGAGCTGGCGCGGCTGACCGGACTGTCTGTCGACCACATCACCCGACTGGAGCAGGGCAGGGCCACCACGCCCTCGTCCCAGGTGCTGGCCGCGCTCGCGCGGGCGCTCGGCCTGGACGACGTGGAGCGGCGCCATCTGTTCCTGCTGGCGGGGCATGCCCCGCCGGCCACCGACCAGGTACCGCGGCGGGTGCCGCCGAGTGTGCGGCGCATGCTGGACGGGATGGCGGGGACGGCCGTCGGCGTCCACGACGCCGCGTGGTCCCTCATCGCGTGGAACCCGCTGTGGGCCGCCCTCCTCGGCGATCCCGTCCCGTCCCTCGCCGGTCCGTGCAGGAACGTGGCCTGGCGGCACTTCACCGCGGCGCCGAGCCGCGTCACCCGTCCGGCGGAAGCGGCGGCCCGGTTCGAGACGGCCCTCGTGACCGATCTGCGGGCGGCGGCGGCCCGCTATCCGACCGATGTCGAACTGCGTGCGCTCGTCTCGGCGCTGCGCCGGGAGAACAGCCGGTTCGCCGAGCTGTGGACGTCCCGGTACACCGGCTCCCACGAGAGCGAGTCCGTCACCGTCCGTCACCCGGACATAGGCACCGTCGACGTCGACTGCGACGTCATCACGGTCCCCGGCTGCGACCTGCGGATCATCGCCCAGTCGGCCGCGCCGTCCAGTCCCGCGGCCGAGGCGCTGGACCTGCTCGGGGTGATAGGCACCGAGACGATGCCGTTCCCGGTGGCGGAGACCCGGCAGGCGTACGGCGAGGGCCAGGAGCAGGAGCCCGCCGGACTGTGACGGGGCGGCGGAGGGCGCGGTCCCGGGGGGGGCCGCGCCCTCGGCGTACGCCGGTGGTGTCAGCCGGGTGGCCGCGCCTTCGGGCGGGCGTACGTCCGGTCGGCTCACGTGGCGGTGCGGGCGCACCGTGCCGTTCCTACCGTGGCTGAATGCTCATCAGATCCGCGACGCGCTCCGCGCTCACCGGGACGGCGGCTCTCGCCACCGGCCTGCTGGTCCTGCTGCCTGCGGCACCGCCGGCAGCCGCCGTCACCCGGCCCGCGCACATCCGGCCCGGCTCCCGGGGCCCCCCCCCCCCCCCCCCCGGCGGGGGGCCCCCCCCCCCCCCCCCCCCCCCCCCCCCCCCCCCCCCCCCCCCCCCCC
>NZ_JAIUKE010000574.1 GCF_020176795.1 Streptomyces sp. 8L
GGGGGGGGGGGGGGGGGGGCGGGGGGGGGGCCCGGGGGCGGGGGCCCCCGGGGCCCCCCGGGGGCCCCCGGCCCCCCCCGCCCCCCCGGGCGGCGGGGGGGCGGGCGGGGCCCGTTTCGCTCCGCAGGACCTCGTCCTGCTGCACACACTGGCCGCACAGGCCGGAATCGCCATCGGCAACGCCCGTACGTACGGCAGGGCGCGGCAGCGCGAGCGGTGGATTCAGGGCGCCGCCGCCGTCACCACCGCACTCCTGACCGGCGAGTCCGCGGAGGACGCGCTGACGACGGTGGCCGAGTCGGCGCGGGTGCTTGCCGACGCGGACGCCGGGGCGGTGCTGCTGCCGACCGCCGACGGTGGGATGCGCATCGTCGCCGCGTCCGCGGGCGACCCGGTGATCGCGGACGGGATGATCGGCACCACGATCCTGCCCGGCTCCGCCGTGCTGGAGCAACTCCTCGGCGGTGAGCCGGTGTTCCTCGACGACTCGGCGACCGATCCACGGATGACGACCGCGGTCCGCGAGCGGTTCGGGCCGAGCATGATGCTGCCGTTGCAGCACGGCGGCCGGCTGATCGGGACGCTGACTGTGCCGAGGACGCGCGGCGGCCGCCCGTACACTCCCGCGGACCGGCTGCTGGCCACGCAGTTCGCCTCGCAGGCGGCGCTGGCCCTCGTCCTCGCCGACGCACAGCACAACAGGGAGCGGCTCGCGGTGTTCGAGGACCGCGACCGGATCGCGCGCGATCTCCACGACCTCGTCGTGCAGCGGCTGTTCGCGACGGAGATGATGCTGGAGTCCACGAGGCGCAGGGCCGGTGCGGGCGAGACCGCGGCCCTCATCGGCCGGGCCACCGACGAACTCGACTCCACCATCCAGGAGGTGCGCACCGCCATCTTCGCGCTCCAGCAGCCGCCCGCGGAGGCGCCGACGAGCCTGCGGGGCCGGGTCCTGCGCGAGACCGACGGCGCCGCCGCGCTGCTCGGGTTCCGCCCGTCGGTGCAATTCCTCGGCCCGGTGGAGTCGTCGGTGCCCGAACCCCTGGACGCACGGCTGCTGTCGGCGCTGCGGGGTGCGCTCGCCGCGGCGCACCGCAGGGAGGGGGTGAGCGCGGTGGCGGTGGAGGTGGACGCGACCGGCCGGCTGCCCGACGGCCGGACGGTGGTCCGGCTGGTGGTACGGGACGACGGGGCGCGGGAGGACGGCTCCGGCACGGGCCACACGACGACCTGGCAGGCGCCGGACCACTGAGCCGGACCCCTCTCGACGGGAGTGCCGCGCGCGGGAACCGCCCCCGCCGCACGCCCTGGTGGGGACGTACGGCGGGGGCGGGGTGCCGGGCCGTGGTGTGCCGGTTCCGTGCGGCGGGGCTCCTTACGACACAGCTCCCTGCGACACGGCTCCCTGCGAGAGCGAGAAGGTGTCGATGTCGAAGAGCGACCCCGCTCCCCCGCTGAACGTCAGGAACAGCGGCCCGCTGCCCGTCGCCGTCAGCTTCGTGGTCACCGTGGTGAAGGCGTCCCAGCTGCCGGTCGAGGGCACCGCGACGGTCCCGAGCACGGGGCCGGTCTCCGATCCGGACCTGATCCGCACCGTGCCGCCCGGTCCCGCGGAGGCGACCCTCGCGGTGAAGGACGTGGCTCCCGCCGTGCTGACGGTGGCGTATCCGGCCCAGTCGCCGTTGTCGACATAGCCCAGGGTGTGCCCGCCGCTCGCACCGGCGTGGTCCGCCGCCTGCACGCCGGAGCTCGAGGTGTACGACTCGCCCTCGACGGTGGCGGGGTCCGTGCCGCCCCCGTCCGGCGGTGCGCAGTCGGCGGGCGCCTGCCCCGCCGCGTACGCGATGCCGCCCGCCAGCAGCTGCTGGAAGTCGGGGTCCGCGTACATCTCGTTCTGGTGGCCGAGCCCGGTGTAGAACGAGCGTCCCTCGCCCTGCGGGTGGCACCAGGTGATGGGGTGGTCCGCGCCCATCGTGCCGCCCGTGTAGGTGGATTCGTCCAGTGTTTGCAGGACGTGGACGTCCGGGCGCGGATCGGTCCGGTAGTTGTACAGCTCGTCGGTGACACTCCAGGTGGGCCCGAACTGCCCGGTGGCGGGATGGCTCGTGTCCTCGGTGTGTACGGTCGCCCGCTGGATGGCCGGGTGGCTCAGGAACCAGGCGCCGACGAGCTGTTGGTAGGCCGGGGTGTCGTACTCCGCGTCGGCCGCGGCGTGGATGCCCATGAAGCCGCCCCCGCCGTCGACGTATCCGAACAGCGCGTTCTGCTGCTCGTCGGTGAGGAAGTCGCCGGTGGTGGAGACGAACACGACGGCCTGGTACCTGGCCAGGTTCCGGGCGCTGATGGCGGTGGCGTCCTCGGTCGCGGTGACCTGGAAGCCGTGCTGCTGCCCGAGTGTTGTGATCTCGGCGACGGCGGTGGGGATGGAGTCGTGCCGGAATCCGGCCGTCTTGGAGAACACCAGCACCTGGTACGGGTCGGTCACACCGCTGCCCGTTACCGCAGCCGGTGCCGGTGCGGCGGTGGCGCTGCCCGGGGCCGCGAGGCAGGCGGCGCCGAGCGCCACGGCGGCGGCGGTGAGTGCGACGTTCCTTACTCCCGAGGTGAGTCGGCGAGTCATCAGGCACCCCCGGTGGTGAAGGTGAAGGCGTCGAGGTCGAACAGGTTGCCCTGCCCGCTCACGCCCTTGAACACGAGGAACAGCTGCGATCCCGCGCCGGGCCCCTTGGCGAGGTCCGCCGTCACGTCGGTGAAGGTGTCCCAGCTGCCCGTCGGCTTGACCGTGACGGTGCCGAGCAGGGTGCCGGTCGCGGAGCCCGACCGCACCTCCAGGGTGCCGCCGGGGCCAGCGGAGGCGACATGGGCGCTGATCCCGGTGACGTTGTGCAGGTCGTAGGGCGTGAAGGAGATCCAGTCGTTGTTGTCGGTGAAGCCGACCGTGGTACCGCCCTCGGCGCCGCCGTGCGCGGCGGTCTGGATGCCGTTCTGCGCGCTGAAGTGCTCGGCCTGCCGGTGCTTGGGCTGGAGCTTGCTGACACTGTGGGAGGTCAGGCCGCCCTTGTCGGTGTACGAGGCGTCGAAGACGCCGTACAGGTTGGCCGCCGCGTCGTGTTCGCCGTCGGTGGGCACGGTCAGCCGCCCACCGCATCCGTTGGCCGAGGTGATCTGGTGCTGGTGGTTGTCGTGGCCGAGGAAGTAGGTGACGGTGACCTTGGAGCAGTCGACGGGGCCGTCCTCCGGATCGCTGCCGGTGACGGTGAACGGGACGGTGTCACCGAAGTTGAACAGCTGTCCGTCGGCGGGCGTGGTGAGCTTCAGGGTGGGCGCGGTGTTCCCGACGGTGACCACGAGGCTCGCCGTGCCGGTCAGGCCCTGCGGGTCCTTGACGGTGAGCGTCGGGGAGAACGTGCCGGTCTTCGTGTACGTGTGGGCCGGGTTGGCGGACGCCGAACCCGTACCGTCGCCGAAGTCCCAGGAGTAGGTCAGGGCTGCGCCCTCCGGGTCGGAGCTGCCCGCAGAGGAGAAGTTCACGGCGAGCGGCGCGGGGCCGGAGGTCTTGTCGGCGGCGGCGTGGGCGACGGGGTTGCGGTTGCTGCCGCCGATGTACTCGACGCGGTAGAGGGCCTGGTTGTCGGCGCCGGTGCCGTAGTCGAGCACGTACAGGGCGCCGTCGGGGCCGAAGGCCATGTCCATCACCTGGGTGCCGTCCCAGGGGAAGTCCTCGATGGCGCCGGGGCTTCCGTCGCCGCCCACGGTGATGGCCTTGATCCACTGGCGGCCGTACTCGCCGGCGAAGAACTTCCCGTCGAGGGACTGGGGGAACTTCACGGCGGAGTCCAGGTTCGCGTCGTAGCGGTAGACCGGTCCGCCCATCGGGGACTCGGAACCGCCGCCGAACTCGGGCGGTGAGCCGGCGTCACCGCCGTACCTGATCCAGGCGGCCTTGGGCGCGGGCAGCTTGGTGAGGCCCGTGTTGTGCGGGGAGTTGTTGGTGGCGCCGCCCGAGCAGTCGTACTTGGCGCCGGAGGGGCCGCTCGGGAAGGTGTAGTCGTTGTACGTCTCGGTCGGTGTGTTGGTGCCGGTGCAGTACGGCCAGCCGTAGTTGCCCGGGCCGGTGATGCGGTTGAACTCGACCTGGCCGCCGGGCCCCCTGTTCGGGTCGGTCACACCGGCGTCGGGGCCGTAGTCGCCCATGTAGACGGTGCCGGTGGCCCTGTCCACGGAGAGCCGGAACGGGTTGCGGAAGCCCATCGCGTAGATCTCGGGGCGCGTCCTCGCGGTGCCGGGCGCGAAGAGGTTGCCGCTCGGGACGGTGTACGTGCCGTTGGCCTCGGGGTGGATGCGCAGGATCTTGCCGCGCAGGTCGTTGGTGTTGCCCGCGGAGCGCTGGGCGTCGAACTGGGGGTTGCGGCCCGCGGATTCGTCGAGCGGCGCGTAGCCCTGTGACTCGAAGGGGTTGGTGTCGTCGCCCGTCGAGAGGTAGAGGTTGCCCTGCGCGTCGAAGTCGAGGTCGCCGCCGACGTGGCAGCACTGGCCGCGGTCGTTGTCGACCTCCAGCAGGACCTTCTCGCTCGCGGTGTCGAGGGTGCCGTCGGTCTTCAGTGTGAAGCGCGACAGGTTCAGGTGGCCCTTGAACGCGTCGAAGTCCGCCTGGGTGCCGTTGACGGGGGCATCCCCGTCGGGGGTGCTCAGGCGGGGCGAGTAGTAGAGGTACAGGTAGTGGTTCGTGGCGAACGCCGGGTCGGCCGCGACTCCCTGGAGCCCCTCCTCGTCGTGGGTGTAGACGTTCAGCCTGGCCGCGACCTTGGTGTTGCCCGCCGCGTCCGTGTAGCGGAGTGTGCCGTCGCGCGCCGTGTGCACGACGGCCCGGTCCGGCAGCACGGCCAGTGACATCGCCTCGCCCAACTCGGCTCCCCCGGAGGCGAGTTCGACCTCCTGGTAGTCGGAGGCGGGGATGGCGGCCGGGGACGCGGCCGAGTGCGGGGCGGGGGCGGGGGCGGGGGGGGCGGGCGGCGCGGCGGCGCCGCCTGCGCCGAGCGCCAGCACGAGCGCGGTGCCGAGTCCGGACCACGCGGGTGGACGGAATGACATGTGGGTCCTTTCCTGACGTGCCGTGGGGATGTGTCAGGCAAGGCGCGCGCCGTCGCGCATTGCGGGCAGTGCGGGCAGGTCCGCGAGTGGGGTGCGGGAGCCTGGTAGCGCGGTGGTGCGTCTCGCATGCTGGCAACGCCCGCCCCAATTTGTCAATGCTCTGTCAAAATCCCCAACCGGCCGTGCGTGGGGCGGCAGTTGAGATCATCGGGACCGCGGGCAGGAGAAGGCCAGGTGACCGCCGGGGGCACTTGGTCACCTGACTGAACAAATCAGCGGGCGCCGCCTCGGGCGCCGCGCCCGGTACGAGCTCTGGCGCTCCGCCCGGCAACCCGCTGGATCTCCCGCTCGACGCCGTCGAGGAGCCGGTCGAGACCGCGGGCGAACCGCTCGTCGGCCGTGAACCGCCCGGCGAGCGCACCCAGCGAGGCAAGCCGCCGCCCCGGCCCGCCGAGCAGGGCGCGCGTGTGCGGATACGCGCCGCCGGACAACTGCGCCTCCAGGTACGACTCGACGGCGGCGGCCTCCTCCGGGCCGACCGCCTCGACGCCCGGCTCGGTGTCGCTCTTGAGCAGGAAGCCGTACACGTAGTCGTCCACCAGCGCGACGAGGTCGAGCCGGGAAGCGGCGTCGAGTCCGGTCCCGGCCACCGCGGCGAGCGACTGCTCGAAGTGCCGCAGCGCGTGCGGGCTGAGCCCGGCGCCGCGCAGGCCGCCCACGGCCCAGGGGTGGCGCAGGTGGACCGCGCGGGTCCTGTGCGCCAGCGCGGCCAGCGCGGCGCGCCAGTCGTCCTGCGGCAACTCGCCTTCCGGCAAGAGGAGTTCGGCCATGATCGCATCCTCCATGAGGGCGATCAGGTCGCCCTTGGAGCGCACGTAGTGGTACAGCGTCATGGTCCCGGCGCCGAGGTCGGCGGCGACGCGGCGCATCGACACCGCGTCGATGCCCTCGGCATCGGCTACGGCGAGGGCGGCCTCGGCGATCCCCCGCCGCGTGTGGCGTGGCCTGCGGGTCGCGGGCTCGGCCCGGGCCCAGATCGGCCCGCCCTCCTGGGAATCGGTCACCGGCGGCAGCATACCCGCGCCTCTCACTGGTACGCTGTACTAATAGTACGGCGTACGAATAACCAAACAGCCGGATCGCCCGCGCATGGGCGTACGGGCACACGCAGGGGTCGGCGCGCCTGGCGCGGGCGGCCCCCCCCCCGCGCGGCCGGGGGGGGGGGCGGGCCCGGGCCCCGGCCGGGGGGGGGGGGCCGGGAAACCGCCGGTGTGACGCGAGGGGCGGCTGCCTATCCTGGGGCGCATGGGCCCCAGGGCCCGCCGACCCA
>NZ_JAIUKE010000575.1:0-1615 GCF_020176795.1 Streptomyces sp. 8L
CCGCTCGCCGGAGCCGGCCGGGAGGCGTGCGACGGGGGCCCGCTCGCGCCGGGCCTTCCGGGGGTGCCTCGGCCCCAGGCGATCTGGCGCCGGTGCCCGCAGGCGTGGTACTCCGGAGGCGGGAATGATCACGGGGGCGCCAAACGCTCCCACGAACAAGGATGTTGCGACATGCGAACAAGTCTCGCCCCGGAGGGGCCGGGGGCCCCCCCCCCCCCCCCCCCCCCCCCGGTGCGTGAGGGGCCCCCCCCCACCCCCCCCCCCCCGGGGGGGCCCGGCGCCCCCCGCGGTCGCCCCCGGACCCGGGTCCGTCGTTCCGGCCCCGCACTCCCCCGTCCCTGCGGCATCCGGGCGGGCGCCTCGTGAGCGTGCGTGACATCGTCGTCGTCGGCGCCTCCGCCGCGGGGAACACGGCGGCCCTCACCCTCCGCCGGGAGGGGTTCGACGGCCGGATCACCATGGTCGGCGCCGAGGACCGGATGCCCTACGACCGGCCGCCCCTCTCGAAGCAGGTGCTGGACGGGCGCTGGGCGGCCGACCGGGTCGAGCTGCCCGCCGCGCCCGACGTGACCTGGCGGCTCGGCGTCCCGGCGGGGTCGCTCGACGTCGCCGGGCGCACGCTCACCCTCGCGGACGGGGCGCGCCTCGCCTACGACGGCCTGGTCCTCGCGACGGGCGTCGCACCGCGCCCGCTGCCGTACGGGCACGACCTCGCGGGCGTACACCTGCTGCGCACCGCAGACGACGCCCTCGCCCTGCGCGCCGCCCTGCTGTCGGCCGCCTCCGTGCTGGTCATCGGCGCCGGGTTCCTCGGGGCCGAGACGGCCGCGGTGGCAAGGACGTTCGGCCTTGACGTGACGCTGGTCGACCCGCTGCCCGCCCCCATGGTGCGGCAGTTCGGGCCGCGGGTGGGCGGCCTGCTCGCGGATCTGCACCGGGCGCGCGGCGTCGATGTCCGCATGGGTGCCGGGGTCACCGCGCTGCACGGCGAGGACGGCCGGGTCACCGGGGCCACGCTCACCGACGGCGCCACCGTCGACGCCGACGTGGTCCTCGTGGCGATCGGCTCCGTGCCCGCGACGGGCTGGCTCGCCGGCAGCGGGCTCTCGCTGGCGAACGGCGTGGACTGCGACGAACTGTGCCGTGCCGCACCGGGCATCGTCGCGGCGGGCGACGTGGCGAGTTGGCCGCACCCGGGGCTCGGCGGCCGGCGGATACGCGTCGAGCACCGGATGAACGCCACCGAGCAGGCGGTCGCCGCCGCGCGCACCCTGCTCGGCAAGGGCACGCCGTACGCGCCGGTGTCGTATTTCTGGACCGATCAGTACGACGTGAAGATCCAGGCGTACGGCAGCTGGACGGAGGACGCGGCGCTCACCGTCCGCGAAGGCTCCCCGGAGGAGGGGAAGTTCACGGCGGTCTACCACGAGAAGGGCATCATCACCGGCGCCCTCGGCTGGAACATGCCGCGTGCCACGCGCCAGTTGCGCGCGTCGCTCGGGACGCCCGCGCCCTGACGCGCGCCCACCGGGCGCCCCCCCCCCCCCGCGGGCGGGGGGGGGCGCGGGGGGGGCGCCGGGGGGGGCGGGGGGGGGGGGCGGGGGGCGCGGCGCGC
>NZ_JAIUKE010000575.1:1624-6359 GCF_020176795.1 Streptomyces sp. 8L
CCGCGCCCCCCCCCCGCGCCGCGCGCCCCCCCCCCCCGGGCCCCCCGGGGGGGGGGGGGGGGGGGGGGCGGGGGGGGGGGGGGCGGCCCCCCCGCGCGGGTGTACGGACGCGGCGACGCGCGAAGACGGACGGCGGGCGCCGGTTCGGGATGGCGCGGAACGCCGACAGAACCGGCTCTCTGCACCTTCGGCGCATCACGTCAAGTACGCGTCCAACAGTGGGACACAGTTCACAACCCATTGACGGACAGTGAAACCCGTACGCAACATGGGGGAAACCTCTCCTTCCGCGGCCGGCGCCCGACGCCGAAACTGTAAACGTTTTCAGTCCGTGTGGAGGCGACCTGTCGATCTGCGAAGGGGCGATCATGACGAGTTCGGGCGGGCCACCGACCGTGGAGACCATCGCCGCGGCCGCGGGGGTCTCGATCGCCTCCGTGTCCCGCGTTCTCAATGGTCACGGGGCTCGCCCCGACACCGTGCGGAAGGTGGAGCGCGCCGCGGCCGAACTCGGCTATGTGCCGAACAAGGTGGCGAGGTCCCTCAAGGGCGGCCGGACCCGGCAGCTCACGTTCGCCATGCCGGACATCGGCAACCCGGCGTACGTCTCGATGGTGCGCCAGATACAGGCGGTGACGAAACCGTTGGGATACCGGCTGCTGCTGCACTCGACGGACGCCGTCTCCGAGGACGAGCTGGACGTCGTGCGCAGCCTCGCCGACCGCACCAGCGACGGGTTGATCATCTGCCCGATCAGGGTCACCGAGGAGCATCTCGCCGCCCTCACCACGGCGTCGGGGCCCGTCGTCGTCATCGGCTCGCTGCCCGAGGGCGCCCGCGTCGACAGCGTACGGGCGGACTCGGTGTCCGGAGCGGCGCTGGCGGTGCGCCATCTGGTGGCCCTCGGCCGGCGCAGGATCGGCTTCGTCAACGGCCCGGCCGACACCGTGCCGGGCGCCAACCGCGCCACCGGTTTCCGCACCGCGCTCGCGGCGGCGGGACTCACCGCGGACGAGGCGCCGACCGTCACCACCGACTTCTCCGTCGAGGCGGGCACGGCGGCGGGACACCGGCTGCTGGACGCCGGCCCCGGCATCGACAGCGTCTTCTGCGCCAACGACCAGCTGGCGCTGGGCGTCGCGCACGCCGCGCACGACCGTGGCCTGCGCATCCCCGAGGACCTCGCGGTCGTCGGAATGGACGACAGCGAGCTGGCCCGCGCCGGCCACCCGGCGCTGACCAGCGTCGACCTCGGGTCCGGTGAACGCGGCAGGCTCGCGGCCCAGATGCTGGTCGCGCGGCTGGAGGGCGGGGCGCCAGGGGCGGGCCCCCGGGGCTCGGCGGAGGCCGGCCGGGTGACCGTCGCGCCGCGGCTCGTGGTGCGCGCCTCCACCGTGGGGTCCGACGCGGCGGCGCTCGGCGGGGACGCCGTACCGGGAGAGGCGGCCACCGGCGCCGCATCCGCCGGGGCCCGGCCGCAGGACGCGCCCGCCGCGTGCGCGGGGAGCGCCGTATGAGCGCCGGACTCGCCACCCGTCCCGCCGACGGCACGGGTACGCCGAGGCCCCGTACGCCCGCGGCCCGGCGCAAGATGCTCGGCCTGGAGCGCGACGCCTGGTTCCTGCTGCTGCCCGCGCTGATCCCCGTCCTGGTGCTGAGCGTCGGCCCGCTCCTGTACGGCCTGGGGCTGGCGTTCACCGACGCGCAGTCCGGGGTGACGCGTTCGACGTCCTTCACCGGTCTGCGCAACCTCGCCGACCTCAGGCTCGACTCGCTGTTCTGGCAGTCCTTCAAGATCGGCATCATCTGGGCAGTCTGCGTGACCGCCCTGCAGTTCCTGCTCTCCCTCGGGCTCGCGTCACTGCTCAACCAGAACCTGCGCTTCCGCTGGCTGACCCGCACGCTCGCGCTGGTGCCCTGGGCGATGCCCGAGGTCGTCGTCGGCATCATGTGGCGGCTGGTCTACAACCCGGACTCGGGCATCCTCAACAGCACGCTGCGCTCCCTGCACCTGACATCGGGGAACATCGACTGGCTGTCCAGCCTGACGCTGGCGCTGCCCGCGGTGATCGTGGTGGGCGTGTGGGCGAAGATGCCGCAGACCACCGTCGTACTGCTGGCCGGACTCCAGAACGTGCCGGCCGAGCTGCACGAGGCGGCGGCACTGGACGGAGCGGGGCTCTGGCGCCGCTTCACGGCGGTGACCTGGCCCGCGATGAAGCCGGTGGTGCTGTCCATCACCGCGCTCGACTTCATCTGGAACTTCAACTCGTTCGGCCTGGTGTACGTGCTCACGAACGGCGGGCCCGGCGGCAAGACCCGGCTGCCCACCCTGTTCGCCTACCAGGAGGCCTTCCAGTACGGGCAGTTCGGCTATGCCGCCGCGATGGGCCTGGTGATGATCGCCGTGATCGCGATCCTGCTGACCGTGTTCCTGCGCAACCGCCTCAAGGAGGCCGACCAGTGAGCAGCACCTCCGCCCGCGTGCGGGACACCCCGGCGGGCGCCCCCGCACCCGTGAGGCCCGCGCGCTCCTCTCGCCGCACCGGCCGCCGGGCCGCCGGCCGCGCCGGGCAGTATCTGGCCCTCCTGTGCTACGTGGTGTTCCTGGCCTTCCCGCTGCTGTGGCTGCTGTCGACGGCGTTCAAGTCACCGCAGGAACTGGGGTCCGTCGATCCGACCTGGCTGCCGCGCCATCCGACGCTCGGCAACTTCCGTACGGCGATCGACGAGCAGCCGCTGCTGCGCTCCGCGCTCAACAGCCTGCTGGTCTCCGCGGTCACGGCGGTGATCTCGGTGGCGGTCGCGGTGCCCGCCGCGTATGTGATGGTGCGCTTCCGCTCGATGGTCAGCCGGCTCGGCACGGGCTGGGTCCTGGTCAGCCAGATGTTCCCGTTCGTACTGGTCATCATTCCGCTGTTCCTGGTGCTGAAGAACCTGCACCTGGTGGACTCGCTGCCCGGCCTGGTCATCGTGTATGTGGTGTGGAACCTGCCGTTCGCGCTGTGGATGCTCCAGGGGTATGTCAAGGCGGTGCCGATGTCCCTGGAGGAGGCCGCGTCGATCGACGGCTGCGGGCGGCTGCGCACCCTGCGCAGTGTGGTCCTGCCGCTGCTCATGCCCGGTCTGGTGGCGACGCTGATGTTCTCGTTCGTCACCGCGTGGAACGAGTTCTTCTTCGCCCTGGTCCTGCTCAAGTCTCCGGAGAAGCAGACGATGTCCGTGGTCCTCACCCACTTCCTCGGCGCGGAGGGCGCGGCCGACCTCGGCCCGCTGGCCGCCGCGTCGGTGCTCGCGACCGTACCGAGCCTGCTGTTCTTCGCGTTCCTCCAAAAGCGCCTGGTGAGCGGCGCGATGACCGGGGCGGTGAAGGGCTGATGCGCCGCCGTACGCTGCTGGCGGGCACGGTCGCGACCGCTGCTGCCGCCGCCTCGTCACCGCTGCTCGCGGGCTGCGGCTCGGCAAACGGCGGGTCCGGGACGCCGACGCTGGACTTCCTCTCGCTGGCCTGGCAGAAGGAGTCGCTGGCCGCCAACAAGGCGCTGGTGGCGCAGTGGAACCGGAACCACCCCGAGGTCCGCGTCCGGTATGTGCAGGGCAGCTGGGACAACGTGCACGACCAGCTCCTGACGTCCTTCGAGGGCGGCGCGGCGCCGGACATCATCCACGACGAGGCGATCGACCTCACCGACTTCGGATACGGCGGCTACCTGGCCGACCTGAGCGGACTGATCCCGGCGGACCTCCGCCGCCGCATCCCCGACTCCGCGTGGGCGACCTCGCGGTTCGACGGCGGCCTGTACGGGGTGCCGTTCCTCCAGGAGCCGTGGGTGCTGATCGCCAACCGGTCGCTGCTTGAGAAGGCGGGGATCGCGCTGCCGAGCGTCGAACACCCGTGGACCTGGGACGAGTTCGAGGATGTCACCAGGGAACTCACCCGGCGTGGGCACGGCTCCGCCGAACGGTTCGGCACCGCCTGGGCGATGAACGCGCCGGTCAACGCGACGGTCAACCTGTCGATGGGCAACGGCGGCCGGCTCCTGTACCGGCGCGAGGACGGCACACCGGAGGTACGGTTCGACGCGGCGGACTCCGCGTTCGCCGAGCTCATCCACCGGCAGGTCAACAGCGAGAGGACCGCGGCGCCCAGCGCGCTCGGCATGGGTGGCGGGGACACACTGCCGGGCTTCTTCGCCGGGCGGTACGCACTGCTCCCGCTGGGGTTCTCGTACCGCCAGCAGGTGCAGCAGCAGGCCCCCGACCACTTCGACTGGGTGACGCTGCCGCTGCCCACGGGGCCGCACGCACCGGACGGCGGGCGCGCCCAGGGGGTCAGCCCGCAGACCCTGTCGGTGTCGAAGTCGTGTGCGCACCCCGAGGCCGCGGCGGCCTTCATCGCCTTCATGACGCAGGACGCGCACCTGGTCCAACTGGCCCGCGGCGACTGGCTGGTGCCGACGGGGGACGCCGCACTGCGCGCCCCGTCGATCACCACGGCCAAGGACGGCTGGTCGACCGGGGTCGCCGTGGCAAGCCATCTGAGAGCCTCGCCGGTGCTCGGGATGCGGGGCTACCCCGAGTGGAAGGACAAGATAGCCACGCCCGCCCTCCAGCAGTACTACAGCGGCGGCACGGACCTCGAAGGCCTGCGCAAGCAGCTGGTACGGGACGGCAACCGCATCTTCGACCGCTACCGGGACTGAGGCGCCGGTGGCCGGGGCCGACCCCCCGGCCG
>NZ_JAIUKE010000576.1 GCF_020176795.1 Streptomyces sp. 8L
CGGGTGGACAACACGGTGGCGGACGGTGCGGTGGTGGGGGATGAGGCGTTGGTGGGTCCGTTCGCGTATCTGCGGCCGGGGACGAGGTTGGGTGTGCGGGCGAAGGCGGGTACGTATGTGGAGATGAAGAACGCGACGGTGGGTGAGGGTACGAAGGTTCCGCATCTGTCGTATGTGGGGGATGCGACGATCGGTGATTTCACCAATATCGGTGCGGCGAGTGTGTTCGTGAACTATGACGGGGTCCGTAAGCACCACACGACGATCGGGTCGCACTGCCGGACCGGGTCCGACAATATGTTTGTGGCGCCTGTCACGGTCGGGGATGGCGTGTACACGGCGGCGGGTTCGGTGATCACGAAGGACGTACCGGCGGGTTCGCTGGCTGTCGCCCGGGGCCAGCAAAGGAATATCGAGGGTTGGGTGGCTCGGAAGCGTCCGGGTTCCGCTGCGGCGCAGGCGGCGGAGACGGCGGGCGGACTGTCGGAGAACGGTGTCTGACGAGGGCGTGACCAGCACCCGGCCGTCGGGTCTCGCGTACGGTATATCTGCACGATTCAGCTGGCTCGCAGGTACCGGTCCGGTACGTGCGGGTGCAGCGGCATCCGACACGTCTGAGGAGTCTGTGCTGTGACCGGGATCAAGACGACCGGCGAGAAGAAGCTGATGTTCTTTACCGGCCGCGCCCACCCCGTACTGGCCGAGGAGGTCGCGCATCAGCTGGGTGTCGGGATCGTTCCGACGAAGGCGTTCGATTTCGCGAACGGCGAGATCTATGTGCGCTACCAGGAGTCGGCGCGTGGGGCGGACTGCTTCCTGATCCAGAGCCACACGGCTCCGATCAATAAATGGATCATGGAAACGCTGATCATGATCGACGCGCTGAAGCGGGCGTCGGCGCGTTCGATCACGGTGATCATGCCGTTCTACGGTTACGCGCGGCAGGACAAGAAGCACCGCGGGCGCGAGCCGATCTCGGCGCGTCTGATCGCCGACCTGCTCAAGACGGCGGGTGCGGACCGCATCCTGACCGTGGATCTGCACACCGACCAGATCCAGGGTTTCTTCGACGGTCCGGTGGACCACTTGTTCGCGCTGCCGATCCTGGCGGACTACGTGGGCACGAAGGTGGACCGGTCGAAGCTGACGATCGTGTCTCCGGACGCGGGCCGGGTGCGGGTCGCGGATCGCTGGTGCGACCGGCTGGGCGCGCCGCTGGCGATCGTGCACAAGCGGCGTGACAAGGATGTCGCGAACCAGGTGACCGTGCACGAGGTGGTCGGTGATGTGAAGGGCCGGGTCTGTGTCCTGGTCGACGACATGATCGACACCGGCGGCACGATCTGCGCGGCGGCGGACGCCCTGTTCGCGCACGGCGCGGCGGACGTGATAGTGACGGCGACGCACGGTGTGCTGTCGGGTCCCGCTGCGGATCGGCTGAAGAATTCGAAGGTCAGCGAGTTCGTCCTGACGAACACCCTGCCGACGGCGGGTGACCTGGAGCTGGACAAGATCACGGTGTTGTCGATCGCGCCGACGATCGCGCGCGCGGTGCGCGAGGTCTTCGAGGACGGTTCGGTGACGAGCCTGTTCGAAGAAGAGGCGTAGAGCGGCGCAGAACGCCGTAAGTCGTATACGGCGGGGGCGCGGGACGGGGACGGGGACGGCCGAGGCGTAACGCTTCTGCGCTCCACTCCCCCGCTCCCCCTCTGATCCGGCTCTTCTCCGGCTCTCCGCGGTGATCGATTTCTGGGCGGCCTCCCCCGCCGGGTAGACTCAATGAGTTGCTCGGCGAGGGAGGCCGTACGCGTAGGTGCGTCCGGCGGTCCGTTATCGACGCGCGCTCCTTGTAGCAGGCCCGTTTCGTGGCCGGGTGACGACGACATCCATCCGTCACCGTTTGCCAGGGAGCCGCCGTCATGGCCGAGCTGAAGATCACTTCCGAGACCCGTACCGAGTTCGGCAAGGGCGCTGCCCGCCGTATCCGCCGTGCCAGCAAGGTGCCCGCGGTGATCTACGGTCACGGCGCGGACCCGGTCCACGTGACCCTGCCGGGCCACGACCTGATGATGGCGCTCAAGACCGCGAACGTCCTGCTGAGCCTGGACATCAACGGCCGCAACGAGCTGGTCATCCCGAAGGCCGTGCAGCGCGACCCGCTGAAGGGCTTCATCGAGCACGTCGACCTGCTGGCCGTGACGCGCGGCGAGAAGGTCACCGTCGAGATCAACATCCTGACCGAGGGCGAGCTGGCCCCGGGCCAGAACCTGCTGGAGCACGTGCTGAACACGCTGTCGGTCGAGACCGAGGCGACGCACATCCCCGAGTCGGTCACGGTGTCCGTGCAGGGCCTGGCTTCGGGTGACGCCGTTCTGGCGAAGGACATCACGCTGCCGTCCGGCACGACGCTGGTGACGGACGAGGACGCGGTCGTCCTCCAGGTGCTGTCCGCGCAGGCCGAGGAGCCGTCCGAGGAGTCCGCCGCGGGCTCCGAGGAGGCCGCGGAGGCCTGAGCCTCGCGCTGAGGGAACGGGGCGGGCGGGCCGGCAGGGTCCGTACGCCCCGTTCCGTGTGTTCCGGGCGGGTTCTGGCGCGCCGGCCGCCTGGTTGACTGTCCGCACGTTCCGTAAGACGAGCTACGAGGGTTGTTGACGATGACGACGGATGGTTCCGCGCCCTGGCTGATCGTGGGCCTCGGCAATCCGGGCCCGGGGTACGCGGCCAACCGCCACAATGTGGGGTTCATGGTGGCGGACCTGCTGGCGGCCCGGATCGGCGGCTCGTTCAAGCGGGCGGGCAAGGCGCAGGCGCAGGTGCTGGAGGGGCGGCTGGGTCCGATGGGGCCGGGCAGTCGTCGGGTGGTGCTGGCGAAGCCGTCGTCGTTCATGAACCTGTCGGGCGGCCCGGTGTCGGGGCTGCGGGACTTCTACAAGGTGGACACGGCGCGCATCGTGGCCGTCCACGACGAACTGGACCTCGATTACGGCGCGCTGCGGCTGAAGCTCGGCGGCGGCGACAACGGCCACAACGGGTTGAAGTCGATGACGAAGGCGATGGGCCCGGACTATCACCGGGTGCGGTTCGGCATCGGCAGGCCGCCGGGGCGTATGCAGGTCGCGGACTTCGTCCTGAAGGACTTCTCGTCCAGTGAGCGCAAGGAGCTGGACTACTTCGTGGACCGCGCGGCGGACGCGGTGGAGGCCCTGGTCATCGAGGGCCTGGAGCGTGCTCGCGAGACGTACGACTCGTAGGGGCGGGCCGGCAGGTCACCGGTCGGCGGTGCCGGGCGGGAGGACCCACTCGGCGGGTTGGCCGGTGAGGGAGGCGATCATGTCGAAGTCGCCGTCGTAATGGAGGATCGTTCTCCGGTTCAGCTCCGCCGTGGCGGCGATCAGCAGGTCCGGGAGGGACAGGGCTCGATGGAAACCCGCGTTGAGGGCGTGGCGCTGGATTTCCAGAGCGCGGTCGAAGGCCCTCTCGTCGCTGACCAGGTAGTCGAAGGCGCGCAGCCAGGTGCTGATGCGGGTGGCCTCGGCGTTGTCGCGTGCCGAGTGAACCATCTCGTACTCGGTGGGTTGGCACACCGCGAGCAGAGAGCGCTCGTGCAGCGGCTTGAGGACTTCCTTCGCGCCCGGTTTCGTCCAGCGCGCCAAGGCGGACTTGTCGATCAGGTAGCGGTCCTGCATCAGGCGGCGCGGCCTCCGTCGCGCTTGAGTGACCCGTCCGCGTTGCGTGGGCCTGTGGTCTCGACGATCTCGCTGAAGTCGACCTCACCGGTGTCCATGGCGTCGAAGAACTCCTGCCGCAAGTGACGCTTGACGGCATCCTCCATCGCGAGTCGCACGGCCTTGGCCTTCGTCTTGGTGCCGAAGATACGCATGGCTTCGTTGACCATGTCCTCGTCGAGGTCGATGACAGTCCTCGCCATGTGCATGACTCCCTTCATGAAGCGCTGACCCCATAAACGATACCGCTATCACGCTACAAGCGATATCGTTCTGATGGTCTTGGCGATAGAGACTTGGACGCACCCATGCAAACAAGCCCGTTGTTGGCATGGGTGCGTGTGCGCGTGCGAGCCTGCTCGATCGTGAAGGCGCGGGCCCTTGCGCGGCGCGCGCGTGACCGACGCCCGCCGCGTCAGCCCAGCGTTCCGGCCGCGACCGCGCGGACGAAGGCGGCCCAGTGCGCGTCGCGTACGCGGTGGAGGCCCTGGTCGGTCGCCAACAAGCGCGTTGTTGGCGCAGCCGGCTTCTGACGTTGGGCTGCGCCTGGTGCACACTTCTGTAATGTGGAGTGCATGACGGACATCGCTTACTCGATCGTGGAAGCACGCGCCCGGCTCGGGGCGATTGCCCGCGAGGTCAGCGCCACACGCGAACCGGCGGCCATCACGGACCACGGACAGACCATCGCGATACTGGTCAGCCCTGCCGACGCCCTGGAACTACAGGAGATGCGGGCCCTGGCCGCCTACCGCGCACGGCAGGCGCGGGGAGAAAGTGCCGGTGTCCCCCACGAGGAGGCGGTCCGCCGGGTGTTCGGCGGAGACGAGGCATGACGTACGAGGTCATCTGGGAACCCGAAGCGCTCGCACAGGCGGAGCGGTGAGGCGTTGTGCGGTGTGACCGACGCCCGCCGCGTCAGCCCAGCGTTCCGGCCGCGACCGCGCGGACGAAGGCGGCCCAGTGCGCGTCGCGTACGCGCAGGACTGGGCCGTCGGTGTTCTTGCTGTCCCGAACGGGGACGAACTCCGGCGCGCCGTCCGCCACTTCGAGGCACTCGCCGCCCTCTCCATTGCTGTACGAGGACTTCCGCCAGGTCAAGTTGCCGCTGGCCATTCGGTATGCGACCTCCTTCAAGAGCCGGTGCGCGTCAGAGCCGACCGGACTTCACAGACGCGACGAAGGCGGACCAGCCCGCGTGAGGAACCCGAAGAACCGGGCCGCTCGGGAACTTGCTGTCCCGGACCGGGACGAGCGCCGGCGCACCGTCCGCCACTTCGAGGCAATTGCCTCCTGAGCCGTTGCTGTACGAGGACTTCCGCCAGACAGCCGCATCCAGGTCACAAGCAGAGTTCATCGTCCCGCGTAGTCCTTAGCCACCGAGGCGATCAAGTCGAGGGAGGACTCCGGTGGCAAAGAGGCAGCCCTGATCAGATCGTAGGCCCTTTCGAACTGGGCGACTGTAGCTGGATCATCGATGAGCTGACCGGTATAGGCACTCTCCGTGTACGTGACCGACGGAGCGTCCTGGAAGGTCATCACGACGGCCGACGAGTCGAGAAACGCCGCAGCTCCCGCTTCGAAAGGCAATACCTGGACGATAAGGCGACGGCTGGCGCGTGCCATCTGCACGATGTGGTTCAGCTGGTCCGCCATGACGGCGGCGCCTCCCACGGGGACCCGTAGGGCCGCCTCGTGCAGAATGGCCCACAACACGGGGGCTGTTGGCTTACTCAAAATGGCCTGCCTCTCAAGGCGCGCCTCCACGAACCCATCGATGACGTCCTCCGCGTCGAAGGGGAGAGTCGCGCTGATCAGGGCATGCGCGTACGCCCTGGTCTGGAGCAGGCCGGGGAGCAGCATCGGCGCGTACTCGCTGATCGTCCGCGCATCCTGTTCCAGTTCCGCCGCCTTGGCGAAGTACTCGGCATGCTTCGACTGGTTGGCGAACCTGCACAGCCGCTGGAAGCGGTCGCCCGTTCCGAACACGCCGTCCAGCAGCCTGGACACGTCCGGCTGCGGGCGGCGCGTCGCGGCCTCGAACTGGCCGATGTAGGTGCCGGAGCAGAAGACGCGGTCGCCCAGGCGGTCCTGGGAGAGGCCGGACTTCTCGCGGGCGAGGCGGAGTTCGGCGCCGTAGAAGGCGCGGGGCGAGCTGTAGGGGTCGAAGTCGTTGTCGCGGTCCCGGTCACGGTGGTTCTGGTGGGTCATCGGAGCGTTCCTCACTGCCCGCAGTCGGCCTTGCTGGCACCAGGGTCCTACTGAGCGTAGCGCCGGTCCGTCACGCTGTGAGCATGAACGATGACATGTGTGAGGAACAAGGCGGGGCCGAGGCCGTGTTCGAGCTTCCGTTTCCCGATGACGCGCTCGCCTCGGCGGTCGCTCTGAGCGACGGGCTGCGGGCGGCACTGGCGCTGCACGGGGTGGTGTTCCCGTCGTTGAGGCCGGATCTGGCGTCGTGTGTGGCGGTGCCGGCGCGTCCGCTGGTGGAGTTGGGGCGGGCGAACCCGCAGGCCGTGGTGCGGCTGACGCGGGTGCTGATGCGGGCGGACGTGCGGTGAGCGGAGGGTCGGGGCCGCCGCCGCGCCCGGTGGTCGTGGACGAGGGGGCGGGG
>NZ_JAIUKE010000577.1 GCF_020176795.1 Streptomyces sp. 8L
GTGTGGGGCTGCCGAGGTGGTTCCGGTTGGGCTTGGGGTTGGGGCGTTGTCGTAGGGGGAGTGGTGGCGGCTGGGTCGGGGCCGTGGGTGCGGGCGTACGCCAGGCGGCGGGCGCGTTCGCGGCGCGCGGCCCGTACGGCACGCCAGCGGGTCACGGTGCCCAGGGTGAAGACCGTGAGGACGGTCAGCACCATCAGCTGGCTGATCAGCAGACCCCAGAACAGGCCGTAGCCGGAGAGCTGGTGCGGCGGGGTGGCGGGCCAGGCGCCGGCGAGGTCGTGCGGCCGGGTGACGAGAGCTCGTATGGCGGTCGGTGTGCGCGTGAAGGCCAGACCGTCCGGCCAGGAGCCGTGGGTGAACAGGCCGCCGAGACCGGTCGCCGTCCAGACGAGGACCGCGAGACCCAGGAGGAACCCGATCAGGCCGAGCAGCAGGCCGTCGGGGATACCGCCTTGGCGGCCGCCGCCGGGCCGCCCGCCGCCCCTGTTGCCACGGGCCGACCGGTACGGCGCGTCGGATCGGTCGGATTGGTCGAATTGGTCCGATCGGTAGGACGGGTCGGAGCGGTCCGGCCAGTCGTCTCGGGGGTCCATGGGCCTCACGCCACCGTCGACTCGGAGGACTCGTTGAGCCGGCGCTGATGCTCCAGATAGGCGGCGCGCTGCTCCGCCTCCCACTCGGCGGCCTGGATGTCCTCGGGCAGGTTCTCGGTGGGCAGCAGGCCGTTCTCGTCGTCCGCGGGGCCGGTGCCGCCCGAGTCCTCCGTCATGGCGCGGTCGGTGAAGACGAGCGGTCGTTCGGCCTCGGTGACGAGGTGTTTGACGACCTGCACGTTGCCGTTGACGTCCCACACGGCGATGCCGGGGGTGAGGGTCGGGATGATCTCGACGGCCCAGCGCGGCAGGCCCAGTACGCGGCCGGTGGCGCGCGCCTCGTCGGCTTTCTGCGCGTAGATCGTCCGGGTGGAGGCCATCTTGAGGATGGCCGCGGCTTCCTTCGCTGCGGCGCCGTCCACGACGTCGGAGAGATGGTGCACGACGGCGACGAAGGACAGGCCGAGGCGGCGGCCGAACTTCAGGAGGCGCTGGAACAGCTGCGCCACGAACGGGCTGTTGATGATGTGCCAGGCCTCCTCGACGAGGAAGATGCGCTTCTTCCGGTCGGGGCGAATCCAGGTGTGTTCCAGCCAGACGCCGACGATCGCCATCAGGATCGGCATCGCGATCGAGTTGCGGTCGATGTGGGAGAGGTCGAAGACGATGAGCGGGGAGTCGAGGTCGATGCCGATGCTGGTGGGGCCGTCGAACATGCCGCGCAGGTCGCCGTCGACCAGGCGGTCGAGGACGAGTGCCACGTCGAGGCCCCAGGCCCGTACGTCGTCTATGTCGACGTTCATGGCCTCGGCGGACTCGGGTTTCGGGTGGCGCAGCTGGTCCACGATGTCCATGAGCACGGGCTGGCGCTCGGTGATGGTCTCGTTGACGTAGGCGTGGGCGACCTTGAGCGCGAAGCCGGACCGCTCGTCTAGGCCGTGGCCCATGGCGACCTCGATGATGGTGCGCAGCAGGGCCAGCTGGCCGGTGGTGGTGATGGCGGGATCGAGGGGGTTCAGGCGGATGCCGTCGTCCAGGGCGGCCATCGCGTCGAGCCGGATGGGGGTTATCCCCAGCTGCCGCGCGATGAGGTTCCACTCGCCGGCGCCGTCCTCGCCCTGGGCGTCGAGGACGACGACCTGCCGGTCGCGGAAGCGGAGCTGGCGCAGGACGTACGTCTTCTCCAGGGCGGACTTGCCGTTGCCGGACTCGCCGAGGACCAGCCAGTGCGGGGCGGGCAGCTGCTGCCCGTACAGCTGGAACGGGTCGTAGATGTAGCCCTTGCCGCTGTACACCTCGCGGCCGATGATCACACCGCTGTCGCCGAGGCCCGGTGCGGCCGTCGGCAGGTAGACGGCCTGGGCCTGGCCCGTCGACGTGCGGACGGGCAGCCGGGTGGTCTCCACAGCTCCGAACAGGAAGCTGGTGAACGCGTCCGTGATGATGGACAGCGGATCTTTCATCGCGGACCCCTTTCGGCTCGGCGGTGGGAGCGGGGCGGTCGGTTGCGGTGGTGCGGGTGGCTTGCGTGTTGCGGGTGGTGCGGGTTGGACGTCTCGTACGGGTTGAGCGGGGTGAACGTTCTGCGGGTGCCGCGGGTGTACGGGGTGTGGCGGGCGTTGCGGAGGGGTAGCGGGGTGGCCGTCACCGGCGGATTCCGGTGGCGAAGGGCAGGGTGTTCACGAAGGCCCTGTGGTGCTCGCGGTCGCACCACTCCAGCTTGAGGTAGGACTTTCCGGCGGACGCCCTGATCGTCCGCTTGTCGCGGGCGAGGGCCTCGGGCGATCGGGAGGACACCGTGATGTACCCGACGAGGTTGACGCCCGCAGCGCCGCTGGCCAGATCTTCACCCCGCTGGTCGAGCCGGCCGTGGGCGGCGATGTCGCGCGGGTCGACCGTACGGTTCATCTTCGCGGCGCGGCTGGCTTCCGCCTCGTCGTTGGTCTTCTCGGTGAGCATGCGCTCGATGGCGATCTCGGTGGGTTCCAGGTCCATCGTGACGGCGACCGTGCGGATCACGTCGGGGGTGTGGACGAGCAGCGGGGCGAGGAAGTTCACGCCGACGGGCGTCATCGGCCATTCCTTGACCCAGGCCGTGGCGTGGCACCAGGGGGCGCGGGTGGCCGACTCGCGGGTCTTGGCCTTCAGATGGGTGGGCTCGACGGCGTCGAGCTCGGCGGGCCAGGCGTTTCGTTTCGTCATGGCCTGGATGTGGTCGATGGCGTGGTCGGGGTCGTACATGGAGTGCACGAGCGACGCCAGGCGGGCCTGGCCGAGGGGCTGGCGCACCCGGATGTCCGCCTCCGCGAGGCGGGCGCAGATGTCGGTCAGCTCGCGGGCCATGACGATGGCGAGGCCCGCGTCCCGGTCGAGGCGGCGTCCGGAGCCGGCGGTCCTGGAGGCGCGGGCCATGGTCTGTGCCTCGGCCGCCAGTTCGCGGTTGAAGTGCATACAGGCGACGAGGTACGCGCGGTGCTGCTCGCTGGAGGTGGACACCATCGACTGGAGCTGGTCGTAGGAGTCCTGGAGCCAGTGCGGGGAATTCGTGTCGCCGCGCTGCGCCACGTCCTTGGCGTGAGCGTCCGGGTCGGCGGGGAGGGTGCGGGCGAGCATCTGGAGGCGGGTCACGAAGCCGTCGCCGTTGGCGACATGCTTCAGGAGCGTGCCGAACCGGTCGACGAGCGCCTCCTGGTCCTCGCTGTCGCGCAGGCCGACGCCCGGGCCCTCGATCTCGATCGCGGCCGTCACCGTACGGCGGTCGGCGTGCAGGAGTACGGCGATCTCGTCGGGGCCGAAGGGCGCGGCGAGCCAGTTGACATGGCCGATGCCGGGCGGCGGGCCGACCTCCACCTCGCGGCCGTCTGCGGACGTGCCCGCCTCCATGGCGGACGAGCGGTAGGTGGTGCCGCGCCGCAGGATGCGCTTGTAACTGCGGTTGATCTCGAACCACTTGTAGAACGTGCGGTGCTTGTACGGCACGTACACGGCGGCGAGGGCCAGCATGGGGAAGCCCATGAGGAACACGATCCGCAGCGACAGCACGGGCACGACGAGGCCGCTCATCATGCCGAGGAAGGCGCCGGCGATGATCAGGGCGATCTCGCCGGTCTCGCGGTTCTTGCCGACGATCGCGTTGGGCCTGGCCCGGCCGACGAGATACGTGCGACGGGGCGCGATGGGGTGGGACTGGGTCGTCAACGCCCTCTACCTCCTGCTGTTGGTGCCTGAGCCGCCGGAGCCGCCGCCCGGGCCGCCGCCCGTGGAGCGGGAGCCGTGCGGTGTGCCGCTGGTCGGACTTGAGCGGGGCGGGGGTGCGGCGGAGGGGACATGTCCGCCGCCGGCCCCGCCCCCGGACGGGCGCGAGCTGTGGGCGGCGACGCCGCCGCTCAGGGGGGGGGCGGGCCGGGCGCCCCCCCCCCCGCCGCCCCCGCCGCCGCCCCCCCGGGGGGCGCGGGTGGAGTGCGTCTTGATGCCCTGCGCGACCAGGTTGGCGGGGGAGGAGAGGACGGCGGCGGCCTGCGAGCCGTCGGTGGCCTGCTTGCGGCCCGCGCGCGAGGAGGAGATCTCGTCGCCGAAACCGGGGACGAAGCGATAGATCATGGCGGACGCGAAGATCGCGAGCAGGATGATGGCGAGGCCGGAGACGACGGCGGAGAACGCGTCGGGGCCGTTGTCGCCCGAGAGGGCGCCGGCGAGGCTCAGGACGACGACGATCACGGGTTTCACCATGATCACGGCGATCATGATGCCGGCCCAGCGGCGGACGTGGCCCCACATGTTCTTGTCGACGAGCCCCGCGTAGACGACGGTGCCGAGGAGCGCGCCGACGTAGAGGAGGGCCGCCCTTATGACGAGTTCGAGCCACAGGACGCCGGCCGCGAGGATCGACACGAGGGAGACGACGATCAGCATGATCGGGCCGCCGCCGATGTCGTTGCCCTTCTTCAGGGCGTCGGAGAACCCGCCGAAGAAGACGTCGGTCTGGCCGCCCGTGCTCTTCGAGATGACGTCGGTGACGCTGTCCACGGCCGAGACGACCGTGTAGAGGATCAGCGGGGTGAAGGCGGAGGCGAGGACCGTCAGCCAGAGGAAGCCGACGGCCTCCGAGATCGCGGTCGTCAGCGGTACGCCGCGCACGGCGCGCTTGGCGACCGCGAGCAGCCACAGGACGAGCGTGAGGATCGTGGACGCGGCGAAGACGACGGCGTACTGGCGCAGGAAGGACGCGTTCGTGAAGTCGACGTTCGCGGTCTCCTTGACGGCGCTGGACAGCTTTCCGATGGTCCACGCGGCGGCCTCGGCACAGCCGCGGCCGAGGGAGGAGAGAGGGTCGAGGGCGTCGGTGCCGGGGAGGCTGGTGCCGCCGCTGCCACCGGACTTGCAGTAGTCCTGTGCGAGGCCCTTCTGCGCGTCGCAGTCGACCGACGGGCCCGGGGACGGCGCGGCAGCGGCCCGCGTCGCGAGCAGGACGGCGGCGGCCTGGAGGCCCGCGAGTACGGTCACGACCGATCGGCCACGGAAACGGGAGCGGCCGTGGGAGCTACCTGGCATAGGTGAAGCCTCCGAACTGCTGGACAGCCTTGGTGATCTGATCCGCTGTGGAGGCCGTGTCGTCGCCGGGGACCGGGGCGGGGCCTTCCTTCTCCGTGTCGGAGGCGATCTTCCAGTCCTTGCCGGTCCACTGCAGCTGGAAGGTGCTGGTCTTCCAGGTGGTGGTGACCGGGTTCTTGGAGTCCGTGCCCGCCATGCCGATCAGGCCCGTGTACCAGACGCTGACCTTGGCCGCGCCCGTGCTGAAGCTCTCGACCTTGGTGCCCACCGGGATCGTGCGGGAGACGAAGGTGCTGCCCTGGGGGGCGTCGCCGTTCGCGTCGAGGCCGAGCTGGGCCAGGAAGGGGGTCGAGTAGGCGGCGTCGAGGCTGGTGGTGAGCTTGGCCGCGGCGGACGGGGTGTAGATCGTGGCGATGATCGCGTGGCGCTGGTCGGGGTGGAACATGCCGTCGGAGCCGAGGGCCACCGCGTAGTTGGCGGCGGCGCTGGCCGCGCCCTGCTGGTCGTTGGCGAAGCCGGCGGGAATGGTGGAGTCGGGGGCCGAGGTGCCCTTGACCGGCTTGGTGCCGCTCGGCGCGGTCGGGTCCGCCGCCGCGCCGGTGCCCGTACCGCGGTCGTTGCCGTCGGACGCGGAGTTATGGCTTCCGCCGCCTCGGTTCGCGAAGGCGATCGCCGCGATGAGCAGGACGACGACGCCGACGACCGTGATGACGGAGCGGGACATGCGCACGGGGCGGCGGGCGCCCCCGTAGCCGTCGCCGCCGCTCTCGGGCAGGCGGGTGCGTGTCTGCCCGCGGTCTCCGTGGTAGTCGTGCTCGTCGTCGAAGCTCATGTGCCAGTCCCCTTCACCGTGCGCGCCGACGCGTACGCCACGTACGACGGTAGCCCCGCGGGCCGTCGGCCGGGGGACCCGCGGTGACCCGGCGTCAGGGAAATCATTAACGCTCTCCGCGATCGCGAAGGCGGGAGCGAAGCCGCTCGCGGAGTCGTGCGCCGCGTCCCCCGGGGCGTCGCTCGCACCGTCGACTGCCGGGTCGCGTGCCGGGTTGCGTACGGGGTCGCCTGCGAGGCCGGGCGCGAGAGCCGTGGCGGGGCCGGTGGCGGTGGTGGCATCAGCGGGCGGGACATCGAAGGAGCGCATCCTCGGCGGGTGGGCGCGACGGTCGGGTATGGGGCGGGTGG
>NZ_JAIUKE010000578.1 GCF_020176795.1 Streptomyces sp. 8L
CGCCAACATGCCTCACGTGTCTGAAAGTTTGTATTGCCTATGACCTGCTGTGATGCTTGACAGCACTAGATAACGATGGGAGCCGCATGGGGTGGCGGGGGGCCGGCGGGCGTTGGAGCGGCACCGGGCGTTGATTGCGGCGCGGCGGATGGTGCCGGAGCCGGCGCATGGGGATACGTCGCAGAAGCGGGCTGTGCTGGTCGCGTTGGCGGGGTCGGCGGATGCGGATGAGGTGGCTCGGTTGGCGGGGTTGGATACGCGGACGGCGAACTGGCACCGGTCGAAGCTCTGCTTGGTGTTGGGGCTGGATCGGGAGGCGGCGACGCGTGAGCAGTTGCTGGCGGCGGCGCGGCGGCATGGGCTGCTGCCTGCGTCGGTGGAGGTGGTGCGGGATGACCTGCCGGTGGCTGCGGCGCCCACGTCGGATGGGGCGCGGCAGCGGCGGATACGCCGTGCGCATGCGGTGCAGTTGGCACTGCTGGACCTGGAGTTGGACGAGACGACCGAGAGTGACGACCTGATGGAGCGTGCCGCATGACCACCAGCCCGATTGCCCCTGCTTCTGCTGCTGGTTCGGATGACGGGTGGGAGACGGTACGGACGGACCTGATGTGTGCGGGGATGGCGACGTCGTCGGGCCAGTTCCTGGCCGGGTTGATGGCGGACGGCATGCTCGATGCGGTGGGCCAGCCGGAGATGCTGCCTCGCTACCTGTTCCCGGATGTTGATCCGGCGGTCTTGGACGAGGTGGCGAAGCTGTATGCGGCAGCGGGATTCCGGGCGGGGTTGATCGCGGCGAACCCGTCGTTCCGTCGTGACGAACTGGAGGCGCATCGGGCCGCGCTGTCGGGGGCGGCGTTTCATGCGATGGCGGGTCAGGTTGCCCGGTCGGCGTCGATCGCGTCAAGGGCGACTGAGTCGCATCCTGCTGACGGCGAGTCGGGTCGTGAGCACTGATGGCGTCGGTGACTTGTGCGACAAAAGGACACGACGGGGGAACGGGGGGACAAGTTGTGGATGGAAAAGGTAGGCTGGGCCTTGCGTCAGACGACCATTCAGGTGGTCGGTGCACACAGACAAAGAGGAACGGCCCCGCGGATTCCCAGGTGCGGCTAACACCAGGGGCGGGGCCGGGCCGACACACAACCCGTTTCGAAGCGAATGAAGGTGCCGACGTGGCCAAGAGTACCCGGGCAATGCTCCCGGCAACCAGTAGGACCCAGGTCTCCGCCGTGAAGATCACACCGGCGTCGCAGACGGGTACCGCTACGACCACCCCGATCGCATGACCGCCGACCAGGGCGCGGCTCACGCCGATGCTCTCGTCGCCCGGTACATCCTGCGGAAGTTCCACGAGCAGACGCGCTCCAATCTGGACAGTCCGATTCCGTCCTTCCGGAACTCCGTCTCCGAAGCCGCTCGGCACCTCGTTGACTGTCCGGATCTTCACGTCTCGGAACAGGACGCCTCAGACGGCCTCTACGGCTGCGAGACGGGCTGCGAATACGCGCGCCTCGAAGCAACCCTCGGCTGCTCGCATGGGCTGAGCGAGGAGTACGAATACGGAGAGTTCGGCGAGATGGCCGACATGATCCGCGACATCTGCGCGGAGCAGGAACGCCACGAAGACGGGGAGGCGCAGCGATGAGCGCCGACCCGACCGCCCAGGGCGAGGACATCCTCGCCTGGCTGGAGACCGCTGTCGTTGAAGCCGCGAGCAACGCCGACCGCTGGCACGACCGCGAATGCGATGTGCATCTAATCGGCCTAGCTGATGTTGCCGACATGCTGATGGCCGCAGAAGTACCCGGCGCCGTATGTGACTGCGCCGGTCCTGCCTCAGTGTTGCGTCGCTGCGCCGCCGACCGGAAGCTCCTCGAACTGCACAGGCGGAAGATGCACTCCTGCCCGGCCAAGGACGCCACCGGCTACCTCGATGAGTGGACTCAGTTCGACTACGGCGACACGTGCCCGGTCGTGCGGCTGCTCGCTCAGGGCTACGGCTGGGAGGCGCAGCGATGAGCGCCCGTCGTGTTGCGCCAGACCTCCCAGACGGTGAGCTGTGCTCGGCCACCTACCCAGCACATGGTCCCAACTACGGGGCCATGTGCAACCAGGCTGAGCACCACGTGGGCAACCACTGGGCACTCGCCGTCGTTGCTGGGACGTACCGGCTCTATGTCGTATGGACTCTCGCCGGTGACGTACTGCCGGACGAAGAAGCTTCCCTCGCCGACCAGGCGCAGGGGCAGACCTCACCCAGTGAAGGGGACTGCTTGACGTAGCCACCGGAAGCGGGAGGTCTCCTGCTCCCTTGCCGGGGAGCACTTCCTCTACCGCTAGCCGCTGACCCTGCTGGTGGTTTGCCGACCACCGACCGGACCTCACGGCCTCACATAACGGCCCGGATTACCAGTCCGAGCCAAGGCCCATCGGGTGCCACCCCGAGGGCGAACTTCTGGTTCTTCCCGAACCACTCACCTTCACCGGGCGCTTTTTGCGTGCCCGAAGAAAGCAGGTACATAGTGCCTCAGCGCACCCCCTCTTGTCAGCTTGGCGCCCACGAGACGCCCGAAACGCGCCGAAAGTCCCCCTCCCAGGGGGCACCCGGTGTCGCCTGGGAACCCATCCGAGGCACCCTCCAGGAACTGGAGAACACCCCTTCTCGCCGCACCGGGCCCCGACGATGGCTGCGCTCCGTGCGCTGGCTCATCTCCGCAGGGCTCCACCCCAAGGCCAGCAGCACCACCCTCCGCGTCGCCGAAGACCTCGCCAAGCGCATGGACTACGACACCGGCCACGCCCGCTACTGCCTCGACGAGACCGCCGCACGCCTCGGCATCGACCGGTCCACCGTCAAGCGCCACGTTGCCGTCCTGCGGGAGCTGGGAGCCCTCGCCTGGGTCGTCCACGGCACCCGCCGCAACGTCCGCTCCAAGCTCGGCCTGGGCGGCTACGCAGGCACCGCCACCATCTACGCCGCGACCATCCCCGCCGAGTACGACGACGCCATGGGCATCGAGCGGATCGGCGCCGGCTACGAGGCCCGCATCGTCGTCGACTACCGCAACCCGCACACCGCCCCAGATGAGCCGCTCGAGGGCCCTGCGCCTGTGGATAACTGCCCTGTAGACAACTGCCGTTCTGGATCTTGTGCGCCCCCTTCCCTTACCTCAGCTGATGTAGAGGAGAAGGTTCAGATGGTGGGTGGTTTTACTACTACCGCAGCGCGGTCGCGAAAGACCCCCAGCACCTCCCCCCGAACCCCCAAAACCAGCAGCAGCAAGAAGCGGGCCACGATCCTCGGCGACAAGGTCACCGCCGCCGGAATGCAACTCGGCGACAAACTCGCCCGCGCGATCCGCCGCCGCGTGCCGTGGATGCGGAACTCCACCCACGACCAGATCCGCTGGGTGTGCGCCGACATGGGCGAGCAGCAGTGGACCGAGGAGCAGGCTGTCCGGTTCGTCGTCGACGCAGGGTTCCGGCACGCCGCGGGCTACGCCTGGGAGCCGACCGCCCCGCACCGTGTCGTCGCTGCCGCCCTGTACCAGGCCGAAGCCGACCGGGCCACGGACCGCGAACTGCGGCAGGACATCGAGCAGGCCATCGTCTGGGAGGACAGCACCGCAGGCCGTGCCGCCGCCGAGCGGGCCTCCCTTGCCGCGCTGTTCGCGCCCCTCGAGACGACGAAGCCCGAGCGCACCAACGAAGACCGCGTCCTGGCCCGCCTCGACTGGAACAGCTGGCCCGACGTCATCGACCACTACGAGCACGACAAGGACGACGCCCTCGACCTGTACGGCCTCGACTTCGTCACCTTCGCCATCCGCCAGGACTGCCGCACCCGGGACCGTCAGGAGGCCCTCTATGTCTGACCCGCAGCCCTCCGGGGCCGACCTCGCTCGTGTCGCACTCGCGGCTGCCCGCCAGGCCGCCAAGAACCGGCCTGCCAGCAAGACCAAGACCCGCCGCGTCTCCAGCCGGCGAGGCGCTGACGGACGCGATCCGATGCAGTTCGGCGCCGCCGTCGACCGACTCATGACCGAGCAAGGCTGGGAAACCCCCACCGCTGGCGGTGGCGTCCTTGCCGAATGGGCCACCCTCTGCCCCGAACTCGTCGGCCACGTCGCCCCTGAGGGCTACGACCCCGACCGTGGCGAACTCCGACTGCGCCCCGCCTCCCACACGTACAGAACCCACCTGAGCGTGTTCCAGCGCCAGCTCGTGGCCCGCATCAACGAGAAGCTCGGCAAGCCCGTCGTCCGCAGCATCCGTATCCTGCCCGTCGGCCCCATCCCAGAGCTAGCCGTACCCGCGACGGCAGGCGAGCCCGCGGAGCCTGTGCTCGGTCCGGTACGGACCCGGGAGACCGCCTCGCCCGGCTACCGGCACAACCTCGCCCTCCACCAGCAGCACAAGCCGGACACGGCCACCGAGCACCCCCTCGTCGCCGCAGCACGCGCCCGACTCGACGCGCTCATAAGCGACCCCGCCCACCGCGAGCCACCCGAAGCATTCACCGACGGCGTCGCCGAAGCCGAACGCGTCGCAACCTCGACGGCAGACCAGCATGACGCAGCCGAGGCGGTACGGCAGGCCGCTATCCGCATGGCCCGCGCCCAGAAGGCCGGCCACGGCCCCGCAGTCCGCCGAGCCTTCGAAGCCGCCTCATGACCTGGCCGATCGCGCCCACTCCAGCCCGATTAAGCATTGCTCTAATAATGCTTAACGGATAGTGTGGGCGTCAGGCGACATGGAGATCCGGCGGCAACAGCCCGCCACCGTTGACCGGGAGGTCAACATGATCGGCACTCACCAGACCGACACCTGGCTCGCCAGTCTCGACGTCACCCTGCCCGACCAAGTCGCTGGCGCGGCCGGGGAACAGTCGCTTTCGAAGTCAGCCCTCCTCGGCGCAATCCGCACGCAGCTCCTGCCGTACATCACCTATGGCCCGACGTACCGGCGCGCCGTTGCCGACAACCTGGCCCGCGCCCTCAGTGCCTTTCGCCGTGAGCGGGGGGAGGACGCCCTGTTCTGGCTGAACGACGCCATCACCGCTGCCACCGCCGCCTAGCCGAAGACCGCATGACCACTAGAGCCCGGCCATATTGCGCGGCCGGGCTCACCGATGGAGGGAACAGCATGCAGAACCTCAAGCCGACCTACGACGAGCTGGCCGAGGAAAACCGGCGCTTGCGTGCCGTTGTGCAATCCGTCCGTGACATCACTCCGTACTGCGACATCTCCGTCGCCTCCGGTCTTCTGCGCGTCGTGCGCTTGAAGGACATAGAGGAAGCCCTCGCGCCCCTTGACGCTGGCGAGGGCTGATGGCAAGGACAGGGAGACCGCCAGGCCGCAAGCGGGAGTGCGCCAACAGCTGGTGCGACCGAACGCACTTCGCGAAAGGCTTCTGTCGCACCTGCTACCACAGAGGCTGGTCCAGCGGCGACATGAGCCGCGCCCAGACTGTTCATCGCGAATGGGAACTCAGCCGCGCTGACGTAGATGAGGTCGCGGTCCAGCGACTGATGGCTGGGGATCCCCCCGAGCGAACAAGGCTCGGCGACCGCGAAGAGGCAGTGCGGCGCCTCCACGCCGCCGGCCTCAATGACCGCGAGATAGCCGATCGTCTGCATCGCCGGGTCCTCTTCGTATGGCGCGTCCGCGACCGCCTCGGACTGCCCGCAAACCAGCGAGGTCCAGCTCGCCAGGGCGAGACCTACTTCACCGAGCACCTCGCCCGAGCACGTCTGAAGACGATCCTGGAAAGGGGCGCCACATGACCGGCCCGAACCTCGCCCGGATTCTCGTCACCGGCAGCCGCTCCTGGCCCGACCCGCAGCTACTCGCCGGCATCCTCCTCGACACCTGGCACGACACCCTCCAGGACGGCTACGACGGCATGCTCCTCACTCACGGAGCAGCAGAAGACGGCGCCGACACCCTCGCCGACATCTGGGCCCACAACCACGGCATTCCCACTGACCCACACCCCGCAGACTGGCCCGGCCCCTGCACGTCCGACTGCCCACCCGACCATCGCCGCCGCACCCGCGGACGCAACTACTGCCCCTGGGCAGGACACCGCCGGAACCAGGAGATGATCGACCTGGCGCCGCTACTCGTCGTCGGCTTCAGCCACCAGAACTCTCGCGGCACAGCCGACTGCCTCCGCCGCGCCCGCAAGGCCGGCATCTCCACCCGCGTCATCACCGCCTGACCGAACACCAGGAGACTTCCCAATGACGTTGTCAAGCCGCGGCCGTGACCGGTGGTGTGGCTTGGTAGTACGCTCCGTCGCGGATCATGGCCC
>NZ_JAIUKE010000579.1 GCF_020176795.1 Streptomyces sp. 8L
TGACCATGAACCGTCCCGCTACACTCCCACCGCTCGACATTCACCCAGGTCAAGCCTCAAAGTACTGCTGGAGTATTAGATGTATTGACCCGCAGGGTTGTTGACGCGGCTGATGGGCGGGTAACCACCGAGTGCGGTGTGGCACCGGTGGTAGTTGTAGGTGTGCAAGAAGTCCACCAGAGCTTCGGTGCGTTCGGCGTTGCTGGAATACGGGCGCACGTACGCCCACTCGTCGAGCAGGGTGCGATTCAGGCGCTCGACCTTGCCGTTTGTCTGCGGACGATACGGACGGGTGCGTTTGTGGACGATGCCGGCCGTGCTCAAGGTCTGTCCGAACAGCCGGGATCGGTAACAGGATCCGTTGTCCGTGAGGACCCGTTCGACGGTGATGCCGTGAGCGGTGAAGAAGGCGTTCGCTCGCCGCCAGAACGCGGCGGCGGTCTCCTTGCGCTCGTTGGTCAGGACCTCGCTGTAGGCGAGCGGGGAGTGGTCGTCGATGGCGGAGTGGACGAAGCTGTAGCCAATCACAGGACTGCCGCCCTTGCGGGCGTCGGTGGTGGTCTGCCGGTTGGCGAGGGCTTGCTGGCGGGGCATGATCCGATGGCCGCCGCTGTCAGGGATGTTGCCGAGTTTCTTGATGTCGACATGGACGAGTTCGCCGGGGCTCGCTCGTTCGTAGCGTCGTATGACCTGGCCGGTGGGCCGGTCCATCCATCGCAAGCGGTTCAGGCCGTGGCGAGTCAGCACACGGTGCACCGTGGAGGCGGGCATGCCCATGATCGGGCCGATTCGCGCCGGGCCGAGTTTCCGCTCACGTCGCAGCGCGCAGACTTGCTCCTCCAGGTCTGAGGGCGTGCGGTGTGGAGTGGTGAGGGGCCGACTTGGGCGGTCGTAGAGACCTGGGTCGCCTTCGGCTCGCCAGCGCTGGACCCACTTGTAGGCAGTTGCGCGGGAGATCCCCATTTTGTCGGCGACATGGGCGACGGGCCTGCCTGCTCGAACCCGATCGACCAAGAGGCGTCTGCCGTGGATGGCCAAACGCGCGTTGGGGTGTGACACGGGGGCCTCTTCAGTCTGTGATTGTCCCGCCCTGACCTGGAGGTGCACGTTGGCGAGGAGGAGATGCGGCGGGGGGGGGGGGGGGGGGGGGGGGGGGGGGGGGGGGGGGGGGGGCGAGCGCGGGGCGGAGCGTCGGGCGGGGGGGCGACTCGGCCGCCAGGAGCGAGACCCCGGGCGGGAGCGG
>NZ_JAIUKE010000580.1 GCF_020176795.1 Streptomyces sp. 8L
CTGTGGCTGGGCCCCCCCCCGGCTGGTGCGGGGGCGGTGGGGGGTGCGGCGGGGGCCCCCCCCCCGGGCGCGGGGCCCCCCCCCCCCCCCCGCCCCCCCCCCCCACGCATCCGTTCAAGAGGGGGACGTAGCGCGTGCTCACGCCGTCGGCGTGTGGGTCTGTCAACGGCAGAGACGATCCGCCTCCTGCCGTGCTGCGCCCCATCTGGTGTCAGCTGAAGTCGGCGCGGTGCTCCTCGCACCACTGGCGGAACGTGCGCGGCGCGATGCCGGTGAGGTTCTGCACATCGTCGGCGAGGATGCCGGATCGGCCGGCACGGAACAGCTCGTGGAGGTTCTGCAGGCCGCGCGCCTGTCCTTCCGGAGTGCCGCGCTCGATGTTGGTCTTGGCGTACTGCTCCGGCGTGACGGACACGAACTCGATGTCCCGGCCCAGGACGTCGGCGAGGATCTCCACCTGCTCCTTGGCGCTGAGCGCCTGGGGGCCGTTGAGGATGTAGCCGTGACCCTCGTGACCGCTCTCGGTCAGAACCGTGGCAGCGACGCGAGCGATGTCGTGCGGGTCGATCGGAGAGGTCAGACCCGGGTCGGTCGGGTCGTAGACCTTGCCCTCGCTGTCGATGCTTTCCTTCCACCACAGGGCGTTGCTGGACAGCGTGTTCGGACGCAGGTAGGTGATCGCGATCCCCGACTCCCGGAGCACGTCGTCTCGGGTGTTGATCATTTCGCCGATGATCGGTCGGGGGTGAATGACCGTGCCGATCGAGGACAGCACCACGATCCGGTTCACCCCGCCGGCCTTGGCGGCGTCCACGACGTTCTGTGCCTGCGCGGGGAGCGGAGCGGCCTGCATGAAGAAGACGACGTCGACTCCCTCGGACGCCTTGTGGAGAGCAGCGGTGTCGTTGAGGTCGCCGATCGCGATCTTGGCTGCCGCCGGTAGCATGCCGGCCTTGTCAGGGTTGCGGATGTAGGCACGGACGTCGTGTCCGCCGTCGACGAGCTGCTTGACGAGCTCGCTGCCGACGTTTCCGGTGGCTCCGGTGACGAGAATCATGCGTGTGGTTCCTTTGTGAAGTGGGTTGCTTACCAGGGGAGTTCGCCGGTGCGGTCGGCGTACGTTCCGCTGGGGCCGTCGGGCCCAGCAAGAGCGAAGTGGACGATGGCGTCCGTGCCGTCCTGGATCGAATGGCCCTGGTTGCCGCTCAGTTCGGTCGAGGTCTGACCGAGGTCGGCGGCGTTGATGTGGATGTGGGGCAGCAGCCGCGCCAGGCGGGCGGTCATCATGTTGATCGCTGCCTTCGACGCCGCGTACGGCACGGTGCCGGCTCGGGACTCGATGCGGTCCAGGTCGTGGAAGAGCGCGAACGAACCGAGGCCACTGCTGACATTCACCACCCGCGGATTACTGCTCTTTTCCAACAGCGGCAGGCAGGCGTGAATGAGGCGCATGTAGCCGACGACATTCGTCATCAGCACCGTGGCCATGTCGTTGGCGGTGTAATCCTGTGGTTCGCGCCGCGGGCCGCCGATACCGGCGTTATTGACGAGGACGTCAAGGTGGCCGTGTTCTTTCTGGATGAATGCGACGGCCTGCTGGACCGAGTCGTCTGAGGTCACGTCGAGCTGCAGAAACTGTGCCTTGACGCTGTCCGCGGCGGGCTGTCCTCGCTCCGCGCTGCGGGCTCCCAGGTAGACGCGAAACCCCTGGTCGACCAGGCGGCGCACTGTCTCCAGGCCGATGCCCTTGTTCGCGCCGGTGACCAGCGCAATGGGCGGACCTATTTCCGTGTCACTCATGAAGTGCCTTTCCGAGACCACCCCCGCCATCCATTAGATATCCACGCTTGTATGAATGCGTGCCAGGAGCCTGGCCCTGTTTGTGCCAGGCTGAACGGGCGATCGCAGGGCCAGATGGGTGCCTCAAGTGCCGACAATGGAGTCATGAACGAGACTCCGACGCTGGCCGTCCTGCTGCGTTCCTGGCGGGCACGGCTCCAGCCCAGTGATGTGGGACTGCCGCCCCCGTCGGGCGCCCGCCGCACCGCGGGACTGCGCCGCGAGGAGGTCGCCGACTTGGCGCTGATCTCGCCGGACTACATCAAGCGCATCGAGCAGGGCCGTGCGCACCCCAGCGGCCCCGTCCTGCGGGCGCTTGCCGAAGCACTGCGGCTCTCCCCGGCCGAGTACGAGCTGGTCTGCCGCCTGGCCGGGCTCGCCTCCGACCGCGACGGCCTGGTGCCGCAGCGAATCGGGCCGAGTGTGCAGCGGCTGATCGATCGCCTGGGCGACGCGCCGATCGCGGTCTTCGACGCCGCCTGGACCCACCTCGACCACAACGACCTGTGGCCCGCCCTGACCGGGGTCGACTGGAGCGGACGGCGCGGGCGGACCGCGAACATCGTCTGGATGACCTTCATCGAAGAAGTCGTCTCCGTACGCCACCCCTACCCCGACGAGCACAAGGCGTCCCTGGTGGCGGACCTGCGGGATGTCGCCGGACGCTACCCGGCCGACCGCGAACTCAAAGAGATGATCAACGAGCTGCGCAGCAGGAGCGAGGAATTCGCCCGGCTGTGGGCGAGTGGCACAGTGGGCCACCACAAGACGGCACGCAAGACGATCAACCACCCGCAGGTCGGGCCGATCGAACTCGACTGCGATGTGCTCTCCGCGCACGGCTCCGACGTCCGAATCGTCGTCTTCACCGCCGACCCCGGCAGCGAGGCAGCCACCAAACTGCGCCTCCTGTCCACCCTGGCCGGCGAGAACACGCCACCACCCGCCGAGCCGGAGGGCGCATAGCGACGTAAGAAGTGGCGACTGCCCACTACCTTCCGAGCTGGGCCCGAACTATCGCCAACTCCGGGAGCTTCACTCCCTGTGGAGAGCAAGTATCACCAGGGTCGTCAACAACGCTCGTGGTCAATACACCTAGGGAGCGCGCGGCACGGGCGGCTTGAACGCGTTGGCGCCGAACGGCTGCTCCGCATAGGGCATTCCCGTGAACGCGGCGATCCCGTCACGCAGCCCCCTCTGACCGTCCCCGCTGTCGTCTCGGCGTCGATCGAGGCCATGCAGTGCGCTCCACTCGGTAGGGCGTCCGTGTCTCGCAGTGCGCGGCGATGCATCGTCAGGTGTGGGGATGGTGAGCGGTCGGGGCCGCTGCTGTGCTCAGCTGTCGGCGTCGGTCTCGGCCGCACTCGCATGCTGAGGCTCGACCTGAGCGAGCCGTCTCCGCAGCGCCGCGGTGACTTCCTGGTAGGAGTCACTGCCCAGGATGACCCTCATCGGGGCCACCTTCTGCGCGGCGCTATCGATGACTTTCGCCGCGACCTTCACCGGGTCGCCGGGAACGGTAATCTGGGTGTCCCGGAAGGCGCGCACCATCGCGGCCGGCGTCCCGTCGTAAGCGGCCAGGGGCTCACTCAGCCGGAGGCTGCTGCCGGTGAAGGAAGTCCGCGCTCCGCCGGGCTCGACGAGGGTCACCTCGATGCCGAACGGTGCAACCTCCTGGGCGAGAGCCTCCGTGAAGCCCTCCACTCCCCACTTACTCGCGTGGTAGAGCGAGGCACCGGCGTATGCGGCGAGCCCGGCAACCGAGGAGATCTGGATCACCCGGCCGCCACCCTGGGCACGCAGGTGAGGCAGCACGGCCCGCGCCGTCTGCATTGAGCCGAGAAGGTTGGTGTTGATCTGATGGACGACCTGCTCGTCGGTGAACTCTTCGGCAGCCCCGAACAGGCCGTAACCGGCGTTGATCACGACGACATCGATACGGCCGAGGTCGCGGAAGGCGGCGTCCGCAACCTCGCGGACCCGCCGCAGGTCGGTGACGTCGAGGTGGCCGATCCAAAAGCGGTCGCCGTACTTGGCGTGCAGATCGTCGACCGAGCCTTCCCGCCGTACTGTCCCGGCGACCCGGTCGCCGCGAGAAAGGAGCTGCTCGGCCAGCTCACGCCCGAACCCGCTGTTGACACCAGTGATGAACCACGTCTGCATCGTCATACCAATGAGATTTACCCGCGCGAAGCTGGCCTGCCAGTTCCCCCGTGTTCCTGGTAGTGACAGGGATACCCTGAATCGATTGCGACCGCATAGCCTGCCCTTGTGGACAATGCCTTCGGCGATTTCCTGCGTGCGCGACGCGAACAGGTCACCCCCATCGATGCGGGCCTGCCGCCCGGACACGGGTTGCGCCGGGTGACCGGGTTGCGCCGCGAGGAGGTCGCCATGCTGGCAGGCATCAGCGCCGAGTACTACCTGCGCCTGGAGCAGGGCCGCGACCGCAACCCGTCGGCTCAGGTACTCGATGCGCTCGCCCAGGTCCTCCAGCTGGATACGGAGAGCACGGCCTACCTTCTGTCCCGCGCCGGCCCGAAACCGCGCCGCAGCGTCGACCTTCCCGACGAGCGCCTGCCGTCGGGGCTCGACATGCTCCTGCGGACCCTCAATGTGCCCGCGTTCGTCTTCAACCAGTACAGCGATGTCTTGGCCGCCAACCGGCTGGCCCGGGCGCTGTCACCGGAGCTGGCGCCCGGGACGAACCGGCTGCGCGCCCTCTTCACCGACGAGGCGCTCCAGGAGTACCACGCCGACTGGGAGCACTACACGGCCGTCGCCGTGGCCCACCTGCGCGCCACTGTGGGCACACAGACCGACGACGAGCGCCTGCAAGCTCTGATCGGGGAGATGTCCCTCAAGAGCGACCGATTCCGTCAGCTGTGGGCGCGCCACGATGTGCGTTCCGCGTCTGAGGCCATGTTCCGGATACAACATCCACAGGTCGGCTCCCTGGACCTCCTGGTCGAGAAGTTCCAAGTGGTGGGGGCCAGCAGGACCGAGATGATGCTCCTGCACGCCGAGCCCGGCATCCGCTCGGCCGACGCCCTGGCCCTGCTCGCCTCCCTCGACGCGTCCTCTTGACACCGCACGGTAAGACCAACCGGTAGCGGGTCTGTCAAATGAGCGGCTCTGTCCCGTAATCGGTGGTAACGCTGTGCGGTGATCACTGGAGGAGGATGCGGTGGCGGAGCAGAGGGAACCCGGCTCGGCC
>NZ_JAIUKE010000581.1 GCF_020176795.1 Streptomyces sp. 8L
GCGTGAGGGCGCCCGCGGCCGGGAGGAGGTCGGCCGACCACACACAGGAACGGTCGACCACAAGCACGAACCGCCGCGCGAGACGCGGGGGGGGGGGGGGGGGGGGGGGCGCCCCCCCCCCCCCCCCCCCCCCCCCCCCCCCGACTCCACCACACCGCCCGCGTACATCACGACGACCCGGTCCGCGATCTGCGCGACCACACCCATGTCGTGGGTGATGAAGAGCACCGCCGCGTCCCGCGTCGACTCCCGCAGCAGCGCGAGCACCTGGGCCTGCACAGTGACGTCGAGCGCGGTGGTGGGCTCGTCGGCGACGACGAGGTCGGGCGACCCGGCGAGCGCGATGGCGATCATCACGCGCTGCCGCATCCCGCCGGAGAGCTGGTGCGGGTGGCTGCGCGCGCGGGTGGCCGCGTCCGGTACGCCGACGGAGGTCAGCAGTTCCACGGCGCGGGCCCGCCTGGCCGCACGCCGGTGGGTGCCGTGGATGGCCATGACCTCTTCGATCTGGGCGCCTACGGACATCAGCGGATTCAGCGCGGTGGCCGCGTCCTGGAAGATCATGCTGACCTTGGCGCCGCGCAGCGGTCGCCACTGCCGCTCGCTCCTGCCGACGAGCTGGTGGCCGTCGAGGACGGCGGAGCCGGTGGCGGTGGCGCCCTCGGGCAGCAGCCCGGCGAGGGCGAGCGCGCTGAGCGTCTTGCCGCAGCCGGACTCGCCCACCACGGCGACCGTCTCGCCCCGCCGCGCGGTCAGGGTCAGGCCGTCCACGGCGTCGAGGCCGGGACCGAAGGAGACGCGCAGGCCGCGTACGTCGAGGACCGCGTCCCGGGTGCTCGCGGTGTCCTGTGCCGTCGTCACAGTGGCCATCCCAGGGTGTCGGTGGGGACGTCGAGCGAGCCGGGTCCCCGGTGCCCGGTTTCGAGGTGGTGGGCGGCGAGTTCGCCCGCGGTGCCGATCCAGAGGTCCCCGAAGTCCTTGGCGTCCCGCAGGAGTTGGCGCAGCCACAGCGCGCGGGCCGGACGCCCCGACTGCCAGGGGTGCATGGTCAGGTTCACCAGCGAGCCGGCCTCGCGCGCCCCGGCGAGCTCCGCGTGCCAGGCGTCGTAGAGATCGCCCGCGCCGTAGGGCGGCCGGGGTTCGCCGCCGGTGTAGCGGTAGTACACGGCGTCGTCGGTGGCCCAGTCGACGGGTATCTCGACGAGGTCGCCGATGCGGTAGGGCCGGTCGTCGCCCATCATCGAGCTGTCGTAGGAGAGGCCGAGTCCCGCCAGGGTCTCGAACGCCCCGGGCGCCATGCGGAAGCTGGGCGAGCGGTAGCCGGCCGGGCGGACGCCGCTGATACCCGCGAGCAGGTCCGAGGCCCGCGTGAGGGTGGCGCGCAGGTCGCCCGCGCCGAGGTCGGCGGGCGGCTCGTGGCACCAGCCGTGCAGGGCGAGTTCGTGTCCCGCGGCGTGGATCTCGATGACGGCGGGACGGTAGGTCTCCGCGATCCAGCCGGGGACGAAGAACGTGGCGCGGACGCCCGCGCGGTCCAGGGCGTCGAGGATGTGGTGGATGCCGCGGCGCGGCCCGTACCTGCGCTGTTCCAGTTCGGCGGCGTCGCCCGGCGGGTCGTTCCTGCGCCGCCACAGCAGCGGGGACTCGCCGTCGAAGTCGAAGGTCACGCACAGTCCTGCGCGGTGGCCGCCGGGCCAGGCGTAGGCGTCGTCCGCCGGCCGCCTCGACGGGTCGTCCGCCGGCCGCTTTGACGGGTCGTCCGCCGGCCGCCTCGACAGGTCTTCCGCCGGCCGCGCTCCGGCGCCGTGCGCGGGCCGTGCTTCCGGGTCCTTCATCGGCCGTCCTCCTCAGGGAGCGCCAGGGGCGGCGGTGTGTAGTCGCCCGCCGTTCTGCCGCCGTCCACGGCGACGGTCGTGCCGGTCACGAACGACGTGTCGTCGGAGGCCAGCCAGAGCACCGCGGCCGGGGCGTCGTACGGGCCCGAGGTGCGGCCGAGCGGAATCCTGTTGCGCATGCCCCGGATGTGCTCCTCGGTGAGCGCGCTGACCTCGCTGCCGGGCGCGAACCCCGGCTGCACGGTGTTGATCCGGATGCCGTACCGGGCGACTTCGAGCGCCATGGACCGGGTCAGCGTCTCGACGGCCGCCTTGCTCGCCGCGTACACGGAGCCGCTCGCGCCGGGGCGTACGGCGGCGCCCGAGGAGATGTTGACGATGCGGCCGGGCACCCCGGCCGCGAGCATCGCGTCCACGGCGCGCCGCGACAGTTCGAAGAGGGCGACGACGTTGACGTCGAGGACGCGCCGCACGGTGTCGGGTCCCGTGGTGGCGAGCGGGGTGCGCGGATACAGTCCCGCGTTGTTGACCAGCACGTCCGGCGCCTCCCAGGTGCCCGCGACGGCGTCGCCGAGGGTGCGCAGGCCGTCCGGGTCCGCCAGGTCGGCCGCGAGGTGGCGGGCGCCGAGGCGCTTCGCCAGCGCGGCGAGGGGTTCGGCGCGGGCGTCGGTGAGCAGCAGGTCGGCGCCCGCGGCGGCGAACGCCTCGGCGATCCAGGTGCCGAAGATCCCCGCGGCGCCCGTCACCACCACCCGGGTGCCGGTGAATTCGTCCCGGTAGTCGCGCACGGTCATGCCTCCTGGTTCGGTGAAGTGCCGTACGGGCCGGCGGAGTCGGCCTCTGGCGTCCCGGGCGGATGCTCCCCGGCGGGGCGGGCCTCCGAGGGCGCGATACGGCTCGCGGCGCGCAGCCATCCCGGGCCGCGGCCGGGGCGCCCGGGGCCGCGCCGCCGGAAGGGCCGTCTCGACACGCTTCTGGTGGGGTCGAGCCGGTCGCGTACGGTGTCGCCGAGCAGGTTCACCGCGAGGACGAGGCCGAACAGCGCGAGCCCCGGGAAGGTGACGAGCCACCAGGCGGTCGCCACGTACTGCTGGCCGTCGGAGAGCATCGAGCCCCAGGACGCGGTCGGCGGCTGCACACCGAGGCCGATGAACGACAGGGATGCCTCGAACACCACCATCAGGCCGAGTTCGAGGGTCGCGACGACCACGGCGAGCGGCAGCACCTCGGGCAGTACGTGCCGGGTGACGATCCAGCGGCCCGGCGCCCCGACGGCCACCGCCCCGCGCACGAAGCCGCGTTCGCGGGTCTCCAGCACGCTCGCGTACGCGATGCGCGTGTAGCGGGGCCAGCGCACGAGCGCGAGGCAGACGACGACGTTGACGAGGCTCGGTCCGAGGACGGCCACCACGAGGATCGCGAGCAGGAAGAACGGCACCGACAGCGCGATGTCCGCGAGCCGCATCACGAGCACACCGACCCAGCCCCGGTACCAGCCCGCGAGCACACCGACGAGCACACCGAACGCCCCGGAGACCAGGACCGTGGCCGCCGCGACGGCGATCGACACGCGGGAGCCGTAGAAGATCCTGCTGAGCACGTCGCGGCCGAGCGCGTCGGTGCCCAGCAGGTGGAAGTGGCCGTGGGCGGCGGCGAACGGCTCGCTCAGCCGGGCCGCCAGGTCCGCGTGGTCCGGGTCGAACGGGGAGATCAGCGGCGCGCACAGCGCCACCAGGAGATAGAGGATCACCGCAGCGGCGGGGATCAGGCCGCGCCGCCGCCCCGGCCGTACGCGCGGCGCGGCCGGAGCCGGGGTCCGGGCCGGCGTGAGGGGAGCCGCGCCGGGTGTCGTCGTCGCGCCGCTCATGTCCCTGCCGCCTTTCCGAGGGTGCTGATGCGCGGGTCGAGGAACGCGTACGCCAGGTCGGTGACGAGGTTGACCACGATGTACACGAGCGCCGCGAGGATCACGATGGCCTGCACGAGCGGGAAGTCGCGCCCGTCCACGGACTGCACGGTGAGCTGGCCGAGCCCCGGCCAGGCGAAGATCAGCTCGGTCACCACGGAGCCGCCGAGCAGGTTCGCGACCTCCAGGGCGAGGACGGTGAGGACCGGCACCGACACGTTGCGCGCGAGGTGGCGCACCACCAGCCGGGCGGTGCCCGCGCCCTTGGAGCGCGCGGTGCGTATGTAGTCGCGGCCGAGCTGTTCGAGGACCGCGCCGCGCGTGATGCGGGCGACGGTCGCGGCGGACAGCGAGGCCAGGGTGACGGCGGGCAGGATCAGCGAGGTGAGGCCGCCGTAGCCGGTGGACGGCAGGATCTTGAAGGTGACGGAGAAGAGCAGGATCAGCAGGACGCCGGTCCAGAAGGCGGGCATCGCCTGCCCGGCGAGGACGGCCGGCATCAGGACCCGCTCGGGCAGACGGCCCCGGTTCAGGGCCATCACCGTGCCCGCGCCGACGCCGAACACCACCGAAAGGACCAGCGCGGCGAGCGCCAGGTCCAGGGTGTAGGGAACGCGCTGGGCGATGAGGGTGAGGGCGGGCTCGTGCTGGACGTAGGAGTAGCCGAGGTCGCCGTGCAGGAGCCCGTCGAGGAAGTTCAGGTACTGGTGCCACACCGACACGTCCAGCCCCAACTGCCGCCGCAGGCGGGCGATGTCGGCCGCGGTGGCGCCCTGCGGCGCCAGCAGCTGCGCCGGGTCGCCGGACAGCCGCAGGGCGAAGAAGACGGCGGTGGTGACGCCCCACAGGGCGATCAGCGCCTGGCCCAGGCGGCTGCCGAGGTGGCCGGCGAGGGTGGTGAGCGTGCCACGGTTCATGACGTGAACCTCATGTCGGCCACGGAGAAGCTCTGTTGGGCGTCGGGGTGCCACAGGAGCCGCTTGTTCGCGCCGTAGATGGAGTAGATCTGGAAGAGGCCGATGCCGGGCAGGTCCTTGTCGAGGATGCCGTAGGCCCGGGCGTAGAGCCGCTCGCGCGCCGCCGGGTCGATGGTCCTGCGTGCCTGGTCGACGAGCGCGTCGAAGGAGGTGTTGTGGTACGAGCTCCACACCGTTCCGCTGTGGAACAGGGGGTAGGCCACACCGTCGGCGTCGAGGCAGGAGCAGGACCACTGGCCGAACCGGATGGAGCCCCAGTCGTGCGAGGGGCCCTGCACCTTCTTCAGATAGGTGGCCTGGTCGGTGTTGTCGATGGCGACCTTCAGCCCGGCGTCCTGGATGTTCGCCTGGATGACCTGGACGATCTGCGGGTCGTACGTGGGTGACGTCGCCATCACCACCGTCTTGCCCTCGGCGCCCGCCTCCTTGACGAGCCGCCGCGCCTTCGCCGGGTCGTACGCGTAGGGGTGCAGCGCCTTCGGGTAGCCGACCGCGAGCGGGGTCAGCACGCTGTCCACCTGCTTGCCGTAGCCCTGTTCCAGCGCGTTGATCAGCGACGTGTAGTCGATGGCGAGGCTGATGGCCCGGCGTACGCGGGGGTCGTCGGTGGGGCCGCCCTTCAGTGTGTTGAAGGCGAGGTAGCTGACGCGTTCGGTGGGCGCGGAGAGCACCTGGAGGTTGCTGGCGCTCTTCATCTGGATGGCCGTGTCCGGTGTCATCGAGTCCGCGATGTCGGCCTTGCCCGAGGTCAGGTCGGCGACCCGGCTCGCGGCCGACGGCACGGCGCGGAAGGTGACCTGGCGGATGGGCGGTTCGTGGCCCCACCAGTGGTCGTTGCGCCGCAGTACGACCTGGGAGCCGGGGATGGCGGAGACGAAGGAGTAGGGCCCCGACCCCATGGGGTGCAGGTTGAACTGCGCGTTGCCGACCTTCTTCACGTACGCCTCGGGCACGACGGAGAGCGTGGTGAGGTAGGTGAGCAGGGTCGGGGACGGGTAGGTGGTCTTGATGGTGAGGGTGTCGCCGTGGCCGGTGGCCGAGGCGACGGCGGAGAAGTTGGCGTTCTGCTGGCTGCCGAGCTTGGGGTCGAGGATGCGCCGGATGCTGAACGCGGCGTCGGCGGCGGTCAGCGGGCTGCCGTCGCTGAACCTGACGTCGTCGCGCAGGGTGAACACCCAGGTGGTGGGGGTGGTCTGGCGCCAGCGCGTGGCGAGCGAGGGAACGGGCTTGTTCGTCTTCGGGTCGCGGCGCAGCAGCTGGTCGAAGATGTTGCGGTAGACGGAGTACGAGTCGGTGTCGTACTGGAGGCCCGGGTCGAGGCTCGCCGGGTAGCTCGCGAGGTCGGCCGTGAGGCGGGCGGAGCCGGGGGCGGAGCCGCCGGTGGTGGTGGGCAGCGCGCAGGCGGTGAGCGCCGCGGCCAGGAGCGCCGCGAGAGCGCCGCAGCGCACCGCCCTGGTGCCCGCAAGTGCGGTGCGTTTGACGGGAGTTGGGGGAATCCGAGGAGCACGCATGGTTCGTCTCCTGCCGGGCTGTGCCGGGGATGTGCCGGGTGGACGCCCGCCGGGGGGGCGGTCGGGGGC
>NZ_JAIUKE010000582.1 GCF_020176795.1 Streptomyces sp. 8L
ACCGGCCGCAGCGGGCCGCACTCCTCGGCGAACGCGGGCGGCTCCGAGCAGACGAGCTGGACGAGTTCGGCCGCGCTGTGCACGGGGGTCGGGGCGGTCCCCCGGCGCGCGCGGGGGGGGGGCGCGCCCCGCCCCCCCCCGCCGGGGGGGGGGGGCGGGGCCTCGCTGTCGTGCCTCGCGCGATGGGAGCCGGCGGTTACGGGATGCGACGGTTACGGGATGCGGGCGACCGCCGCGTAGATGCCGCTGCGCTCCTCCTCGGGGCGGGGCTCGTCCTTGTACCACTCGGGCGCGGTGACGAGGCCGGGCTCGACCAGGTCGAGCCCCGCGAAGAACCGCTCCGTCTCCTCGCGCGTGCGAAAGCGCAGCGGGATGGTCCCCTTCTTGTACGCGTCCTTCACGGTGTCGACCAGCTCGGCCGGGTGGAAGTCGGTCGTGCCGTGGGAGAAGATCAGCAGGCTCCCCGAAGGCAGCGCGTCCACCAGCGTGCGGACGATCGCGTACGGGTCCTCGGCGTCCTGGATGAAGTGCATCAGCGCGATGAGCGACAGCACGATCGGCCGGTCGAAGTCCAGGATCGTCCTGGCGTGCTCCACGATCGTGGCAGGGTCGCGGACATCGGCCTGGATGTAGTCGGTCGTGCCCTCGGGCGTCGAGATGAGCAGCGCCTCCGCGTGCCGGAGCACGATCGGGTCGAAGTCCGTGTAGACGATGCGGGCCCTCGGGTTCACGCGCTGCACGATCTGGTGCAGGTTCGGCTGGGTGGGGATTCCCGTACCGATGTCGAGGTACTGGTCGAAGCCCTCGTGCGCCGCCCAGGCGACGGCGCGCTGCATGAACGCGCGGTTCTGCCGGGCGGCGGCCTTGGAGTCCTCGGGCAGCTTGTCGCCGACGGCCTGGTCGACGAGGTAGTTGTCCTTGCCGCCCAGCAGCCAGTCGTAGACCCGCGCCGGGTGCGGCTTGCTGGTGTCGATCCGGGGCTTGGGCGTGCCGTGGGTCATGGAGGACTCCGTTGTGCGAGGGGCCGTGGGACGCGAGTGACGTGAGCGACTCGGTCAACCCAAGAGTGCCGTACGTACCGCAGGTAGGGGGAGCAGGGCCGGAAGATCCGGGCCCTGCCCGCTGTCCCCTGCTCCTTGCCGGTCGCGCCTCGCCGTGGTCAGGGGCGCAGGAGGGTGGCGAAGGCGCCGCGCACCGCGGTCCCGTCGGGCAGGCTCCAGCCGGCGGTGACCTGTGCCAGGACGGTGCCTGTGCTGGTGCCTGTGCTGGTGCGTGTCCCGGTGCCGGGAGCGTCGTGGCTCTCCGTGTCCGCGGGGGGCAGGTCCGTTCCGGCCGGCTCCGTTCCGGCCGGGTGGGGCCTGAGGACGCGGTGGACGCGGAGAGTCGCCGCTGTCCCGTCTTCCGCCGGTACGCGCACCTCGGCGCCGAGCGGCCCGTCCACGGCGGTCAGCGGCGCCCGGCCGAGCGCGGCGGCGGCCGGCACGGCGCCGTCGGCCCGGTCCGCCACGACGGTCGGGTCGGGAGTGTCGCTCTCCCGCTGGGCCTGCGCCTCGGCCGTGCCGCGGAGCAGCGCGTACAACTGCCCGAGGAGGACGGGGTCATGGGCCCCGTCGTACACCCAGCGGGTGCCGAGTACGCCGTGCTCCATGGTGCCGACGAGGGCGTGCTCGCCCCCTTCGAGCGGCGTGGCGCGGTAGGTGAACGGCACCTGGTAGGCCACGGGCAGCGGCCCGGAGACGTCGGTGACGACCATGAACTCGATGCCGACCTCGCCCTCGGGGTCGTCGAGGCGGTAGCCGCCGGCCCGGTCGAGCTCGGGGCCGCCCGCGCCGCCGAGGAACCAGGGGCGCCCCGGCAGCCAGCCGGCGAGCAGTTCGAGTTTCGTGGGCACCAGCGTCGTGCGGTGGATCACGGCCATCTCAAGAGCGCCTTTCTCGGGGGCTGTCCGGCTCGGCGGCCATCCTGCCAGGGTCTCCGTCAGGAACCAGGGTCTCGGTAGGAAGCGGGGTCTCGGTCGGGAACCAGGGTCTCCGTCAGGAAGCGGGGTCTCGGTCGGGAAGGGGGCCGGATCGACGGGCCGGGCGGTGGGGCGGCACGGGCGCCTCGCATGATGGACGCACGACGAGAGAGGCCGCGCGCAGCGTGGCCGCGAAAGGGACGCGATGCGGATACTCGTGGTCGGGGCCGGTGCGACCGGTGGCTATTTCGGGGCTCAACTGGCCGCCGCGGGACGCGATGTGACGTTCCTCGTGCGCCCGGGCCGGGCCGCCGCGCTGCGGGAGGGCGGTCTGGTCGTCCGCAGTCCGCGCGGAGATGTCCGGGTGGGGCGGCCCCGGCTCGTGACCGCGGACGAGCTGCGGGCGGACGGGCCGCGGGCGGAAGGGCCGGAGGACGCGAAGGGCGCGGACCGGGGCGGCGCCTACGATCTCGTGCTGCTCGGCGTCAAGGCGTACGGCCTGGACGGTGCGATCGAGGACATGGCGCCCGCGGTCGGCCGGGACACGATGATCCTGCCGATGCTCAACGGCATGCGGCACATGGATGTGCTGGACCAGCGGTTCGGCGCCGCCGCGGTGCTCGGCGGGGCGTGCTACGTGGCGACCACGCTGGCGCCCGACGGGTCGATCCACCAGCTCAAGGACATGCAGCAGCTGCTGTTCGGCGACCGCCAAGAGCCGGGCTCCGAGCGCATTCACGCGGTGGAGGCCGCGCTGCGCGACGCCGGTTTCTCGGTACGGCTGCTGGCGGACCCGGTGGCCGCGATGTGGGTCAAGTGGGTCACGCTGGCGAGCCTCGGCGCGATCACCTGCCTGATGCGCGGCGCGATCGGCGAGGTGGTGGCGGCGCCGCGAGGCGAGGAGTTCGCGCGGGGCGTGGTGGACGAGTGCCTCGCGGTGGCGGAGGCCTCGGGCAGCCCGCTGACCGACGCCCGCAAGGCGGAGGTGTACGGCGCGATGACGGAGCACGGCGCGCCGACGACGTCGTCCATGTACCGCGACCTGCGCGCGGGCAACCGGGTGGAGGCCGACCAGATCGTGGGGGACATGGTCGAGCGGGGCGCGGCCCTGGGCGTCGCGACACCGCTGCTGTCGGTCGCGTACACGCACCTGGGCGTCTACCAGGCGTCCCTGGCGTAGGCGGGTTCTTCGCACGGGCGGGGCCTTTCGCGGAGAGGCGAGCGTGGTCTGCGTGGCCCACGGACCTGGGGTTTTCGCGTCTCGGCGCGCGGCGGCGGCCCGTGCGGGGGATGGTGGGACGTGGGCGCCGACCGGGTACACGTACGCCCGCGTGCGCTCACGGGACGACGCGGCACGCGCGAGCGGCCGGACCGGCGAAGGAGCGGAGGCGCGGATGGCTGGCGACAGCGAGGGCAGGGACGCCGGGAACGGTGGAGACGCGGCGGCCGGTACGGGCGGGGAGAGCGGCGCCCGCGCGGCCGGGCGGGGCGCGCTCTGCCTGGTGACCGGCGCGACCGGCTACATCGGCGGCAGGCTCGTCCCCGAACTGCTGGCGGCCGGGTACCGGGTGCGGTGCCTCGCCCGTACACCGGAGAAGCTGCGCGACTACCCGTGGTCCGGTGACGTCGAGGTCGTCAAGGGCGACGTGTCCGACGAGGACAGCGTCGGCGCCGCGATGGACGGCGTGGGCATCGCGTACTACCTGGTGCACGCCCTCGGGCAGGGCAAGCGCGACTTCGAGGAGACGGACCGGCGCGCGGCCCGCGCCTTCGGGCGCCGGGCGCACGCGGCCCGTGTGCGCCGCCTGGTCTACCTGGGCGGACTCACCCCCGCGGGGGTGCCGGAGCGTGAACTCTCGCCGCACCTGCGCTCGCGCGCCGAGGTCGGCCACATCCTGCTCGGCTCCGGGGTGCCGACGGCCGTGCTGCGGGCCGCCGTGATCATCGGCTCCGGCTCGGCCTCGTTCGAGATGCTGCGCTATCTGACCGAGCGGCTGCCGGTGATGGTCACACCCAGCTGGATCAGGACGCGCATCCAGCCCATCGCCGTACGGGACGTGCTGCGCTACCTCGTCGGCGCGGCGGACCTGCCCGCCGACGTGAGCAGGCCGTTCGACGTCGGGGGACCCGACATCGTCACGTACCGCGACATGATGCGGCGCTACGCGCGGGTGGCGCGCCTGCCGAGGCGGCTCGTGGTCACCGTGCCCGTGCTGACGCCCAGCCTCTCCAGCCACTGGATCGGCCTGGTCACGCCGGTGCCGTCCGGGATCGCGAAGCCGCTGACGGAGTCGCTGCGGCACGAGGTGGTGTGCGCGGACCACGACATCGCGCGGTACGTTCCGGACCCGCCGGGCCACCCGTACGGCCTGGACCGCGCGATCGAGCTGGCGCTGCGGCGGGTGCGGGAGGCGAAGGTGGCCACCCGCTGGTCCTCCGCCTCGGTGCCGGGGGCGCCGAGCGATCCGCTGCCGACCGACCCGGACTGGGCGGGCGGCAGCCTGTACACGGACGAGCGGGAGGCCCCGGTGGACGCCACACGCGCGTCGCTGTGGCGGGTCGTGGAGGGCATCGGCGGGGCCCACGGCTGGTACTCGATGTCGGCGGCCTGGGCCGTACGGGGCCTGCTCGACCGCTTCGCGGGCGGGGTCGGCCTCAGGCGCGGGCGCAGGGACGACGAGCACCTGCGCGTCGGCGACTCGCTGGACTTCTGGCGGGTCGAGGAGATCGAGCGGGGCAGCCTGCTGCGGCTGCGCGCCGAGATGCGGATGCCGGGGCTCGCCTGGCTGGAGATGCGCACCGAGCAGGACGACGCCGGCCGTACGGTCTACCGCCAGCGCGCGCTGTTCCACCCGCGCGGCGCCCTGGGGCAGGCGTACTGGTGGAGCGTCTACCCGTTCCACGCGCTGGTCTTCGGCGGCATGGTCCGCAACATCGCGGCCGCGGCCCGCGCCCTGGACCACGAGGGCACGTCGCCCACCGCACCCGCCTCCGCGCGGGCCACCTCGCGCCGGGCCGGCCTCGGCACCCGGCCGGGACCTGGCGTCCCCCCGGCCTGAGCGCGTACGAGCCCGCGGGCCGGGGAGACCGGCCTGAGTGCCTGAGTGCCTGAGTGCCTGAGTGCCTGGGCGGCTGAGTGCCTGGGTGGCTGAGCGCGTGCGAGCCTGCGAGCCCGCGGCGCGCGGTCGGGCTCAGCAGCGGCGGTCGCGGTACCCGGACTCGCCGGCCGGCACGACGTCCCGGTCCCGCAGGGTCAGCGACAGGGTGCGGCCCCAGCGCGCGCAGCCGGCGCCGAAGCTCTTGGCGTCGTACTCGATGTCGAAGATCCGGTCGTGGTACGCGGACGCGAAGCCGCCGCACTCGCCGTAGCGCGCGCACTCCTCCACGACGGCGAAGTCGAAGCCGATGTCACGGCGCCGGTCCAGCAGTTCGCCGGTGTTCTTCTGCGCCACGGCCAGACCGTCCCGGTGCGCGCGGGTGGCCAGCAGCGCGGCGAACGCGGCGGCGTCGGCACGGCTCAGCAGCCCCCGGGAGCGCTGGTACGAGTCGAGGTTGTCGGGCTCCACGGCGTCGAACCCGGCGCGTGCGCAGCCGTCGACCCACCCGCCGACGACACCGAGCAGCGCGGCGCGCCTGGCCGGGGTCGAGATGTCGAGCAGCGGCTCGTCCCAGTCCTCGTCCACGACGAGCGCGCCGTGCGGTTCGTGGCCCTCGCGCAGCAGTAGGTCGGGGTGGTGCGTCCGCCACCAGTCGGCGGTCTCGCCGCCGGGCTGGGCCTGGAAGGCGTTCACGTAACAGATCGAGTAGAGCCCCGCGGCGGGCCGCGCCGACCGGTCACGCGAGACGACCCGTACCCCGGCGGGCGGCCGGTAGGCCCCGCCCAGCTGGTAGTCGAACGCCGCCCCCGCGGCCGGGAGCCGGACGGCGGAGGGCGAGGCGGCGCCCCGCCCGCCCGTGCCGGCCCCGCCCGACGAGCAGCCCACGAGAGCGGCGAGGAGCAGGGCTACGGAGACGGGCACGGAGATCCCGCGCGCGACCGCACGGGGCGTGCGGCGGCGGGGCGGGCGCGGGGAGAGACCGCGTCGGACCGGAAGGTGCATCACACCAGTTTCCCGGACCGGGACGAACGCGGACCGCCCGTTCGCGCTGTCGGCCTCCGGCCCCCGCGGAAGACAGTATTCCGGGGGTGGAGTGTCCCAAGTGCCACACTTTCCGCAGGACGGGTCGATCCCATGGCGGCGCGCCCGGGCGGGACGTTAGAGTCGCTGGGTGCTGACGCGAGCACACCGCGTCACAGAAGATCCAGCCTCTTCCCTTCGTTTCCCCCT
>NZ_JAIUKE010000583.1 GCF_020176795.1 Streptomyces sp. 8L
GGGTGGTGCAGCGCGGGGCGGCGCATGAGGGCAGGTCCTCCCAAGGAGTGTCCAGGCCCCGCGCCTAGATCCAAGTTCAGCACATTTCTCACGGAGTGTTCCCCCCGCTCCCCCTCGGTGCCTCTTCCGGAAGTTCAAGCTGCCCGTCCTGCGGGGTGCTGCCGTCGGCGGGCGGCAGGATCACCTGGGGTGCCTGCTCGCCGCCAGAGGGCGCCTCACGGCCGAGGAAGTCCGCAGTCTCCTTCGGGTTGCCGAGGGCATCTGCAAGGTCCTTGGCCTGGGAGAAGGCCCGGGACTGGATCCGCTGGATCTCCTCTTCGATGTCCTCGATGGGGAAGCCGGCTTCCTGGAGCATCTTCACGCCGGTCTCGAGCGACAGGACGCCATTGGTGACTCCGTCCTTGACCTGCTCGAGGACGGCGGTCTTGTCGGTCGGCGTGTACGAGCCGAACGTGAGCCGCGCCGGCTGCACGGTGACGGCGGCCCAGTCGGGGTGTTGTCCGGCGATGAACAGGCGCTGTACGAACTTCAGGAACAGGAAGTACTTGGGATCGCGAGCGAGCCGCATCGAGGAGACGAGGGCGTCCATCGGGCCGAGTGACAGCTGGAGGGCGTAGCCGGAGGGGACCTTCGATGGGTCGACGGTGCCGAGGGCGACGGCAGGCAGGCGGGTGACGTTCGCGGCCCGGTCTTGGAGGTCGTGGCGCTGGTTGCGGAGTTCCGCGAGGTTCTTGCTGGTGTCGGCGACGATCATGCCGCCGCCCTCGCCGAGCGTCCACACGGCGCCGGGTGCGACCTCAAGGTCGCTGCGGCCGTTCTGTGGGGTTCCCTTGCCCCACACGCCGATGATCGGGGCGCCTGTCGTCGCGGAGGCGCGGCTGGAGTCGGTGTCCGTGCCGGCGAGCTCGTCCAGGACCTGCAACACCTTCGCGAGCGTCGACTGGCCCCAGTGTTCTTCTGCGGCGGGCACCGTGTTCGTGAGGTGCACGACGGGCACGAAGTCGATGAGTAGATCAAGGTGGTCGAGGACCTGGCCGTCGCCGCCCGTGCCGAACGTGGCGATGTCGAGGGGCAGCGTGTCGACGTCGACGGGGCCCTTGATGTCGCCGATGTTCCAGGTGGCGTCCGTCAGGTAGCAGGTGACGTACGACGGGGTGTCGTTCCAGGCGTACTGCCGGGAAATGGCGCCCGTGTCGGGGTTCAGCAGGTCACCGGACGTCAGGGGCGGCGCAGGGATGGCCTCTTCACCTTCGACGGGCTCGGATATGAGGACCGGCAGCGTTGCGCGGACGGGACGGCTGTTCTGGTCGACACCGTTGCCGGTCGCGGGCCGTATCCAGTCGAGCTCGTACGTGATGCGGCGGATACGGGCCTTCAGGCCACGCTTCGGGTCCTCGGGGAGCTCCCATGCAAAGTGGACGCGGATCGGGTACTCGCCCCCGTCGTCGTCCTCGCCGATGACGGGGAAGTAGAAGCCGGGGTCGGTGACGCGAACGGTCGGGCGTTGCTTGCCCGGGTCCCAGGCGAGCCGGTACACGCCATCCCCCAGGGCGACAGCTTTGCGTTCGCACTGCTGTAGACGCATGGGGAACTGCTCGTCGTCGGCCCAGGTCCGCAGGAGTTCCTGCACGCGTGCGGCCATGACCTCGTCGGCGTCCGGCTTCTCGCCGTCGTGGTCGGCGCCGGGGATGGTGATGGTCTGCTCGGCGCCGAGGACGTGCGCCATGGTCGTGTCGATGAACATCGACGGGTCTCCGAACTCGCGGCGGTCCTCGGCGTGGTGGTCGCCGGAGGCGGCTGCGAGCTGCGCGGCCTGGTTCTGGTCGTACGCGGCGAGGAGCTTGTAGGCGGCGAGACGCCGCTGGTCCTCCTCGGGGACCCACATGGCCTGGGCTTCGGGGAAGGCGCGCCGGTTGGGCATGCCGTGGTGGTCGCTGAACACGGGCTTGTAGTTCAGATATGACCACGCGTCGATCACCACCGTGCGGAGGCCAGACAGGAGGCCCACGAAGATTCCCTTCGTCCCAGGCCCCGCGCCTATAGATCAGAGTACGGGCATGAGGCCTGGGTCTTCCCTCTGTCAGCGACGTCCCTGGAGGCGGCGGTCCGTGTAGGAGGTGCTACCAACCCGCGCTGACGCCGGATCAGCAAGCTCGGTTAGCGCGTGAACGGCGGCGTCCATACGGTCCGGGGAGTCCATGCCGGGTATCCACGTGACCATCTGGTTCTCAAGCGCGGGCCACTCCCCCACGTGGTGGACCAAGCTCTGTTCGTAGAGCTGCGCGATCGGCTCGGCACGTAGCCGCTTGCCCTGCTTGGCGTTGACCTCGACGATCCGCGGCATCGGCATGCCTTGAGTGAGGTTCTGCCGCTCGAGCTCGTTCCACGCCTGGATCAGGACTTGCCGGGTCATGTCGCCGCCGAAGTTGGTCTCCACGACCAGAGCGTCGGCTTTGAGCTCAACAGCTAGGAGGCAGGCTTCGCGGCCCCACGCGTTGGCTCCGTGTCGGCCGGAGCGGTCCTCGGTGACGTAGTAGTGCCCTTCACTGGTGCGCCCGGCGGCCACGATGCCCGTCTCATCGTTCGCAGTGCCGGCCCCGCCGGATGGGTCAATCGCTACGACGACCCTGGACAGGTCGATGCCCAGAAACTGCGCCCTGCTGACCCGGTTGCCGGTGATCCACGCCCACTGCCAGACGCCGCCCTCCAGCGGGCGCGGCTGCTGCTGATAGAGGGCCCACCAGACGCGTTCGCCAACGGACTTTCGGATGCGCGCGTAGTCGTCGACGTTGAAGCGGCTGGGCCACAGTGCCTCACCGGGCTGCCGACCCAGGGGATCGTCTGCGGTGAGTGCGATCGCTGGCAGGTCAATGACGATCCAGTCTTCCGGCTCCTCCTTCAGAAGGCGCCCGGACAGATCGTCGTCGTCCCAGCGGGTGTTCACAAGCAGGACGGACCCGTTCGGCTCAAGCCGGGTGAGCAAGACGGACTGCCACCAGTCCCAGACGCGCTCCCGCTGGGTGGGACTGGAAGCGTCCTCTGACCCCTTGAAGGGGTCGTCGACGGCCGCTACGTGCGCGCCACGGCCAGTAAGCGCCCCTCCGACGCCCGCGGTGACCATGCCGCCCTCGTGGCCCTCAATGTCGAACCGGTTCGCTGCCTGCGACCCGTACTTGAGGTTGATGCCGAGGGTGGGAGCGTGCTCGGTGATCGTGTTGCGGACCCAGCGGCCGTGGTCGTCGGCGAGGTGCGCTGCGTAGGAGGCGAGCATGAACCGGTGGTCCGGCTGCTTGCGCAGGTACCAAGCAGGACCCCAGCGTGATGTGCGCCGCGACTTCCCGGCGCGCGGGGGCATGGTCACCATGGCGCGGATACGTTCACCAGCATCGATGCGCTGGTAGATCCGGTCGATGATGTCGAGGTGGGGAGCCTGCATCTCCTTGCCTCCGGTCAGGACAGCAGCGAGCGCCCCCGGGGAACGGTCCAGGGCCATGTCGCGTTCGACTCGGGCCAGGTGCAGCCTTAGCTCGGGGCTTGCGCGCCGGGCGACCCGGAAGCGTTCGGCTGTGGGGAGCGCTCGGTAGGCGTCCAAGACCGCCCGGTACTCGGCGGGGTCAGTCGCGGTCGCCACCGGTGCCGCTCGCGTTGTTGAAGTCGCTGGCCGGGCCGGTCTGCCCGGCGGTCTTGATGAGCTTGGTCAGTTCGTCGAGGGTGCCAGCGAGGGGGATCCCGCCGCCGTCGGGGCCAGACACCTCGGACTTGACGGGCATGTCGTAGCCGTTGAGCTTGGCTCGCCTGTCCATCAACTTGAGGACGGTCTCGACCGCGCGGAGGTCGATCTCGTGGGCGACGACTTCGCCGTCCTTGTCGAGGACGGGCTGCTTCTCCGTAGCGCGCGGCCACGCGGCTTCGAGGAGCGCGTCGAGGCGTTCGTTCTCCTCCTGTCGGTACACGGAGACCTCGGCGTCCTGCTCGTCGCGGCGTTCCTTGAGGGCGCGGATGAGGTCTTTGCTCGCTGACCCTCGGCAGGAGTAGCCGAGTTCTTTGGCGATGTAGTCGAAGTCGTGGCCGGCGCGGCGGAGGCGGATGAGCTTGGTACGGCGTTCAGCGACGTCGCACTTTTCGGCTTTGCTGTGGGTCATGGCGGTGGGGTCTCCCGCATGTGGATGTGTGGTTGTGAGGCCCCGCGCCTGTCTCCGATCATCCATGATTTGCCGGGTTTCCTTCCCCCTGGGGTGACTGGGTGTCACGATGCGCGCATGAGACGTACACGTGGGGTGGGGGCTGCCGTGCTTGTTGCGGCGGTTGTGATGGTGGCGGGCTGCTCGAGCAGCCCGAGTGATGGGAAGAGACCGGTAGGGGCGCATCTGGAGTCGACGCGGCCTGCGGCACCCGTGACGGGGCCCTCGCCGACTGACTCGTACCCGGATACGCCTGCTGGCGATCTGGACCGGAAGGTCGCCTTCACGGGCTGGAAGTATGACGATGTTACGTACAGGTCCGCTTCGGACTACGTGGACGACATTTGCCAGTCCATGCCGGACCAGCAGAAGCTCGGGCAGGATCCGGGTGAGTGGCTGGCTGTGGCGCAGAAGCCGACTGCGGATGAGAAGGAGATCCTGCGGGCGGGTATGCCGTCTCTGTGCCCGGCGTGGTCGAAGGTCGCGCTGGCGGCGATCGGCGGGGACTTCACACGGACGTATGGGGACGGCACGTACAGGGTGGTGTCGAAGCCGAGGGGCGAGTTGGAGATCGCGCCGGGGTCGTATCGGACGTCGGGTGATCTGTCGGGCTGCTATTGGGAGCGGACCACCAGTTCGGGGCACGTCATCGACAACCAGTACGCGACGTCCGCACGGTCGATCACGGTGAGGGTGGCTGCTTCGGACGGTCAGTTCACGTCGAAGGGGTGTGGTACCTGGAAGCCGGTGCGGTAGGGCCGGGAATGCGCGAACCCGGCTCACCCTCCGTCCGGAGGGCTGCCGGGTTCGCTTCGCAGGGCTACTGCCCTGCGCGTCTGGCGCGTACCGTGAGGCACGGTTTGAGCGGCCTGGGACTATCACCGGGCGCGGGGACGCTAGCGCAGTTCCAGGCCGCTCAACTACAGCGTGACGCATGGGGCGGGGTTTGTCTCAGGTGCTTCCCTCCCCCTTGTCATCGTCCGCGGAGGCGGTCTTGGAGGCGTTGGCTGCGTTGTATGCGCACGTGCTGGTGGCCGGGCAGGGACCAGGTTTCGGCTCGGTTGAGGGGCACGTTGGTGCAGTCGAAGGGTGTCAGTCTCCGGTCGAGGCGGGTTTCGAGGCAGCCGATGCAGAGCTGGCTGTGTTCGCACATGTGGGCTTGGGTGCGGATGTGGTCGTGGACGCGGTAGTACTCGGCTATGGCGTGGATGTCGGTTCGGCAGTCGTGGCAGCGGTAGTAGAGAGCGAGGTGGAGTTTGAGTCGTCCGGCGGCGGACCAGCCGGCCCAGCGCGGGAGGCTTTTGAGGTCTGGCTTCGCCATGGGCTGGGCGGTGGCGGTGATCGGGATGCTGTCGTGGTTCATCGTCGTCATCGGCCCTCGTATCGCGGCCCGTACACGTGCACGTCTCCGCGGCGGGTTACTTTCCGCACTTCGGGCTCCGCATTCAGGTCGACGGTGCGTCCTGCGGGTGTGGTGAAGCCGGCGAGGCGGGCGGCGCGGATCGCGGACTCCGTGCTGTGTGCGCGGACGGTATTCGTCGCGGTGTCTGGGCCGGCCGGGTAGGTGACGAGGTACCGGGTCTTTCTGGCGATGCGGCGGATGGTCACTTGTTGCTCACCTGTGTCGTGGAGCGTCCGAGCCACCGGTTCGTGTTGGTGACGTTCGTGGTCGTGTTGGTGATGTACGTGGTGGTGCTACTGGCCGGGGCTGCTCCCCCCTGGCTGGTGCCGACGCTGGCGCGGAGCGCGGACGGGGCCATGCGCACGGCCAGGACGACCGCGGCGAGGAAGGCGATGGTGCCCGCGCCGGCGCCTGCTGCGGCGGACAGGAGTTCCGAGGCACCCCAGCCGAGTCCTGCCGCGGCGATCCCGCCTCCGGCGAGGAGCTGTGCGCGGGGGTCGATGACCGAGCGGGGGGCCAGGTCGCGTACGGGTGCCATGGGGATGGTCTGCGGGATCTGGGATCGGAGCATCGGGGTGAGCTCTCCGTACGCGTTGGGAACGTAGACGATGGGGTCGTGGTCGGGGCCGACGGGGATGGGCGCGTAGATGGGCGTGTAGGGG
>NZ_JAIUKE010000584.1 GCF_020176795.1 Streptomyces sp. 8L
GCTCTGCCCCGCCATGACGGTGCTGGCCGCCGCCCCCGGCGCCCTCGCCGCCGCCACCGGGTTCCCCGCCCAGTACGCGGCGCCCTACCTCCAGATCGACGGCAGCACGGCGGCGGACATGGCCGCCGACCAGCAGGCGTCGGGAGTGAACCACTACACCCTGGCCTTCCTCACCTCGCAGTCCGGCTGCACCCTCAACTGGGAGGACGGCGGCGACCCCGTCGGCTCCTACACCTCCCAGATCAACGCCCTCAAGGCGGCGGGCGGCGACGTGGCCATCTCGTTCGGCGGCGCCGGAAGCCAGGAGCTCGCACAGACCTGCACCTCCGTGTCCGACCTCACCGCCGCGTACAAGAAGGTCGTCGACACCTACGGGACCAACCGGCTCGACTTCGACATCGAGGGCGGCGCACTCGGCGACAGCGCCGCCAACCAGCGCAGGGACCAGGCGCTCGCCGCCCTCCAGCAGGAGGAGCCGGGCGTTCAGATCGACTGGACCGTCGCCGTCGCCCCCGACGGCCTGGAGTCCGACGTCACCGGCCTGCTCTCCGGCGCCCAGTCGGCCGGCGTGAAGACCACGCTCGTCAACATCATGACCATGGACTTCGGCGACGGCGAGAACGCGCTCCAGGACGCCGAATCCGGTGCCAACGCCACCGTCAAGCAGCTCGGTTCTATCTACGGCGGCTCCACCGCGGACAACTGGGCCCGGATGGGGCTGACCCCCATCGCCGGCCAGAACGACGACGACGAGAACTTCAGCCAGTCCGACGCCTCCGCGCTGGAGAGCTTCGCGGCGGACAAGGGCGTGCAGGAACTGTCCTTCTGGGAGGTCGACCAGTACGACAAGCCGACGGGCTACGCCTACTCCAAGATCTTCAACAAGATCTGACGAGCCGGGACGAGCGGGTGGGCGAGTGCGACCGCGGCGCGTCAGTCATGGACCGCGCGCCGCGGTCGCGCCCCGCCGCGCAGCCGCAGCGGAAGGTACACGGCGAGGGCCACCGCGAACGCGACGTAGTAGGCGAGGTCCGCTCCGTGCAGCGCCCGTGCCACGGAGCCCTCGTACACCGACGTGTTCATGAAGGGCACGGCCGCGCCGAAACCCACCACGAACGCGAGCAGCGCGGGCCACCACGGCCGCCGCCGCGCCCACTCGGCCGCCAGATCCACCGGCGCCCCGCCCCGTGCCCGCGACCGCGCGTACCAGTCCACGGCCACCACGGCGACGAACCCGGGTATCCAGTAGCCGACGAACAGCAGGACGTTCTGGAACCGTGCCGCCGTGTCCGCCGCGTGCATCCACAGCACCAGCGGGAACCCCAGCGCCGCGGCGAGCGCCGCCGCGACCGGCCGCGGCAGCCGCACCCCCACCGTCTGGAGCGCCAGCGACCCGCTGTAGTCGTTCATCGCGTTGCTGCACAGCGCGGCGCACGCGACCGCGAGCAGCCCGAAGGCGCTCAGCGCCCCGCCTCCCAGCAGGCCGTCGACCCCCTTCGCGGTCTGATCGGTGAACACCGAGGCGCCCCACAGGCCGAGCGTCTGCACCGCCACGAAGGACACGCTCACCCCGAGAAGGGTGCACACGAACATGCGCGTACGGGACGTCCCGCGCGGCAGGTAGCGGCTGAAGTCGCTCGCGTACGGCGCCCAGGACAGCGAGAGGCTCAGCGCGACCGTGCTCGTCAGCATGAAGGCGCCGAACCTGTCCGCCCCGTGCACGTGCGACACGGCCGCCGGGTGCACCCCGCCGACCATCTTCACCGCGAGCAGCGCGAACGCCACCGCGAGCGCCAGCGTCATCACTTTCTGGAGCCGGTGGATCGCCTCGTATCCCAGCGCCCCGACCAGCCCCTGCCCGGCCATCATCACCAGCACACCGAGCCAGAACGGCCACCCGAAGAGCCGGGCCAGCGCGTCCCCGCCGAACAGCCCGATCAGCGCGTCCCAGGCCACCGACGACACCCACTGGAGCAGCCCGGGCACGACCACCGCACCGCCGAAGGCCAGGCGTGCCAGCGGCAGTTGACCGGCTCCGGTCCTGCTGCCCCAGGTGCCGAGCCCCGCCACCGGCACGGCACCGAGGACCGTGCCGAGGACCACCGCCACGATCGCCGTGGTGAAGTCGAGGCCCAGCACCACCCCGAGGGTCCCGGTGAACACACCCGTCATCGTCAGATTCGGCGCGAACCACACGGTGAACAGCCGCCCGGCCCTGCCGTAGCGGTGGTCCTCGGGCACCGGCGCGATCCCCCGCGTCTCGATGCGCAGGTCACCCGCCTCCGCGGGCATCCGCCCCTGGAAGGCCGGAGGCTGCGCGTCGCGTACGGCACCGCGCTCCTGCGAAGAGGTACGGGACTGCGCCATGGGAGACATCCCTCCGCCAGTACGAGCTGGTTCAGGTTCAACGGGTGTGATCTCAGCCCCGCGCGGGGCACCCCGTGTCCGGTGATCTCCAGCCTAACGCCCGCCCGAACCCTCTGGCCCAGGGGGCGCCCGCTCCGCCGGAGAGCCGCCGGGTCCTGAGCTGCCGGGCCGGGGGCCCGCCAAGCCCGGGCCCGCCGGAGTCTTGCCCGGCGCTCAGCCCTCGGCGTCGCGGCGCTTGCTCAGCTCGTTGGCGCGGTCGATCTCGGCCATGTGCTCCTCGGCCCAGTCACGGACCATGGACAGCGGGCCTTCGAGCGAGAGGCCCAGAGGGGTGAGCCGGTAGTGCACCCGGGGCGGCACCGTGGGCTCCACCCTGCGGCTGACCAGCCCGTCACGTGCCATCCCCTGGAGAGTCACCGAGAGCATCTTCTGCGAGACACCCGCCATCCGACGCCGCAGCTCCGCGAACCGCACCTCGCCGGGGGATGCCTCGGCCAGCACCTTGACGGCCATCGACGTCCATTTCGTACCGATCCGGTCGAGCAGACGCCGGGTCGGGCACTCCGGCGAGAAGAGATCACCGCGTGCGCCGATCGTCGTGTGCGGGGCGGAGGAGTCGGCCGTCGTGTGCGCGGTTCGGGAGCCGGCCGTCGTGTGCGCGGCGGGGGAGTCGGTCACCTGGAGCTCACCACCTGTGGTGCGAGTACGGTCTTGGCCTCCGCACACTAGTTACCTAGCGTGGGCTTGTCACCATTCGTAACTGCCCCTGGAGTGCGTCATGCCATTCGTGTCGAGTACCGCGGGACCGGCGGCGCCCGTCGAGGTCGAACTGCGCCGGGTCACGGCGGGCGGCATCGGGCTCAACGTGGCGACCGCGGGCGAGGGCCCGGCCCTTCTCCTGCTGCACGGCTTCCCGCACACGTGGCGCCTGTGGAGCGAGGTGATCGGCGAACTCGCCGTACGGCACCGGGTGATCGCCCCCGACCTGCGCGGCCTCGGCGCCAGCGAACGGACGGCGGACGGCTACGACGCGGGCACCGTCTCCGCCGACGCGGAAGCGCTCCTTGAAGCGCTCGGCGTGACCTCGGCGGCGGTCGTCGCCATCGACGCGGGCACCCCGCCCGCCTTCCTGCTGGCCATGCGCCGCCCCGATCTCGTCAGCCGGCTGGTGGTCATGGAATCGCTCCTGGGAACGCTCCCCGGCGCCGAGGACTTCCTCGCGGGCGGGCCGCCGTGGTGGTTCGGCTTCCACTCGGTCCCCGGCCTCGCGGAGAGCGTACTGGCGGGCCATGAGGCGCGCTACGTCGACTGGTTCCTCGACTCCGGCACACTCGGCCAGGGGCTCCGCCCCGACGTCCGGGCCGCCTTCGTCAGCGCGTACACCGGTACCGAGGCCCTGCGCTGCGCCTTCTCCTACTACCGGGCACTGCCGACCAGCGCCCGGCAGATCCAGGAGGCCGTGGAGACGCGCCGTCTGACGGTGCCCGCCATGGCCATCGGGGCCCACCCCGTCGGCACGGCGCTCCAGCGGCAGTTGCGTCCGGTGGCGGACGACCTCGTCGGCCACGTCATCGAGGACTGCGGCCATCTCGTCCCGCTCCACCGCCCCGAAGCCCTGCTCGCCCTGCTGAACCCCTTCCTGGCAGCGTGACCCGGTGGCCCGAGGGGCACGGCTTGCCCTTCGGCACTCCCGCGCGTGCCTCGTGCTGTTCCTGGAGTACATTCCCCAGACGCTCCACGAGTGGCTCCCCGAGCGGCTCAAGGCCGGTGAAGAGGCCGCCGACGAGGCCTGCCTCCTGGTGGAGGGCGAGTTGGAGCGCGGCACGTCCTTCATGAACGCGCGCGGGCTTGTGCACTTCGACGCCCACTTCCGCAACATCCTGGCCGACGGTCGGCGCCTGTACTTCACCGACTACGGCCTCGCGCTCTCCTCCGCATTCGATCTGTCACAGGACGAGGCCCGCTTCTTCGAGCAGCACGCGGCCTACGACGGCTGCTACACCCGCAGTTGGCTGGTGAACTGGCTGATCACGGCTCTGTACGGATACGACAGGAAAGAACGCGAGGCGCTCGTCCGCGCCTGTGCACGGGGAGCGGACCCGCCGGAGGGGCCCCGAGAGGCAAAAGCGATCCTCGCCCGCCACGCGCCGCTCGCGGCGGTGATGACCGACTTCTACGGCACGGTCCAGGACGAGAACCGGCAGACCCCGTACCCGGCGGAGGCGCTCCGCCGGGCTCTCCGCGCCGACGACGCACGGCGCGGCTGAGCGGGAACCCAGGGCTGTCGCGACCGGCGTGACGCCTTCGGCCGCCCCGATACCGGTCGTGGAGAGCGTGCGGCGCGCTCCGTGTGGGGTCGGCCCGTCCTCGCCCGCCACCGCTGTGGCGGCGTAGTTCGACCCGGTCGCAACTGAGGCTCTCCGCCGGCCTGTTCATGCGCCGGATGCTCTCGCAGCCAGGCCGGGACGGCAGCACCGGGACCGCAGCACCGGAACGAGGTGCGTCCTCCGCCTCACCGTTGACGCACCGCTCCGCCACGGCCGCGCGGCTCATGCGAATGTTCCGCACCTTTCGTACGCACACCGGGGAGGGGGTTGACTCGAAGGAGGTTAGTACAGAGTCTAGACATACTTGATCGGCAGTTCCCCTGTGCGAGGTTGGCATGCAGAGAATCGGCATCATCGGCGGCGGTATCCGCGGCTCCATGTACGCGCAGTCCCTGCGCGGCTTCCCCGGAGCCGAGGTCCGGGCCGTGTGCGACGTGGCCGAGCCCGTCGCGCGCACAGTCGCCGACGGCTTCGGCCTCGCCGCGTACACGGACCACCGGCGCATGCTCGCCGAGCAGGAGCTGGACGCGGTCATCGTCGCGACGCCCGACTTCGCCCACCGCGAGGCCGCCGTCGACGCCGCGGCGGCGGGCTGCCACCTGCTGGTGGAGAAGCCGCTCGCGATGACGCGTGCGGACACCGACGCCATCTCGCAGGCCGTGCGCACCGCGGGCGTCCAGTGCATGGTCGGCTTCGAGAACCGGTGGAACCCCGCGGTCAGGCGGTTGCGCGAGCAGTCGGCGGCGGGCGCGCTTGGCAGGGTCCTCACGCAGAACATCCTGCTCAGCAACACCTATTTCGTACCGACGAAGATGATCGGCTGGGCCGCGAAGTCGTCGCCCGCCTGGTTCCTGATGAGCCACACCGTCGACGCCGCCACGTGGGTCAGCGGCCGCACGGTCACCGCCGTCGACGCCCGCGGTTCCCGCGGCGTCCTCGCGGCACGCTCCGTCGACACGTGGGACGTCGTGCACGCCCTGCTGACCTTCGACGACGGCACCACGGCCAACCTGACATCGACCTGGGTGCTGCCCGACTCGATGCCGTCCGTCGTGGACTTCCAGTACCAGGTCGTCGGGGAGCGCTCCGCCATGTACGTCGACCTCCAGGACCAGAGCGTCCGGCAGGCGGGCCCGGACGGCTTCCGCTGGCCCGGCCTGCTCGGCGGCGAGATCGACGGGCGCCTCCAGGGCCCGCCCACCTGGATGGTGCAGGACTTCGTCACCCGTCTTGAGCGTGGCGAACAGGTCGGGCCCGGGCTCGTCGAGGGAGCCGCCGTGACGGACATCGTCGTGGCGATCCACGAGTCGCTGGAGTCCGGGGGCACCGTGTCCGTGGGCCGTCGTGACCGGGCCTGAGGGGGCCTCCGGCAGGACCGCGCTGCCCCCGTACGGCCGGAACCGAGGCGCCGGTGCGCCGGAGGGCCCCCCGCCCCCCGGGGCCGGGCCCCCCGGGGCCCCCCCCCCCCGCCCCCCGGGCCCCGGCCCCCCCCGGGGGGGGGGCGGGCGGCGGGGC
>NZ_JAIUKE010000585.1 GCF_020176795.1 Streptomyces sp. 8L
ACGCCGTCCTTCTTCAGCGCTATGAGGTCGTTGACCGCCGTGGTGTCCTCCAGCTCGTACATGGTCATGTCGAGTGACCGGCGCCCCTACCCGGCGGCCCCGCTTCGGTCCCAGGGGAGAGCCGGGGGGAGAGCCGGGAGGGTCAGGCGCTGGTGCCGCCGTTGAAGTCGCTGGTGAAGCTGGTCTCGATGGTGCTCGCCACGGACTGGGCGGTCCCCGTGCCGGTCAGGATCAGCCCCAGCTCGCGGTTGCTGCTCAGGGAGTTGCTGCTGACGTTCATGGAGCCCGCCTCCACCTGCTGCGTGGACAGGCCGTAGTCGGCGACCATCGCCTTGGCGTGTATGTAGAAGCCGTCGGGGTCGGAATAGCCGACGACCTTGCCGCCCGCGGCCTTGATCGCGGACACCTCGCTCGCGTAGTCCGACGGGGTCTCCAGCACAACGCGTACGGCCACCCCGGCCTTGGCCCTGGCCACGATGGCGTCGACCACCGCGCTGTCGCTCAACTCCAGCTCCTCCACGTCCAGTTTCGAGGTCGCGCCGTTGATCACGGACAGCAGGCGGCTGCGGGAGTCGGTGGGCGACCAGAGCAGGTGGTCGCCGTCGGTCGGGGTGATGGCGGTATCGGCGTAGTCGGCGTTGAAGACCTTCTCGATGGACGCGACATCGCGGGTGTCGTCGGTGAACACCCCGTAGTCGCGCCCGGTGGAGTAGTACTGCGAGGTGAGGTTCCCGGTCAGGACCAGCGACTTGGTGGCGTCGACCGTGATGGTCTTCTGGTGGGTGTAGACGAACCTGGACGACGACCAGGCCACTCCGACACCCGCGCTCTTCAGGGTGTTGTACGCCGAGGTGTTCTGGCTCTGTTCCGCCCGGTCCAGGATGACGCGCACGGTCACGCCGTCCTTCTTCAGCGCTATGAGGTCGTTGACCGCCGTGGTGTCCTCCAGCTCGTACATGGTCATGTCGAGTGAGCTGGTGGCCGAGTCGATGAAGTCGTAGATGGTGGTCTGGCCGCCGCTCCGCGAGAAGGCGAAGGCGGTGTACGTGGCGGCGTTCGCGGGGACGGCGGTGGCGAATACGGCGGCGGCGGCCGCGGCGGCGACACCGGCTCGGCCGAGGACCTTCGACAGCATGCGTGACTCCTAGTCGGTTGACGCCCGCGCGCCCGTGGGGGAAGGCGCAGGCATGGCACAACGCGCACAGAACGAGCGTGCGCATGACACCACGCGCGTAGACCGCTGGAAAGGCCGCGGGCGTGAACTCGTTGCGACCGACAGGCCAAGAAGCCGGGTTGCGGATCGACCGCGCAGGCCGGAGGCGGTTCGGCGAGCGCCCACGGAACGCAAAATCTTGGTCAGCACCGCCGGTTCGGCGCCGCGCGGGCGCCCAGAGGCTCGGCCGCTACACGCCGGCGGGGATCTCGGCGTCGACCGGCCGCCGGGGCGGCCGGGGTTGGAGCTAATCGCCGCCTCGCCACGCGGACACCACGGGCGTCACGATCGTCAGCACGATGACGCACCCGAGGTTGAACACCGCCGCCTCAAGCCAGTGGAGCCGGTCCCACGACCCGCATCCGGCGAGCATCGGGCAGCCGTGGGCCGGGTCGGTCACGCCTCCCGGCGCGTGAAAGGAAATGACGCAGCAGAGCGCGGAGGCCAGCGCGGCGACGGCCAGCACGCCCCACGGCAGCCACCGCGACCCCCGCCACGCCAGGAACCACCCGGCCAGGGTCACCGCGGGCAGGACGAACACGTAGCCGGTGATCACACCGAACCGGATTCACGCCGCGACGCCGGGGAGCGACCGGTCCTTCGTCGTCGGGCAGGGCAGTTGCCCACGGGTGAGGTCCCCTTCCGGATCGGCAGCCGGTATCGCGCTGATCGTCGCCCTGTGGTGCCGGCCCTCCGGCCCTGGCCCCGCGGTCTTCGCCCCGCAAGCAGCATGTGCGGGAGGCGGGCACGTGCCAGGACGGGAGTCCGCCTGCTTCCCAGTCCGCCTACTCCCCCGCCTCAACGGCGCACGCCGACCTGATCTCCTCCAGCAGACTCGGGTAGTGCTCGCCGTACGTTGCCACCGCGTGCCACACGGCGTCCAGTGCCGCCTTGAGCGGGTCCGCGCCGGCGGCGGCGAGTACGGCGGGAGGCGCGAAGTGCGGTGGTGAGATCCGCCGCGGGTCGCGCGGAGTTGTGGCGCTGTCCGGCACAGCCCCCGTGCCCCGCGTCACAACGCCCGTGGCGTTCATCGCGGCCTCCGCGTGCATCACAGTCCCCGTGCCGTGCATCATGTTCCCGGGCCGCACGTCGGCGGGTACCGCCGCACTTCGGGGCCCCTCCCCAGGAGACACCATCAGTGTCATCGTGCCCAGATGGCGGCCGAGGCCGGGCCGCCTCGGTCCAGGTGCCTCCGGCTCCACCACCGGGACCCATGTCGCCCCGGGGGCCGCCGGCTGCGCGGGAGGACGGTACGGCGCTCGTTCGGGGGGCACTGCCCTGAGCACCGACCGGTGCCGGGGGACCCGTGGGTCCGAGCGCAACGTCTCCCACATGAGGGCCACATCGTCGAACGGCGACGGCAGCGGACGCCCTCCGGCGACGGCGGTGAGCGCGTCCGCGACCCACGGCACCTCGGCGAGGCCCGCCGCCTCGCAGGCCCGCCGGGCGGCCAGCAGCGCCACCGCGTGCTGGACCTCGGGGCTCGCGGCGTCGAGGGTGTGCACCAGGTCGCTGTCGAAGGCGAGCAGGCCACGGACGTTGCAGCGGAGCCCGCGCAGCCTCTCACTCGGCAGCCGTCCGCCCCATATCCACTGTTCGTGGTGCGATCGACGTTCCTCGGCGGCCCGTTCCTCCGCCTCGCGGGCGTGGCGCTCGGCTTCGGCCCGCTCCTCGGGTGTGGGGGGAGACGGAAGTTCCCGCGCGTATCGGTGCCAGTACGCGGCGGCCTCCGCGGTCTGGCGGACCACGCGGTCCTGGGCGGGTGGCGCGGGCCAGAACTGCAGGAGATAGCTGTCCTTCTGCGGTTCCCCCTCCATTCGGGTGTCCCGCTTCTGTCCCTCGTCCATACCCCGGGCGCAGTACCGCACGCGGTAGTCGGTCACGGCGAGACCGAGGTGCCATGCGGCCCCGCCGCCCCACTCAATCAAGCAGCTGCCCTCGGACAAGGGGCGGAAGGACACCTCCACCACGTCCTCCCAGGCGGGGTCGAGCGCGGGGGCCTCGTCATGGACTTCCACGCAGAAGCCGACATCGCCCGTGTGCAGTCCGGTGGTCATCCACAGCGCGCCGGGGACCGCCGCTCCGCACAGCCCTCCGCTCTGGCCCGCGAACGCCTCGGAGAAATCCGTGGTCGGGTCGTCCGGATCGCTCTCCACGTAGATCTGACCGTAGTGAACGTGCACTTCGCCCGTGACCGGCCTGCGCAAGGCAACCAACCCCCTTCGTCACCGACGGCCCCGAGCCCCTTGTGGACGTGTCGGACGGGCCGTCACTTGGGCGTCATCGTGCCGCAGCCCACTGACATCGACGGGTCGCGGGAGCCGTCGAGCACGACACCGCGCCGGTCCCCGGACGCCGCAACGGCTGCCCGTCGGAGGGCTGTCGGGGGCGGCGGGCTGAGCCGACCGGCGGGCTGAGCCGGCGGCGGGCCGAGCGAGACCGGACCGAGCCGAACCAGATCAGGCAGGTCCTGACCGGCCGGCGGACCGTGTGCGATCCGCCGCCCGGAACCGGGCCCTGTCCGTCTCGTAGCGCGGGGCAGGCGGCTTGGAGGGGGTCAGAGGGTTCGTTCGAGGCGGTCCGCCATGGACTTGACGAAGCGCGCGGGGTCGCTCAGTTCGCCGCCCTCGGCCAGCAGGGCCAGGTCGTAGACGAGTTGGGCGGTCTCTTCGAGGGCGGGCGCGGGGGCGTCCTGGTCCTGGGTGTGGGCCTTGTTGAGGCCGACGACGAGGGGGTGTGCCGGGTTGAGTTCCAGGATGCGCTTGACAGTGGGCAGTTCCTGGCCCATGGCGCGGTAGATGTTCTCCAGCGCCGGTGTCACGTCGTTCGTGTCGGAGACGATGCAGGCCGGCGAGACGGTGAGGCGCGAGGACAGCCGTACCTCCTTGACGTTCTCGCCCAGCCGGTCCGTCATCCAGCTCAGCAGCGCGCCGAACTCCTCCTGCTGCTTCCCGCGTTCGGTCTCGGCCTCCTCCTTCTCCGCCTCCGTGCCGAGGTCGACCTCGCCCTTCGCGACGGACCGGAACTGCTTGCCCTCGAACTCGGGGACCGCGTCGACCCACACCTCGTCCACGGGGTCCGTCAGCAGCAGCACCTCGATGCCCTTGGCCTTGAACGCCTCCATGTGGGGCGAGTTCTCGATGACCTGACGGGATTCGCCGGTCAGGTAGAAGATGTGCTCCTGGCCGTCCTTCATCCGCTCGACGTACCGCGCGAGGGTCGTCGGCTCGTCCGCGTCGTGCGTCGTGGCGAAGGAGGACACCCCGAGGATGGCGGCGTGGTTGTCGGAGTCGCCCAGCAGCCCCTCCTTCAGGACCCGGCCGAACTCCCGCCAGAAGGTGGCGTACTTCTCCGGCTCCGCGGACATCATGTCCTTGACCGTGGACAGGACCTTCTTGGCCAGGCGCCGGTGCATCAACTGGATCTGGCGGTCCTGCTGGAGGATCTCGCGGGACACGTTGAGCGACAGGTCCTGCGCGTCCACGACACCCTTGACGAAGCGCAGGTACGGCGGCATCAGCGCTTCGCAGTCGTCCATGATGAAGACGCGCTTGACGTAGAGCTGGACGCCCCGCTTGTAACCCTGGAGGAACAGGTCCTGGGGCGCGTGGGACGGGATGAACAGCAGCGCCTGGTACTCGAAGGTGCCCTCCGCCTGAAGCCGGATGGTCTCCAGGGGGTCGATCCAGTCGTGGCTGATGTGCTTGTACAGCTCGTGGTACTCGTCGTCGGTGACCTCGTCGCGCGAGCGTGCCCACAGGGCCTTCATGGAGTTGAGGGTCTCGGGCTCGGCCGGGGCGTCTTCGGCGTCTGCCCCGGGCTCTGCCGCCGCCGTGGAGTCCGCGTCCGGCCCCTGGTCCGGCTTGCCCTGGTCCGGCTTCGGCTGTGCGGCCATCCTGATGGGCCACGTGATGAAGTCCGAGTACCGCTTGACGATTTCCCGGATCTTCCACGGCGAGGTGTAGTCGTAGAGCCGGTCCTCGGAGTCCTCGGGCTTCAGTCGCAGCACGACGGACGTGCCCTGCGGCGCGTCGTCGACCGTCTCCACCGTGTACGTGCCCTCGCCGTCGGACGTCCACCGGGTGCCCTGGCTCTCGCCCGCGCGGCGCGTCAGCAGTGTGACCTCGTCCGCCACCATGAAGCTGGCGTAGAACCCGACGCCGAACTGGCCGATCAGCCCCTCGGCCGCCGTGGTCCCCTCGGCTTCCTTCAGCTCCCGCAGGAACTTCGCCGTACCCGAATTGGCGATCGTCCCGATGAGCTGGACGACCTCGTCGTGCGACATGCCGATGCCGTTGTCCCGCACGGTCAGCGTCCGGGACTGCTGATCGGCCTCGATGTCGATGTGGAGGTCCGACACGTCCGCGCCGAGCGACTCGTCACGGAGCGCCTCAAGCCGCAGTTTGTCCAGCGCGTCCGAGGCGTTGGAGACGAGTTCCCGCAGGAATACGTCCTTGTTGGAGTAGATCGAGTGGATCATCATCTGCAGAAGCTGGCGCGCTTCCACCTGGAACTCGAACGTCTCTGTCGGCATTGTCCGTTGGTCCTTCTCAAGTCACCTGGCCACCCGGCCACCAGGTCACGAGAGGTGGCGGAGGGTGACGGCGGCGACGGCGGGTATGACCCGAGAACTTTAGTTCAGCCGGTGTCCGGGGCGCAGCCCCGCAAGGCGGAGGCCGGACCGGTCCCGCTACCGGCGGCCCTGGGTCGGTCCGGATCAGGCCCCGGATCGGTCCGGAACCAGGTCCGGGTCCGTCCGGGACCAGGTCCGGGTCCGTCCGGGACCAGGTCCGGATCTGTCCGGAACCAGGCCCCTGGCCCACCCGGAGCGGCCCGCCCGGGACCACCCGGAACCAGCGCCCTGGTCCGTCCGGGACCGCCCGGGGGGGGGGCGGGGGGGGGGGGGGGGGGCCCCCCCCCGGGGCGCGGGGGGGGGGGGGGGGGGCGGGGGGCCGGGGGGGGGGGGGTGGGGGCGGGGGCGG
>NZ_JAIUKE010000586.1 GCF_020176795.1 Streptomyces sp. 8L
CCGCCGCGGCCCGCCGCGCGCCGGCCGGCCCTCCGCGCCCCAGCACGGAGCGCCCTCCCGCGAAAGGCCCCTCATGCCCGTCGAGTTCCTCGGCATCGCCGCGACCAACAACGGTTCGGAGACGGACGCCCGCACGGGCCCCGCCTTCGACAAGGACTACACGCTGCGGCTCGCCCGCGCCCACGAGGACCACGGATGGGACCGGGTCCTGTTCGCGTACGGCTCGGGCCCGCCCGCCCCCGCCCCCGCCGCCGCGTACATCGCGAGCCGTCTGGACACCCTCCAGATCCTCCTCGCGCACCGGCCGAACGTCTCGTACCCCACCTTCGCGGCGAAGACCTTCGCCACCCTGGACCAGATCAGCGACGGGCGTCTCACCGTCCACTTCATCACCGGCGGCAACGACCACGAGCAGGGCCGCGAGGGCGACACCCTCACCAAGGACGAGCGCTACAGCCGCACCCGCGAGTACATCAGCGTCGTCAAGAAGATCTGGACCACGCACGAGGCGTTCGACCACGAGGGCGAGCACTACAGCTTCCACGACTTCGTCAGCGACGTCTTCCCCGTCCAGCAGCCGCGCCCCGGCGTCTCGTTCGGCGGCTCCTCGCCCGCCGCGCTCGCCGCGGGCGGCGCCGAGGCCGACATCTACTGCCTCTGGGGCGAGCCGCTGGCGAAGACGGCCGAGCAGATCGAGTCGGTACGGGCCGCCGCCCGCGCGGCGGGCCGCACCACCCCGCCGCGCATCCAGGTCGCCTTCCGGCCGATCATCGCCCCCACCGAGGAACTCGCCTGGGAGAAGGCACACCGCACAGTCGCGGCGATCAAGGAGCGCCGGGCGGGCGGCGACGCGGCAACGGCCCGCCGCTACCGCACCGGCGCACCCGAGAACACCGGGTCGCGGCGGCTGCTCGCCATCGCCGAGTCCGGCGAGCGCTTCGACCGCGCGCTGTGGACCCCGACGGCCGCCGCCACCGGCGGGGCAGGCAACTCCAACGCCCTCGTCGGCACCCCCGAGACCGTGGCACAGGCGCTCCTCGACTACTACGACCTCGGTGTCGACATCCTCTCCGCGCGCGGCTACGACCTGCTGGGCGACGCCATCGACTTCGGCAGGTACGTCATCCCGCTGGTCCGCGGGGAGGTCGCCAAGCGCGACGCCGAAGGCCGGGCCAGGGGACCCGAGACCCAGGCGGTGGCCGGCTGATGCGCGCTCCGCGCCCGCGCACCGCGCGCCCCTCCTTCCGGCCGCGGGCCGTCGTCCTCGCCGGCGTCGCGGCCCTCATGCTGCCCGCGCTGGCGGCCTGCGGCGACGGCCCGGCCGGCTCGGGCGGCGGACCCGCCGGTGCGGGCGCCGCCTCGCCCGCGCCCACCGCCGACGTGCTCGCCGCCGTCGCCAAGAAGCCCGGCCTGACGAAGCTGCTGCCCGCGGCCGTACGGGCGCGCGGCACGCTGCGCATCGCCTCGTCCGTCGGCGCACCGCCCTCCGCGTACTTCCCGAACGCCTCCACCAAGAAGCCCGCGGGCCTCGACATCGACATCGCCGACGCGGCGGCCAAGGTGCTCGGCGTCCGGCTGGAGCGGCAGGAGGCGAGCTTCGACGCGATCCTGCCCGCACTCGGCAGTGGCAAGTACGACATCGGCACCGGCAACTTCGGTGTCACCGACGAGCGCCGCAAGACGATCGACTTCGTCACCTACATCAACGACGGCCAGGGCTTCGCCGTGGCCAAGGACAACACCGGCTTCAAGCGGATCACCAGCCTGGTCCAGCTCTGCGGCAAGAACATCGGCGTCGGCGCCGGAACCACCTTCGAGGCCACGCTCAACTCCCAGAAGGCGCAGTGCGCCAGGGCCGGGAAGAAGCCGTACCAGGTGAAGGTCTACTCCGACAACGGCGCCGCGCTCACCAGCCTCCAGCAGGGCCGCATCGACATCACCATGTCGACCATCAACGGCCTGCGCTACGAGGCGTCGCAGCCCGCCGCGGGGGTGAAGTTCCTGAACGAGTTCCAGCGGCTCGACGTCGGCTTCGCGCTCAAGAAGGGCTCCCCGCTCGCGAAGCCCCTCCAGGCGGCCGTCAACGAGCTCATCGCCGACGGGACATACGCCAAGATCCTGGCCAAGTGGGGCGTGCGGGACTCCGCCATCACCACGTCACGGATCAGCCCGCCGGAACTGAAGCCCCAGCACCCGGCGGCGGCGGAGTAGGCGGCGGAGATGGCACCCACCACCGCGGACCAGGCGTCCGCCACCGCGCCCCCGGCCCTGATGGTCGACGTGCACCGCGTGCACAAGCGGTTCGGGTCGCTCGACGTGCTGCGCGGCGTCGACCTGAAGGTGCCCGAGGGCGGCGTCACCGTCGTCCTCGGGCCCTCCGGGTCGGGCAAGTCCACGCTGCTGCGGACCATCAACCACCTGGAGCGGGTGGATCGCGGACACGTCAGCGTGGACGGCGAGTTGATCGGCTACCGGCGCTCCGGCGGAGCCCTGCACGAACTGCCCGAGCGTGACGTGCGCAGGCAGCGGCGGCAGATCGGCTTCGTCTTCCAGAACTTCCACCTCTTCCCGCACCTGACGGTGGTGGAGAACATCGTCGAGGCGCCCGTCGCCGCGCTGCGCAGGCCCCGCCGCGAGGCCGTGGCGCAGGCGCACCGGCTGCTGGAGCGCGTCGGGCTCGCCGACAAGGCGGACGTCTACCCGCGCCAGCTCTCCGGCGGCCAGCAGCAGCGCGTCGCCATCGCGCGCGCCCTCGCGCTCGAACCGAAGGTGATCCTCTTCGACGAGCCGACGTCCGCGCTCGACCCCGAACTGGTCGGTGAGGTGCTCGACGTCATCAAGGACCTGGCACGCGGCGGCACCACGATGATCGTCGTCACCCACGAGATCGGGTTCGCCCGGGAGGTCGCCGACACCGTCGTCTTCATGGACGCCGGGGTCGTCGTCGAACAGGGTCCCCCGTCGGAGGTGCTTGACCGGCCCCGGCACGCGCGCACCAGGGAGTTCCTCTCCAAGGTGCTGTGACCGGCCGGGCCCCGGCGCCGCGTGGTGTCCGCGCGCCGCAGGGCCCGGCCGCAGGCGCCGCCCACCGGGGCCCGCGCCCGGGCCCCGGCCCAGCTCTGTCCTCTCCAGCCGCCTCCGGAGCCGCACATGAAGTTCTCCGTCCTGTCCATCATCAGCCACGCGCCCCACCCCCTCACCGGCGAACTCCAGTCGCCCGCGGCCCGGTTGGCCGATGTGGTGGCACTCGGTACGGAGGCGGAGCGCCTCGGCTTCGACTCCTTCGCGGTGGGGGAGCGGCACGCGGGCGCGTTCCTCTCCTCGAGCCCGACCGTGATCCTCGGCGCACTGGCCGCCCGTACCAGCCGAATCCGGCTGCTGACCGGTGTCACGGTGGTCGCGATCCTGGACCCGGTGCGCGTAGCGGAGGACTACGCGACCCTCGACCAGCTCTCCCGGGGCCGCCTCGAACTCGTCATCGGAAAAGGCGCGGAAGCCGGCCACTTCGCCCTGTTCGGCCTCGACGAGGCGCTCCAGTGGGAGTACCAGGAGGAGAAATACGAACTCCTGCGCCGCCTGTGGCGGGAGGAACACGTCGACTGGGAAGGCCGGTTCCGGCCCGCGTTGAAGGGCGTGACCACCGTGCCCCGCCCCTACGACGGGCCGCCCCGCGTCTGGCACGGCTCCGCCACGAGCCTCAACTCGCCCGAACTGGCCGCCCGGCACGGCGATCCGCTGTTCACCGCCAACGCCATCCAGCCGCGCGAGGCGTACGCGCGCCTGATCCGCCACTACCGGGAGAAGTTCGCGGAGTACGGCCACGACCCGGCGCGCGCGTATGTCGCGGCCGGCTCGGGCGGCCTGTACATCGCGGACACCACACAGCGCGCGAAAGCGGAGTACGGCCCGCTGTACGAGGCGCGGGTACGGCAGAACTTCAAGCCCCACCTGGCGGGCCGTGCCGGGTACAACACACCGTTTCGCACCGTGGAGGAGGCCGTGCAGGACGGGCCCCAGCTCATCGGCAGCCCCCAGCAGGTGATCGACAAGATCCTCGGCTACCGGGAGGCGTACGGGCATGACCTCCAGTCCGTCACGGTCGACGGCTTCGGCCTCGGGCTGCCCGCCCAGCGCGAGCAACTCCAGCGCTTCGCCGAGGAGATCGCGCCGGTCGTGCGCCGCGAGGCCCCCACCACGCTGTGGGAGGCCGAGTAGGCGGCGGCACGGGCGTGTGCTCAGTGCGGGCGGGCCGCCTCGGTGCGGGCCGCCTGCGCCGCGTACGCCGACCGCGCGATCAGCGGCGCGCGGGACGGGAGTTGGGTCCGGCAGGCGCAGGACGCGTGGTACCTGCGGGCCATGCCGTCCAGGTCGGGGGCGCCGCCGAAGGCCGGCTCCGCGGCCAGCCGCCGCGCGTACGCCCAGAGGCGGGGATGGTCCGCGACCCGCTCGGCCAGCGGCGCGTCCAGATGGGGCAGGTGCACGGTGTCGAGCGCCACCAGGGTGACCCAGGTGTGCACGTCCGCCGTGGTGAGGCCGTCGCCGACGAGGAACCGCCCCCGCCCGAGGAGGTGTTCGAGATGGCTCAGCGCCTTCAGCAGCGACCTCGCCGCGGCCGGGTCCCGGTCGGGGCCGCCCGCCCGGACGGCCGCCGCCTCGATGCCGCGGTCGCACAGCCGCGCCAGCGCGTCGATCTCCGCGGCCGACGCGCACGGCCGCAACGGCCGGTGCCCCTCGCCGAAGCGGGCCGCGAGGTCCCGCACGATCTCCGGGGCGTACGTGCTGACGACGCGGCCCGCCCAGGTGTCGCTCAGGACGGGGGCGGCGGACGGGCCGGGGTGCTGGTGGGAGCTGGCCTCGTACAAGCCGTCCAGGACCGCGTACCCGCCGTCGGGCCGGTCGGGCAGGGCCGGCAGCAGGGTCACCGGCAGGGTCTCGCCGAGGTCGAGCAGGGAGTGGGTCACCGAGATCCGCAGACAGTGCGGACAGGTGGCGGACAGGTAGAGGCGGTAGCGGCGCGGAACCGCGTAGTGCCCGTAGCGCGCGTCGGTGCCGATCCTCCCGCGCATCGGGGGTGCGGCGTACCCGGGCCCCGCGGCCGGCGGCGGGACGGATGCCGGCATGGCGGAGGCAACGCCGAGAAATCCGGAAAAAGCGTTCACGGTGGCGGACATGCGTCTCCCTGCGGTCCTGGGGTGGCGGTGCGGCGGAGCGCTCACAGGACACGAGCGGGACGGGTGGTGCGGGTGGCGCCCGGCCCGGCCGTGTCAGACGGAGGGGCCGGCGGCGCTGCACACGCGCAGCAGGTCGATGTGGCGACGCGAGGTCAGCAGGGGAAGCGCCGGAACGGCGGCGGTCGTGGCCGCGCGGCGCGTCCGCACCCCTGAAAGCCTCATGCCCACCCGCCCGTTCACCGGAGTCGTAGCACGAGTCTCTGTCGGCCCACCGGAGGCGTCAAGAGGTATCCCACCAGATGGCCGGAGCCCGACGCCGTGCCCGCCGGACGGACCGCTTCCGGCGCACCGGCCCCGAAACGGGCCCCGCGCCGCCACCGCGGTACGCGCGGGCACGCACGTACCGCCGTGCCCTCAGGCGCCGCGGGTCCTGCGCGCCGACGCCCGCTGGGTCCGGCGCTCGACGGCCCGCGCGTGCCGCTCCTGCTCCTCCGGCGTCTTCGGGACCAGGGCCGGCACGGCGTGCGGGGTGCCGTCGGCGTCCACGGCCACGAAGGTGAGGTGCGCGGTCACCACTTCGGTGCCGGGCCCCGACGTGTTCCAGCGCTCGGCGGTGACGCGCACCCCGACGTCCATCGACGTCCGGCCCGCGTGCTCGACCTGCGCGCTCACCGTGAGGAGATCGCCGACCCTTGCGGGCGCGATGAAGTTCATCCCGTCCACGGACGCGGTGACCGCGGGGCAGCCCGCGTGCCGGGCCGCGGCGGCGCCCGCGGCGTCGTCCACGAGCTTCATCACGACGCCACCGTGCACGGTCCCGTACAGGTTGGTGTCGTGGGCGGACATGATGTGCGCGAGCGTGACGGTGGAGTCCGCCGGTGATTTCGTGTCTTCCATCGTCTTTCTTCACTGCTGTGGTGTCTGGGCGCTGCGGTGGCTGGGCACTGCGGTGTCCGCCCTCGCCGCGTGGTGCGGCCCCTCCAGTCTCCCAGCGTGCCCCCGGCGGGCCC
>NZ_JAIUKE010000587.1 GCF_020176795.1 Streptomyces sp. 8L
CCGAGGCCCCGCCCGCCCCGCGCTCGACCGCGGTGCGGGTGCAGCCCGCGCCGACGGCGGCGGCCAGCTCGGCGCCGGGCGACCGCGAGGTCGGCAAGGAGCGCGACTGGGTGCGCCGCACGTTCAGCGCCCAGTACCACGCCGTCGCCGGGTCCGTCTCGCGCGTCATGTCCGAGTCCCCCGGCCTGCGCGGCGCCTCGCGCGCCGACGCGGCGGAGGCGCTGACCGACCTCGTCGCCGTGAAGCTGTACCTGACGGGCGACAGCGGCCAGGTCGACCGCGCGGTGCGGTCCGCGACCGTGGGCCCGCACGTGCCGCTCGCCCGCTGCGTGGCGTCCGGGCTGCGCAGGCTGCCCTCCTACCGGGGCCCGGCGCTGCTGCGCATCTCCGCCACCGGCGCCGAGCGCGCCTGGTTCCGCGAGGGAAGGCTCGTCACCGAGTGGGGGTTCTGCGCGGCCCGCACCAATGTCGCGGAGGCCGGGGACGGCGACACCGACTTCCTCATCTGGTCGATGACGGCCCGCAGGACCGTCCTGGTCGACCCGGCCCGCTCGGACCAGATCGTCTTCGTGCCCGGCACCAGCTTCAAGGTGCTGCGCGGTGTGGACGGTGACGGCGACGGCGGCAGGCCGACGGTGCTGCTGCGGGAACTGCTGCCCAGCGAGATCGGTGAGGACGGCCGTGTCGACGTGGCGCGCGTGCCCCTGGACGACATCGCACTCGCCGGGCTGGAACAGGCCGTCGAGGTCGTGGAACAGACCCTGAAGGCCGCCGCGACGTCGGAGAAGCCCGCGGGGAAGAGCGACAAGTCCGCCGGGACGCCGGGCGAGGCCGGTGAGGGCGGCGACGCCCTGCCCGGCAGCGGCTGGGCCCCCGGCCTGGTCTCGGGCCGGGCCCCGGGCCGCAAGGTGCCGTCCGTACGCAACGAGGGAGCGAAGCCGTGAGCCGGCAAGTCCTGTTGGTCTCACCGGACCGACCCGGTGCGCACCGGTCCATCGCGCAGGCGCTGGCCGATGCCAGAGACGGGGCGCTGATCACGGTCGCGCCCGGCCGCTACGAGGAGGCCCTGCACATCACCAGGCCGGTCAGCCTCGTGGCGGAGAACCGCAGCGGGGTCGAGGTCCACTCCGCCGCGGGTACGACGGTCGTCGTGGACGCCGAAGTGCAGCTGTCCGGGCTCGCGTTGTCCGGATCGGACCCCGAGGCGCCGGTCCTCGACGTACGGCGCGGGCAGGCGGCCCTCGACGGCTGCACCCTGGCCGGCGCGGCCTGGGCCGCGGTGCTCGCGTGGCAGGACGGTGTGCTGGCGCTGCGCGCCTGCCGGGTCACCAACACGCAGGGCGCGGGCGTCGTGGTGACGTCGGGCGGCGCGAACGTGCTGGAGGGCTCGGAGATCGCCGACGCCGGCTCCTCGGCGGTGGTGGTCGCGGAAGCGGGCCGGCTCACGGTGCGCGAGTGCGCACTGACCAACGCGCGCGGCAACGGTGTGTGCGTCAACGGCCGTGCGGTGGCGGTGGTCGAGGCGACCCGGATCGACGGCAGCGGCAAGCCCGCGCTCGCCGTCGAGCAGCAGGCCACGGCCGAGCTGCGGAAGGTCGCGGTGAGCGGCAGCGCCGCGCTCGACGCGTACCTCACGAGCACCGGCGAGACCGTGCTCGCCGAGTGCGCGTTCACCGGCTCCGGCGGCCAGGCCGTGCACATCAGCGGGGGCGCGGCGCCGCTGCTGCGCGGCTGCACCGTGGACGGCGCGGCGGCCGTCGGTGTGCAGGTGACGGGCGCGTCCAGGCCCCGCCTCGAGGACTGCGTCGTCACCGGGACCCCGGTCGGGGTGGCGGTGGAGGCGCGCAGCGAGGCGGTGTTCGCCGCGCTGAGCGTGCGGGACGCGAGCGGCGCGGCCCTCCAGCTCACGGACGCGGCGACGGCCCGGGTGGAGGGCCTGACGGTGTCGGGCGGCTCGGGCGCGGGCGTGGTGGCACGCGGTGCGTCGACCCTGTCGGTACGTACGGGCGAGATCGCGGCGGGCCAGGCGGCCGTGCTGCTCGACGAGAAGTCCGAGGGCACGCTCTCGCACGTGAAACTCCGTTCCACGGGCGGCGCGTCGGCCGGCGCGCGCGGCGGCACCGGCGGTGCGGGCATCGAGCTCGCGGGCGGCGCGTCCGCGGTACTGGAGGCGTGCGCGCTGCTCGAATGCGGTGCGCTTGTCGGCGCGGAGGCCGAACTGACGTCCCGCGAGAGCGAGTTCACGGGTTCCGAGACGGACGGCGTGCGGCTGTTCAACGGCGGCGCGCTGAGCGCGGTCGGCTCCCGTGTGACCGGCGCGCGCGGCCACGGCGTGAACATCCAGGCGTCGTCCCGCGCCGAGCTGTCCCACTGCGTCGTGTTCGACAACGCGGGCGACGGCGTCCGCTGCAACACCGAGGAACCCGTCACCGTCCACGACTGCGAGATCCGCGACAACGGCGGCCGCCCCGTGCACCAGCTCACGGCGGGCCCGCACGTGTCGGTGGAGCGGCTGGAGACCGGCGGCGGGCAGGACGGCTCCGGTACGGACGGCTCCGGTACGGGCGCGGCGGGCCCCGAGGGCCCGGACGCGGCCGGGGAGCGCGAGGCGGAGCAGGGCGGCGGCCAGGCCCTCGCCCACCACACCGGCACGGGACCGCTCGCCGAACTGGAGGGCCTGGTCGGCCTGGAGAGCGTCAAGAAGGAAGTCACCGGCCTGATCAACCTGAACAAGATGACGCAGCGGCGCATGGAGATGGGCCTGCCCATGCCGCCGATGAACCGCCATCTGGTGTTCGCGGGGCCGCCGGGAACCGGCAAGACGACGGTGGCGCGGCTGTACGGCGCGGTCCTCGCCGAGCTGGGCATCCTCAGCCAGGGCCACATCGTGGAGGTGGCGCGCGCCGACCTGGTGGCGCAGATCATCGGCGGTACGGCGATCAAGACCACCGAGGTGTTCAACAAGGCCCTCGGCGGTGTGCTGTTCATCGACGAGGCGTACACCCTGACCAACCAGTCGCGCGGCACAGGGCCCGACTTCGGCCAGGAGGCCGTCGAGACCCTGATGAAGATGATGGAGGACCACCGTGACGAGGTCGTCGTCATCGTCGCCGGGTACTCCGAGCAGATGGACCAGTTCCTCGCGTCCAACCCGGGCATGGCGTCGCGGTTCGCCCGTACGGTCGAATTCCCCAACTACACGCCCGAGGAACTCGTCACCATCCTGCGGGGCCTGTGCGCCAAGCACTACTACGAGCTGACCGAGGACGCCCTCGAAGCGCTCACGCGGTACTTCGAGGACGTGCCGAAGACATCGACCTTCGGCAACGGGCGGGTGGCGCGCCAGGTCTTCGAGCAGATGATCAGCAACCAGGCGTCCCGGCTCGCGACCAGCCCGCCGAAGGACGACGCGTCACTGTCCATGCTGACCGCCGCCGACACCGGCTTCGACCTGGGCGACCCGTCCGGCGACGGTACGGGCGAGGCGGGCGGCGAGGGCGGGGCGCCGCGGCCGCGCGCCGACAGCCCCGGCATCCGCAGGCTGGCAGCCCTCACCGGCCTGGACGCGGCGCGCGAGGCACTGCGCACCCGGCTCGACCTGCTCGCCCGGCGGACGCAGCGGCGTGAGCGCGTCGGGGGCCTGGCCAATGTCGTGCTCGAGGCACCGCCGGGCACCGGCCGGCGCGCCCTCGCCCGGCTGTACGCGCGAAGCCTCGCCGAACTGGGCGTCGTGCCGACCGGGGCCGTACACCACCTCCCCCTGGCCTCGGTGCCGGTGCGGTGGGCGGAGCAGCCCAGGTTCGTGCTCGCCGCGGCCTTCGAGGAGGCGGCCGGCGGCGTCCTGATGCCCGAGATCGACCCGGCCTTCGACCGGCGCGCCGAGCCCGAACGTGCCGCCGTGCTGGACGCGTTGGCCCGTGCTGTCGCCGCCGTACCTGAGACCCCGGTGGTGCTGCTCGGCAGACCGCCGCACCTGATGGACCTGATGCGCGAACGCATCGACCTGGCACAGGCGTTCGCCGCCTTTCTGCCGCTCGACCCGTACGGCCCCGAGCAGTTGGCGAAGCTGGTGGAGCGGCGGCTGACCGAACTGGGCTTCCGGCTCGCCCCCGAGACGGCCGGGTCCATGGCGGACCGGTTCGCCGAGGGCCCGGCCGGGGGCGGCGCGTACGGGGCGCACCGCCTGGCCGAACGGCTCGCCGCGCTGGCCAGGACCCGTACGGTCACACCGGACGACCTGGACCGCGCGAGCACGCAGGGCCCCGCACAGAGCGCGGCAGCCGGTGCGCCCGCCAGGCCTGCCGGGACGCAGCAGGCGGCCCAGGCCGCGCAGAATGCGCGGGGACCCCAGGCCGAGCAGGGCCCGCAGGGCGCCAACCCGCCCGCGGGCGACACCGGTTCGGGGGACGGGCCGCGTACCGCGTCCGGTCCCGCCGGTGCCGGCCCCCCACAGACCACTGCCGGGACGGCGGACGCGCCGCCCCGGCAGGAGGACACCCCACCCCTGGTGCGCACCTGATGCGGGAGGCCCGATGAGGGCGGCCTGACGAAGGACGCGTACCGCACTGGCCCGTGGGGCCCGTACAGCACACAGGAAGCAGCGGCCCGTACCACGGGACCGGCTCCTGACAACCACGAGAGGAATCAAGGTGGCGAACAACAACACCGCTGTCGACATTGACGGAATGAAGGCCGCCCAGGGCAGCTTCCAGACCGCGCTCGACGAGTCCACCAGCTCGTACTCGCAGATGGACGGCCAGATCGAGGGGCTGCGCGCCTCCTGGACCGGCCAGGCCGCCAACATCTACGGCGGCGCGATGGAGAAGTGGCTCGAGGACTTCAACGTCGTCAACAACGCCCTCCGCACGATGCTGGAGAAGCTCCAGTCCAACACGGGCGTGTACGCCAACACGCACGAGGACACCCAGCAGCAGGCCAACCAGGTCCAGCAGCTGATCTCCGGCGGCAACTTCTCCGGTCTGGCGGGCTTCCCCTCCTGACCCCCGGGGTGCGCACCGTGACCGCGCGGCGCGCACTCCGGCGTGCCGGGCCGCCACCCGCGCACACCACCTCGTCCCCAACCCGTCACGTTCCGCAACAAGGAGCCACAAGTGACCACGTACACCGTCCAGATGGAGCAGGTCGACTACATCGTCGGCGAGATGCAGGCCATCACCCAGAAGATCCAGGGCACGCTCCAGAACCTGGACGACCAGTCGAAGATGAACCTGGCCGAGTGGACCAGCGACGCCCAGGCGACCTACCAGGAAGTGAAGGCCAAGTGGGACTCCGCCGCGGCCGACATGCAGAACATGGCCACCCAGGCCACGCAGATGCTCGGCAACATCAACCAGTCGTACAGCGACGGTGAGCGCCAGGGCGTCAACCTCTGGCAGGGCTGACGGCTCCGGCTTCACCAGCCGGGACCCCGGGGGAACCGACAGGCCGAAGACAGGCTTTTCGAAGGGCTGAGTCATGACATACGGAACACTCGACGGCACACTGCCGCCCGATCCTCCGCCGCCCGAGCACAAGGCGCAGGAGTGGGACGGCAAGCCGGATCTCGGCACGGGGCACGGGACGTACACCGACGCGTCCCCATTCACCCCGCCCGCCGTTCCCAAGAAGGACGGCAGCGGCAAGGGCACGTCGGTCGACACACCGTCCATGAAGGTGTTCGCCGACAACCTGGACCTGCTGCTCAAGCCGCTGACGACGGCGTCCGACGCGCTGAAGCCCGTCAGTGTCGCGCCGGGCGCCTTCTACCACGCCAACTCGATCCGTACGAAGGTCACGGGGACGAACGGCGACGACGGTCTGAAGGCGCAGTACCTCAAGGTGCTCACCGACCTCAGCAACGGTCTGACCGATCTGAGGGACGGCGTCAGGACGCTGGCGAAGAAGTACAAGACCATCGACGACGCCAACGGCATGAAGTCGAAGGACCTGACCGACGCCATGGACGGGGTCAGTGACGACTTCAACCTGATGATGTCGGACAACGGTGGTACCGGGGCGGTCACCACGCCCGCGGCGCCGACAGGCGGCGACAGCAAGGCGGCCTGACGAGGGCCTGAGGTGCGGGTCCTCCCGTCCACGGGCCGCCCGTCCTCCTCCTGTTCCCGTACGGGGGCGGGGGGGGCGGCGCGGCGCGGGGG
>NZ_JAIUKE010000588.1 GCF_020176795.1 Streptomyces sp. 8L
TGTCTCTCCCGTCCGTCCGCCCCGGCCTCCTCCCCGGCCGGCGCGCCGTCCGTGTCGGCCCCATCCACCGCGTCCACCGCCCCGACGAAGCCGTCCGGGGCAGCGCCCGCCGACGGCAGCACGGACGCGGCGGGCGGCGGGTTCTCCCCGTACGTGGACACCTCGCTCTACCCGGCCTACGACCTGCTCGACACGGCAGCCAAGGCCGGTGTGAACACCTTCAACCTGGCGTTCGTCACATCCGGCGGCGGATGCACTCCCACGTGGGGCGGCGTCAGCGGCATCGACAACAGCGGGGTCGCCGGGCAGATCAGCGACCTGCGCGCCAAGGGCGGCGACGTCCGGGTCTCCTTCGGCGGCGCGTCGGGCACCGAGCTCGCGGGCGCCTGCTCGTCGGCGTCCGATCTCGCCGCCGCGTACGGGAAGGTGATCGACCAGTACAAGCTGACGAAGGTCGACTTCGACGTGGAGGGCGCCGCGCTGCCCGACACCGCCGCCAACACGCGGCGCGCGCAGGCCATCGCACAGCTCCAGAAGTCCCACCCGGACCTCGACGTGTCGTTCACCCTGCCGGTGCTGCCGGAGGGGCTGACGCAGCCGGGGGTCGACCTCGTGGCCAACGCGAAGCAGAACGGCGTGAAGGTCGGCGCGGTCAATGTGATGGCGATGGACTACGGGGCCTCCTACAGCGGCGACATGGGGCAGTACGCGATCCAGGCGGCCACCGCGACGCAGGCGCAGATCAAGGGCGTGCTCGGGCTGTCGGACAGCGCCGCGTGGCAGGCCCTCGCGGTCACGCCGATGATCGGCGTCAACGATGTGAGCAGCGAGACGTTCACCGTGGACGACGCCGGCAAGCTGGTGGACTTCGCGAAGTCGAAGAACCTCGCCTGGCTGTCCATGTGGTCGGCGGCCCGCGACACGCAGTGCCCCGGCGGTGCCCAGAACTCCGCTTCACCGACGTGCAGTTCGGTGACGCAGCAGCCGCTGGACTTCACGAAGGCGTTCGGCGCGTACAAGTGACCTCCGGCTGACCCCGGGGAGCCGCCGGCCGGGGCGGCGGGGCCGCCGCCGCGCGCGCCCTGCCGCCCCCGTAGGGTGAACGGCGCGGTACGGCGCACGGAAAGGCAGGTCACAGCGATGGCGGCGGACAGGGCACTGGTGGTGCAGCACGGCCCGGACGGCGGGCCCGGGCGGTGGGCGGACTGGCTCGCCCAGGGCGGCCTGGAGCTCGACGTGGTGGCGGCGTACAGCGGCGCACCGCTCCCGTCCGCCCTGGACCACCGGGCGCTGATCGTGCTCGGTGGCGGCTATCTGCCGGACGACGACACCCGCGCGCCCTGGCTGGCTCCGACGCGGGCACTCGTCCGCGAGGCCCTGGACCGGGACGTACCGGTGTTCGGCATCTGCCTGGGCGGCCAGATGCTGGCGCAGGTCGCGGGCGGCACCGTGCGCGGCGCCCACGGCGAACCGGAGTTCGGCAGCACCCCCCTCACCCTGCGGGCGGAGGCGGCGGACGACCCGCTGTTCGCGGGGCTGCCCGCGCACCCGACCGCCATCGAGAACCATGTGGACCGGATCACCGGACTGCCGCCGGGGGCGCAGTGGCTCGCACGCAGCGAGCACTGCCCCTACCAGGCGTTTCGGGTCGGGGCGCGCGCCTGGGGCGTGCAGTTCCATCCGGAGGCCACGGCCGACCGGATTCGGCACTGGAGCGAGGAGCGCCTCGGCCGGTACGGAGTCGACCGGGGCCGGCTGCACCGGGCCGCGCTGCGCGACGAGGCGGCCTCGGGCGCCGTGTGGCAGCAGGTCGCGCTGCGCTTCGCCGAGGTCGCGACCGCCGCCGCCGTCTGAGCGGGAGCGGCGGCGCGGGCATGGGTCCGCCGTGCACGGCTGGGCCGTACCGGGCCCGGCAGCGGCCGGGGCCCCGCCGCAGGGGCCGCTGCCGTCCGCCGTGTCCGCGAGTGTGTTCCGTTCCGCGCAAACGATCACCGTTTGTCCCGGATGTGTAACAGCGTCCGCGCGGTACAACTCCTGGGCGTCCCTGCCTGTCTGACTGTGCGTGGCGTTGACCGACGCCGTGACTGCGAGAGCAGGGGGAAAGAACAATGAAGTTCACTCAGCGTGGAGTTGTGGCCGGAACCGCGATGGCGGGTCTGGTGTGCGCGGCCGTCGCCCTGGCGCCCGCCGCCGGGGCGGCCGGGACGTCGGGCTCCGTGCCCGCCGCCTCCTCGGGCACCGCCCGGGTGGCGCCCGCCAAGGCGGCACCCGCGAAGGCGGCCAAGGCCGTCAAGGCGGCGGCCGCGTACAACAACGCCTGCGGTACCGGGTACGGCGTGGTCAACTCCGCACCCATCGGCACCGCCGGCACCGTCTATCTCACCTACAGTGCGACCACCAAGAAGAACTGCGTCGTGACCGTCCGCGCGAATCCGGGCACCGCCGTGCACATGACGGCGTCGCTGGGCCTCGGCTCGCACCCCGACACCGTCGTGGACCAGGGCAACTACACCACCTACGCCGGTCCCGTGTACCTGTACGCGCCGGGTCAGTGCGTCAGCTGGCGCGGCGAGATCGCGGGCGCGGTGGCCGGCAAGAACGAGACGAACTGCTCGGCGCTCGCGCGCTGAGCGGGCGCGGCCCGCACGGGCACACGGCCCCGGACCGGGGGGGGGGGCCCCCCCCGCCGGGGGGGCGCGGGCGCCGCGCCGCCCCTTACGCCCCCCCGCCGGCCCCCCCCCCCCCCGGGGGGCCGGCCCCCCCCCCGGCCGCCCCCCCCCCCCCCCCCCCCCCCCCCGCCCCCCCCGCCCCCCCCCCCCCCCCCCCCCCCCCCCCCCCCCCCCCCGCGCCGCGTCTTCGGCGTTCCCGCCCACCTCAGGCCAAGTCGTGTTCGTGGTCGCGCGAGGGGGCGCGGCCGGGCGGCTGGGCCGGGGCCTGGCGCATCGACCGGAGCGGGAGCCCTCGCTCCACCGGGGCCGAGGTGGTGATGGTGATCTCCTCTCCGCAGTGCTTCAGCGTCAGCGGCTCGCCCTCCAGGAGCGTGTAGACCGCGGTCGACGCCTTGATCTCCACACCGATCCTGCGTCCGAAGACGTGCAGTTTGAACGCGAGCCTGCGCAGCCGTTCGGGGAGCTTGGGCGTGAACTCCAGCTGGTCGCCCTGGTGCCGCATGCCGCCGAAGCCCGCCACGAGCGCCATCCAGGTGCCCGCGAGGGAGGCGATGTGCACGCCGTCGCGGGTGTTGTTCTCCTTGTCCTCCAGGTCCATCAGGGCCGCTTCGACCAAGTAGTCGTAGGCGAGCCTGAGATGGCCGACCTCGGCCGCGATCACCGACTGCACGCAGGCGGAGAGGGAGGAGTCGCGCACGGTGAGCGGCTCGTAGTAGGCGAAGTTGCGTGCCTTCTGGTCGGCGTCGAAGCGGTCGCCGCAGGTGTACATCGCCAGCACCAGGTCCGCCTGCTTGACGACCTGCTTGCGGTAGAGGTCGAAGTAGGGGAAGTGCAGCAGGAGCGGGTACTGGTCGGGCCGGGTGTTCTCGAAGTCCCACACCTGGTGGCCGGTGAATCCGGCGTGCTGCTCGTGCACGCCCAGTTCGCTGTTGTAGGGCACGTGCATCGCCTCGGCCGCGTCCCGCCAGGCGGCGCTCTCCTCGTCGCTCACCCCGAGTTCCCCGGCACGCCTGGGGTGGCGTTCGACAGCGTCGGCGGCGTCGCTGAGGTTGGCGCGCGCCATCAGGTTTGTATAGGTGTTGTCGTCCATCGCGGCGCTGTACTCGTCGGGTCCCGTGACACCGTCGATGTGGAAGACGCCGTGGTGGTCGTGGTGGCCCAGGGAACGCCACAAGCGGGCCGTCTCCACGAGCAGTTCGACGGCGATGTCCCGCTCGAACCGCTCGTCGCCGGTCGCGCTGACGTAGCGCACGGCCGCGCCGGCGATGTCCGCGTTGACGTGGAACGCGGCGGTGCCCGCGGGCCAGTACGCCGAGCATTCGGACCCCTCGATGGTGCGCCAGGGGAACGCGGCCCCCTCCAGGCCGAGTTGTTCGGCGCGGTCCTGGGCGGCGGCCAGGGTGCTGTGGCGCCAGCGCAGCGCCTCCTCCACCGCGTACGGCGCCGTGTAGGTCAGCAGCGGCAGCACGAACATCTCGGTGTCCCAGAAGCTGTGCCCGTCGTAGCCCGAACCGGTCAGCCCCTTGGCGGGGATGGCGCGCTGCTCGGCGCGCGCGCCGGCCTGGAGGACGTGGAAGAGGGCGAACCGCACGGCCTGCTGGATCTCCTCGTCACCGTCGACCTCGACGTCGGCATGGGACCAGAAGTCGTCGAGGAAGGCGCGCTGTTCGCGCACGAGGCCCTCCCATCCGGTGCTGACGGCCTGCGCGAGCGCCGCGTCGACCTGGTCGCGCACGCCGGGCAGGGACCGGGTCGAGGACCAGCCGTAGGAGACGGCCTTGTCCACCCGCAGTACGTCACCGGGTTGCAGGTGCGCCGTGATGGTGACCCGGCCGACGTCCTCTCCGCTCTCCCCGCTGACGCGGGTCGATTCGGGGCCCGTGACGGCGTGGTCCGCGGCGGCGGCGACCCGCAGGCCGCTGCGCGCGGTCGTGTGCACGAGCCGCAGCCGGCCGTCCTCGCGGGCGAAGTTCTCCTCCGCGACGAGCGGCGACTCCAGCGCCACCGCCGCGCGGGGGTCGCCGCCGCCCTGCGGCAGCTGCTCGTTGGCGATCAGCTCGGACTGCACCACGAGGCGTACGTCCGAATCGACGGCCTCGACCTCGTACCGTACGGCGGCGATGGAGCGCTGGCTGAAGGAGACGAGGCGGGTCGAACGGACCTTGACGGCGCAGCCCGCGGGCGAGACCCATTCGCAGGTCCGGTGCAGCAGGCCGGACTTGAAGTCGAGGACGCGCTCGTGGGAGCGGACGGTGCCGTAGCGCAGGTCGAACGGCTCGTCGTCGACGAGGAGGCGGAAGACCTTGCCGTTGGTGACGTTGATGACCGTCTGCCCGGACTCCGGGTAGCCGTAGCCGGCCTCGGCGTAGGGCAGCGGGTGCAGTTCGTGGACACCGTTGAGGTACGAGCCGGGCAGGCCGTGCGGCTCCCCCTCGTCCAGGTTGCCGCGCCAGCCGACGTGGCCGTTGGAGAGCGCGAAGACGGACTCGCTCTGCGGCAGGACGTCGAGGTTGATCCCCGCCTCGCGCAGCACCCAGGGCTCGACGGTGTAGTTGGAGTGCGAGATCATGCGTCCTTCCCCAGTTCCGCGAGGTCCTTCACCACGATGTCGGCGCCGTGCGCGCGCAGCGCGTCCGACTGCCCCACCCGGTCGAGCCCGACGACGTAGCCGAAGTGCCCCGACCTTCCTGCGTCCATTCCGGCGAGCGCGTCCTCGTAGACGGCGCAGTCGGCGGGTCCGATGCCGAGGTCGTGCGCGGCGGCCAGGAAGGTGTCCGGCCGCGGCTTGCCGGGCAGGCGCCGCTCGGCGGCCACGACGCCGTCGATCCGTACCTCGAAGAGGTCCTCGGCGTTCACCGACCGCAGGATGTCCCGGCAGTTGGCGCTGGAGGAGACGACGGCGGTGCGCAGGCCGAGCTCGCGGGCGGCGCGCACATAGCGCAGGGTGCCCTCGTACGGCTCGACGCCGTCGGTGTGGATCTTCTCCAGCACGAGCGTGTTCTTGCGGTTGCCGAGGCCGTGGACGGTGTCCTTGTCGCCCGGATCGTCCTCCTTGCCCTCGGGCAGTTCGATGGAGCGGGAGGCGAGGAAGGAGCGGACGCCGTCGGCCCGGGGCAGGCCGTCGACGTACCGGTCGTAGTCGTCCGGGGTGAACGGGCGGAAGCCGGCGCCGTCGCGCCGCCGGAGGAATTCGTCGAACATCTCCTTCCAGGCCGCGGCATGCACGACGGCGGTTTTGGTGATGACGCCGTCCAGGTCGAACAGACAGGCCCGGATGTGTTCCGGAAGACCGAGTTTCTTCATGGCACCCACCTTCCCCCGCGCATGCGCGTCCCCTCCCGAAGACGCGCAGATGAGGCGAGTTCCACTCGCGGCGCCTCTGGTCGAACCCCTGCCCTGTGGCGGATGCCGCCGTGCCCCGTCCTGCGCCCGCCCTTCCGGGCTCCGGGCGGGAAGGCGCACTGGGAGGG
>NZ_JAIUKE010000589.1 GCF_020176795.1 Streptomyces sp. 8L
GGGCGAAAGGGCTCGATGGCGGTCACGGCGGGTCTCCTGGCGATGCGGGTCGGTGGGTCGGGACGCAAAACGCCCCCGGGTACGACCCGGGGGCGTTCCTGGTCGCGTAGTTCAGTCAGTCGATGTCCGGTTCGGTGTTCGACTGTTCGGCGAAGTAGATGGCCGCGAAGCGCACGGCTGAACTCTCGCTGAGTCCGGTCTTCTTGAGACTGGAGATCAGCTCACTCATGTGGAGCATCGCCTCGTCCATCGGGGTCATCTTCAGGTCCGGGAACTCTTCCGGCATGGGGAACCTCACCGCACTCGATTGCCGCGTAGGTTCCATCATCGCCCTTGACGAGCTTGTTTTGCAGACCGAGCTTGGCGCACAGATCCCGGAAGGTTCGGTCCGACTTGTCGTAGCCGGCCCTGACCATGAGCGGGTACACCTCGGACGGCTTGACGGGGCGTCCCTGCGCTGCGAAGAGTTCGACGGCGAGGTCGTCATTCGGCTTGGGGCGAGGCTGTGACTTGGCGAGTTCGATGGTGGCTTCCTGCTGCGCGGCGCGCTCGAGTTCGTCTTCGTCGAACAGGTCCGCGGTGAGGCGGGGGATGTCGGCGGCCTTCCCGGAGGAGGGCGGGGTGATGGTGTCGCCGTCTTCGTCGGTGAGGCGTCCGAGGAGCAGGGCATAGGGGGCGGGGGTTTCCCAGGAGCTGTAAAGCTCCCACACGGACTCGTGCATGCGGTCGGAGGTGACGTTGCCGTAGGCGTCGCCACGGAGGTTGGGGATGATGCGAGCCCAGCGCTGGGTCCAGGCGAGGCCCATGGCTCGTGCGGTGACTTCGTCCATGTCGGGTCGGATCGGGGACAGCTCGCGGGCGGCGTCCATGAACAGGGACTGCATCCGCTGGTAGTCGTCGCTGTTCGGGTCGAACGCTTCGGCCATGGTGGCGTAGGCCTTCGCGGGGGTGGGCTGGAATGGTCCCTTCGTCGTCGACATGTACGCCACGGTGCCGGGGTCGGTGAAGATCGCCATGTCGGGTGCGCCGGCGTCGGGGAACAGCATCTGAAGTTCGGACGAGTTGTTCGTACGCAGGCCGATACGGCCCGGGGTGAGTTCGTCCATCGTGCCGGTGATGTATTCGCGGGTCGCCCGCAGGCCGGTGTTGCTGACGCGGACGTTGACGCTGCGGCCCTCTTCGATGATGAAGTCGATGCCTTCGAGGACGTCGTCGGGCATGCTCTTGGTCTCGTCGACGCGGATGTGGATGGCGGGGATGTCCGGGCGGGCCGGGAGGTTGTCGACGTCTTCGTCCTCGAGGAGGTCGGCGTACTCGGTCTTGCGGGCGGCGATCGCTGCCTTCGCGGCCTGGATGACGAGGCGGCACTCGTCTTCGGTCGTGGCGGGCCAGTCGATGAGGGGCCGGCCGATGCCGTATCGCAGGTAGGGGTTCACGAAGACGGCGCTCATCTTCGCGGACGTGTCGAGGTCGATGACGATGGCGTCGACGCAGCGGACCAGGCCGAGGCCGAGGGTCTTCATCAGGGCGGTCTTGCCGGAGCCCTGCGCGCCGATCGCGATGAACCCTTCGTCCTTGAGGTTGAGTCCTGCTTCGTCTCCGTTGCCGATGACGCCGAAGCCGACGGGCTTGTTGATCGTGGTCGGGGTGAGCTTCGGGTAGGGGATGGCGCCGCTCATCATGTTCTTGCGGGTGATGGCGATGTAGACGACGTTGCGGGGCACGTCGGGGCCGCCTGCGTTGAAGGACACGCCGCCGCCCTTGGGTAGGTGGAGTGCGCCGGCGAGGGCGGCTTCGTAGCCGCGGAGCGCGTCGATGTTCATGTGGGCGGGCAGGGTGATCTTGACGGTTTCTCCGGCGCCGCTGCGCCACCTGTCGACGAGGGGGTCGGCGATGGCGCCTTCGATACCGCAGACCTCCTCGAGGAGGCGGGCCCACGCATCCTGGGCGTGCTTGATCTTCTCGCCCTGGTTGAGGCGCCGGTCGAGTTCGGCTTCGGCGGCCTTCGTGTCCTCTCCCCAGTGGTCCATGCCGATGTTGACGGCTGCTCCGGTCGCCCACACGGCGCCGCCGAAGGCCATCTTCAGGAGCGTGGGCCCTTCGGCGAGGGTGTAGGACAGCCATCCGGTCGTTGCGAGCCAGGACGCGGCTCGGGAGACCAGGACGCGGCGCCACGAGCCGCGGGCCTTCTCGTACATGACGGCGGCGCCCGTGCACAGGACTCCGGCGCCTGCACCGGCCTGCCAGGGGATGTTAGCGAGGGGTGCGACGAGGGTGGAGGCGACAGCGAGTTCGCTGCCCCATGAGATGAGGCGTCCGTGCGTGACGGCATCTCGTGAGAAGTCCCATCGCTTCGGCTTGTCGGTGAGCGTCACCGGCAGTTCTGTGCTGGTCATGTTCATCTCCTCTCGTGGTTACTCGGACGTTCCGGGGCGGCCTACGACGTCCCACTTGCGTTCGGCTCGGGCGCCCTTGCCTGCGCGGCCCTTTTCGTTGAGGCGCAGTTCCCGCTGGTGTGCCTTCTGGGCGGCCTTGATGGCCTTGGTCAGTTCGGTAGAGACGCGGCGTACCTGCCCGGCGGTGCGGTTGACGGCTTCGTCGACGATGCCTTCGGTGGGCCAGGTCTTCGTCATGCGCCGGTAGAGCTTGTTGATCGAGTCGGCGACGGCGTCGACTCCGGCGGCGGAGCCTGCTACCTCGGATAGGACGACGACCATGTGGCCGCGCTTGAAGTCCTTCATGAGGTTGATCAGCTTGCGTGTGCTGCCGTCGGAGGCGGGGACGAGTTTGCTGCCGCCCGTGGAGGCGCCGGCGGGCAGGGCGAGGCGTGCCGTGTGGGCGGAGGCGATCGCCGCGCGGAGCTTCGCGGCGTCGAGGGTTCCGGGGGCGTTGCGAATGTTCCACCGCTCCTCGCCGATGCGCGGGTCGAGGACGCGGATGATGTCTTCGCGGTGAGCCTGGACGAAGACGACCATGATGTTTTCGGAGATGACGCCGGCGGTGCGGGCTGCGACGGCGGCATTGTTCAGATGCCTGATCACCGAGGGGTGGAGGGGCGCGGTGCGTGCGAGGGCCCGGCCTGCTTCCTGGACGGCGATCGACAGGTTCCGGCACATGTTCGGGATGCCGGTCAGTTCGACGATGTGGTCGGCCATGTCGGCGTCTTCGTCGCTGTGGAGGCCGTAGGCGAGCTGGTCGGCCATGGCGCGGAGGATCACGAAAGCCGTGGTGCCTCGGAAGTCGATCTGCCGGGCGATGGCCGTGCCGGGGGTGCGGGTGCCGGTCGGGACGGCCTGGATCGCGGGGTAGTTCACGGGGGTGCTCCTCGGTTTTTCGGCTGCTGCGGTGAGGACGAGCAGCTGGTCCTCTTTGTTCAGCTCGTGGTCGATGCGGTGGTTGGCCTTCCGGATCACCTCGAGCTTCACCTTGTGCGGGTCGCCGGCGTCGCCGTCGCGTGCCGCTTTCTGGGCGGCTTCACGGCCGGCGGCGAGCGCGGCCTGGCGGCGCTTCTTCTCGCGCTTGGCCCGGACGAGGGCGATCCGCTCATTGGTCTTGCGTGCCTTCGGGTCGATGCCGTCGTCGACGATTTCCGCATCGACGATCTCATCGTCGGAGCCACGGCCGCCCTTCGGCTTGATGGGCTCGAGGCCGTCGCGGGCCGTCGTCGACGAGGCGTCTCCCTTGTTGCCCTTCTTCTTGTCCTTGCTGGGCTTGTCGCCCCGGCCGGCCCACGGCTTGGGACTGTCGGGCTGCGGGCCCCGGTCCTTCAGCCAGCTGCGGCCCTTCCCGTCCTTCGTTTTGTCGCCGTCTCCGGCCTTGCGGTCGCTGGAGTTCTTGTCGGGCCCGTGGTGCTTGCCGTTCTTCGGGTCCTTGTCGCGCCTGTCCTTGTTCTTGATCTTGTCGGTGAGTCCCTTACCGAGCTTGTTGAGCTTGTCGGCGACGGGGTCCTTCACCTTGGGCTTCTTGTAGTGCTGGCCTGTCCCGGCCCCGTGGTCCTTGCCATTCGGTGAGCGGTGCTGACCACCGCCCGAACCGTTGCCGCTACCTGATCCGCCGCCGTTTCGGCGGTCACGCTGGCCGGAGTCGCGGCCCGAGTTCGTGGTGCCGGCGCCGTTCGTGTTGGCGTTCTCGTCGTCCTCGCGGCGCCTACTACGCCACATGGACGCGGCGACGAGGGCAGGCGCGGTGACGCCTCCGATGACGGCCCCGACGGGCCCTCCGAGGAGGAATCCGATCCCGATCGCGGCCGTCTCGCCGCTCACGCTGTGTGAGATCGCCGCGTATCCGTTTCGGAGTGATCTATCCGCATTGCCCGGTGATGTGCGCGGGGCGGGGCGGGGCGGGGGGGCCGATCGGCCCTGCTGAACGACCACGAGGGGCCCCTGGGCGCTGTTTTCGCTTCCGCCTCGCCCCGCCCCGCCGGCCGCAGTGTCACTGAGAGTGTCCGACGTGGCGGTCGGGTCGAGGGAGAAAGTCGTCTCTGCGCTCACCTCCTGCACTTCCTTTCAAAGAGGTCTGGGTGGGTGGTCAGTGCTGCGTGATGACGAGGTCGGAGCCGTCGCGCCGGTACTGGGACGGAAGGCGCTCGATGTAGGCCAGGGCCTTGGCGAGCTCTTCCTGGACCTGGCGCATGTCGAGGTTGGCCTGCGTGTCCTTCAGGGTCGTGGTGTCCATGGCGGTCTCCTCTCTCAGGCGGCGGACCGGAGGGTCCGGAAGTGGCGGGCGATCTCGACGGCGCGGTCCGAGGCGATAGACCCGCCGAGCTCTTTGCGGACCACCTCGCTGATGGACCGCTTGCTGATGGACCGGTCCGTGGACCGGAGGTGGTTGATGGCCCGCTGCTCGAGGTCCGTGAGGGCGAAGCCGTCGTCGGTCCGGTCCACGTGGTCCGGTCCGCTGGTCGGTCCGTCCGTGATTGCGGTCCGGTCCGGTCCGGTCGTGTGGTCCGTGGCGGTCCGCTGTACCGGTCCGGCGGTCCGGTCCGCGTCCCGGGCGGCACGGTCCGGACCGTTGGGGGTGCGGTCCGTGGCCGGTCCGGTCCGGTCCTCGTGGACCGTGGGGACGGTCCGCTGTGCACGGTCTGCCGGTGCCGCTTCGATCGCGGGGGCGGTCCGGTCCGGTCCGTGCACCGCGTACTGCTCCCGGTCCGCCAGGGCGGTGCGGTCCGCCGGTCCGGTCCGGTCCAGAGTGATGCAGACCTCCGGGATGGAGGACGGTCCGTGGTCCGCGGTCCGGATGCGGGGGATGACGAGACGGTGGACCGCGAGGCCGGACCGGACCGCGTCACGGTCCGCCTTGCGTACCCGGCGGTCCGCAGTCCGTCGGTCCGCTCGGTCCGTCAGGTAGCGGTCCGCGGCGGTCCACGCCTTGTCGGCAGTGTCGTGGTCCGCGGACCGGATGGTGAGGGACCACGCGGTCCAGGCGTGGACCGGGTAGCGGACCCAGCGGACCGTGCCGAGCCGCGGCCGGGCCTTGGGAACGAGTCCGTGGTCGCGGAGGTACTGGCGGTGGACGAGGCGGGCGTAGGACTCCCACAGGACCATGCCGGTGACGCTCATCGCGGAGAAAGCGATCGCGGCCTGGGTGGGCGCGCCGTGCGGTCCGCAGTGGTGGGCGTAGTTCATGGCCGCGGCGCCGAGGGCGAACACCCATGTGAGGAGTCGGTACTCGATTCCGCGGTCGCCGTTCTTGCGGGCCTGGTGGTACATCCAGCCGGCGAAGGTCGTGGAGAGTTCCCACGCGGCGGCAAAGCCGATCGCGAAGACGAGGGGCCAGCCGAAGGCGGTTTCGGCGTAGCTGGTCTGGCTGGACCAGGCGACGGCCATGGGGGCGAGGATCGGGCCGGCGACCATGAAGCGTCGGCCGACGGCAGCGGCGAGGAGGCGGAGGCGTGCGGTCTTGTCGGCGTGGGCGGCGAGGCGTTCGGCGCGGCGGGTCTTGCGGTCGGCGCGGGCGGCGGCCTTGTCGGCGCGGCGCTGTTCCTTGCGGTCGAACTCTTCCTGCTGCTTGAGCTTGCGCTCGCGGGCCCTCAGCTCGACCTGGTGGTGTCGGTCGGTGCGCTTCTCGCTGCGGTTGGCGCGCATGCGGCGGGTGCGCCGGTCTTCGGGCTCGGGCGTCTGGGGGGTCTCGGGGTTGGTG
>NZ_JAIUKE010000590.1 GCF_020176795.1 Streptomyces sp. 8L
GGCCCGCGGGGCCCGGGGCTCCGGCGGGGGCGCCGCCGCCCCCTCGGGCGGCAGGGCCTCCAGGTACGCGCGGACCGTACGGGCCGCCTCGCGGCGGCGGTGCAGCGACTCCTCGTCCAGCGGCAGCGGCCAGGGGGTCGGCTCCGCCTCCCCGGCCCGCAGTGACGGGTTCTCCGCGTCCTTCTCCGGCTCGTCCGCCCATGCCTCGATCTCGCCGTGCCCCGCAGCGCAGTGGTCGTACAGCGCCGTGAGGAAGGACGAAGGGCCCCGTCGGCGCTTCTGGCCGGGGCCCCACCAGTGGCCCGAGCCGAGGAGCAGGGTCCGCGGGCGGGTGAACGCCACATAGCCGAGGCGCAGTTCCTCGGTCTCCTGGTGGTCGCGGAGGGCCTCCTTGAACGCCTTCATGTCGCGCGCCGTCCACGCCTCGACGGCGGGCAGCGTCTCCGCGTCGCCCCGCAGAGCGTGCGGCAGCGCCTTCGCCTGGGACGTCCACGCCTCGCGCGCCTTCGTGCTCGGGAACTGGCCAGCCACCAGGCCGGGCACGGCGACGACGTCCCACTCCAGGCCCTTCGCCCGGTGCGCGGTGAGGACCTTGACGGTGTTCTCGCCGCCGGGCAGGGCGTTGTCGAGGCCCTTCTCGTACTGCACCGCCGTCCGCAGGAAGCCGAGGAAGGCCAGCAGCCCCGCCTCGCCGTCGAGGGCGGCGAACGACGCGGCCATGTCCAGGAAGTTGCCGAGCGTCTCACGACGGCGGGCCGCCAGCGCCCGCGGGGACGCGGACAGCTCCACCTCAAGGCCCGTCGTGGCGAGCACCCGGTGCAGGACGTCCATCAGCGGGTCCGCGAGCGACCTGCGCAGCTCCCGCAGTTCCTGGGCGAGGCGCGCGAACCGGACGCGCGCGGCGGACGAGAACGGCAGGCCGTCGTCCGGCACGCCCGCCCCGTCGACGAAGGTGTCCAGCGCGTCGGCGAGCGAGACGATCTCCGCCGGGTCGGTGCCCTCCACGGCCGCGGCGCGGCGCGCCTGGGCGTCCTCGCCGTCGCCGGCGGAGGCCGTACGGACGAGCAGCCGTGCGCGCCGCCCGAGCAGCGCCAGGTCGCGGGGGCCGACGCGCCAGCGCGGGCCGGTCAGCAGGCGTACGAGGGACGCGTTGGCGCCCGGGTCCTGGAGCACCTCGCACACGGCGACCAGATCGGCGACCTCCGGCAGGTGGACGAGACCGGACAGGCCGACGACCTCCACCGGCACGTCGCGCGCGACGAGGGCGCCCTGGATCGTCGCGAAGTCGCCCGCCGTACGGCACAGCACGGCGATCTCGCCGGGCGCCTTGCCCGTCCTGACCAGGTGCGCGATCGAGTCCGCGAGCCACTCGACCTCCTCCGCGTGGGTGGGCAGCAGCGCGCAGCGGACGCTCCCGTCGCGCTCCGCGCCCGGGGCCGGCCGCAGCGCCTCGACGCCCGCGTGCAGGGCGCGCAGCGGCGCCGCCAGGTCGTTGGCGAGGTCGAGGAGACGGCCGCCGCTGCGCCGGTTCTCGCTGAGGGAGAAGCGGGTGGCGGGCGTTCCGTCCTCGTACGGGAAGTGCGCGGGGAAGTCGTCGAGGTTGGCGACGGACGCGCCGCGCCAGCCGTAGATCGCCTGGCAGGGGTCCCCGACGGCGGTCACGGCGTGGCCCGTTCCGCCGCCGAAGAGCCCGGCGAGCAGGCGGCGCTGGGCGACGGAGGTGTCCTGGTACTCGTCGAGCAGGACGACCCGGAACTCCTCGCGCAGCAGGGTGCCCACCTCGGGGCGGGTCAGGGCGAGTTCGGCGGACAGGGCGATCTGGTCGCCGAAGTCGAGGAGGTCGCGCGCGCGTTTCGCCTCGCGGTAGCGGCGGACCAGGCCGGTCAGTTCACGGCGGGCGCCGGCCGCCTCAGGGACCTTGCGCAGGTCGGCGTTGGTGAGGGAGGCGCCGGCGAGGACGCCGAGGAGCCGGGCGTCGTAGGCGTCGAGGCTCTCGGGCGGAACCAGGTGCTCCGACAGCTCGGCGTCCAGCGCGAGCAGGTCGCTGACCAGGGCGGGGAGGGTCTTGGTGAGCATCGGGTACGGTCCCGGCGCGTCGCGCAGCACGCGGGCGGCGAGCTGGAAGCGGGTGGCGTCGGCGAGCAGCCGGGACGACGGTTCGAGCCCGATGCGCAGGCCGTGGTCGGTCAGGAGCTGCCCGGCGAAGGCGTGGTACGTGGAGATGCGGGGCTCCCCCGCGGGGGCGTCCGGGTCGATCACGTCGGGGTCGATGACCCCGGCGCGGACGAGCGCGCCGCGCACCCGCTCCGCCAGTTCGCCCGCCGCCTTGTTCGTGAAGGTGAGCCCGAGGACCTGCTCGGGCGCGACCTGCCCGGTGCCGACCAGCCACACGACGCGGGCCGCCATCACGGTCGTCTTGCCGGAACCCGCGCCCGCGACGATCACCTGCGGGGCGGGCGGCGCGGTGATGCACGCCGTCTGCTCCGGGGTGAAGGGGATTCCGAGGAGCTGCTTGAGCTGCTCGGGATCGGTGAGGCGCGCGGTCATCCAGGAAGGCTAACCGCCGCCTCCGACAACCGGCGGGGACGGACGCCACGCCCTCCGACAACCCGCGGGGACGGACGCCACGCCCCGGAGGGCCTCACTCCACGACCTGGCGCCCCTCCGGCTGTGCGCTGCACGACGCGCGGAACGCGCAGTGGGAGCAGTGGGCGCCCGGGGTGGGGGTGAAGCGTTCGTCCAGGACGCGTCCCGCCGCCTCGGCGAGCAGGTTCGGGGCCCAGTCGCCCTCCAGTGGCTCCTGCGCCTGGACCTTGGGTGCCGCGTCGCCGCCCTCCCGCAGCGGCGCGGGCTGCCGCAGCTGGACGAGCTCCGCGCCGCCCGGCTCGGGGCGGCGCCCCTCGAAGGCGCCGTCCACCGCGCCCTCGCCCACAGCCAGCTGGTACACGGCCAGCTGCGCGTGGTGGGCCACCTCGTCCCTGGTCGGCGCCTGCTTGCCCGTCTTGAAGTCGACGACGTACGCGCGCCCCTCCGCGTCCTGTTCGACGCGGTCCATGGAGCCCCGGACGCGGACCTCGTACTCCCCCGCGCCGAGGGTCACGTCGAACTCGTGCTCCGTGGCGACCGCCCGCCGTCCGCCGCGGTCGGTCGCGTGCCACCGCAGGAAGCGTTCGAGCGCCGCGCGTGCCTGGTCCTTCTCCTGCCGCGACTTCCAGGGGGCGTCGAAGGCCAGGCCGTCCCATACGGTGTCGAGCCGCTCCATCAGGACGGCGAGGTCGGCGGGCGTACGGCCGGAGGCGACCTCGTCGGCGAGGACGTGCAGCACGTTGCCGAAGCCCTGCGCCGCGGTGGCGGGCGCGTCCGCCTTCACCTCCCGTCCGAGGAACCACTGGAGCGCGCAGGTGTTCGCGAGCTGGTCGAGCGCACTGCCGGACAGCGCGACGGGCTGGGTCCGCTCCCGCAGCGGGACGACGCTGCGCGTCGGCTCGTACAGGCCCCACCAGCGGTCCGGGTGCGCGGCCGGGACGAGCGCGGTGCCCTCCTCGTCGGTGAGCGCGGCCAGGCGCGCGAGGCGGCGGGCCGCCGCGTCCCTGAGGGCGGGGCTCGCGTCCGGGTCCACGGTCGTCGCCCGCAACTCCGCCACCAGCGGCGCGACAGCCAGGGGGCGGCGCGGCCTGGACGTCGTGTCGCGGGGCTCGACGCCGAGTTCGGCGAGGAAGCGGGAGGGCTGGTCGCCGTCGTCCGCGGCAGACTTGACCGCGGTGACGACCAGCCGGTCGCGGGCGCGCGTCGTCGCGACGTAGAACAGCCTGCGCTCCTCGGTGAGCAGGGCACCCGGAGTGAGCGGTTCCGCGAGGCCGTCGCGGCCGATGCGGTCCGCCTCCAGCAGGGAGCCCCTGCGGCGCAGATCGGGCCAGAGGCCGTCCTGTACGCCGGCGACGACCACCAGGCGCCATTCGAGGCCCTTGGAGCGGTGGGCCGTCATCAGGCGTACGGCGTCGGGCCGTGCGGCGCGGCGGCCGAGGGTGTCGGCGGCGATGTCCTGCGCGTCGACCTCTTCGAGGAAGTTGAGCGCGCCGCGTCCGCCGGTGCGCTCCTCGGCGCGGGCGGCGGTGTCGAACAGCGCGCAGACGGCGTCGAGGTCGCGGTCCGCGTTGCGGCCTCCGGGGCCGCCGCGCAGGGCGGCGCGTTCCAGCCGGTCGGGCCAGGGCGTGCCGCTCCACAGAATCCACAGGGCCTCCTCCGCGGTGCCGCCGCCGCCGAGGAGTTCCCGGGTCTTGCGCAGCAGCTCGCCGAGGCGCAGCGCACCGCGCGCGTACGCGGGGTCGTGGGTGACGAGCCGCTCGGGCTCGGCGAGCGCGCGCGCGAGGAGGACGTCGGACGGCGGGGGCAGCCGGTTGCCCGCGAGGCGCTCGTCGTCCCGCAGGGCGCGACCGAGGCGCCGCAGGTCGGCGGTGTCCATGCCGCCGAGCGGCGAGGTGAGCAGCGTGAGCGCGACCTCGGTCGGGAGTACGCCGGGAACGTCGGCGCTCCCGGCGCTCCCGGCCGAGGGCGTGGCGGACACACCGGCGGCCTCGGCGCCCTCGGCGGGCTCGGCGGCCTCGGCGACCTCCTCCGACGGCGTGGCGGACACACCGGCCCCGGCAGCCCCGGCGGCCTCCCCCGGCACATCAGGCACATCAGCCACGTCGGACACCTCAGGCGCATCAGACGCATCAGGCCCGCCCGGTCCGCCGAGTGCCGCCGTCGCCGCCGCGCGCAGTGCCGCGAGCAGCGGTGCGACCGCGGGCTCGTGCCGCAGCGGCACGTCGTCGCCGTCCACCTCCAGCGGGACGCCCGCAGACGCCAGGGCGCGCCGGACCGACGGGATCGTGCGTCCGCCCGCGCGCACCAGTACCGCCATGTCGCTCCAGGGCAGCCCGTCTTCAAGATGCGCCCTGCGCAGGATGTCGGCGATGTTGTCGAGCTCCGTCGACGGAGTCGGGTAGGTGTACACCTCGACCCTGCCCCCCTCGCGTACCGGCTCCGGCTCGCGGTGAGCCCGTACCGCCTGCTGGGGCAGGCGCGGCAGCGGCATCCTGCGGGCGACCTCGCGGGTGGCCGCCAGCAGGCGGGCGCCGGAGCGGCGGGTGCGGGTGAGGACCGCGACCGGCGCGTCGGTGCCGTCGCGCCGCGGGAAGACCCGCGGGAAGTCGAGGATGCCGCCCACGTCCGCGCCGCGGAACGCGTAGATCGACTGGTCGGGGTCGCCGAACGCGACGAGCGTCCGCCCGCCGCCCGCCAGCGCGCGCAGGAGCCGGACCTGCGCCGGGTCGGTGTCCTGGTACTCGTCCACGAACACCGCGTCGTAGGAGGCCGCGAGCCGGGCGCCGGCCGCCGGGCGCTCGGCGAGCAGGGCGGCGCGGTGCACGAGTTCCGCGTAGTCCAGCACGCCCTGGAGGTCCAGCACGTCCAGGTACTCGGCGAGGAACGCCGCGGCGGCGGCCCAGTCGGGGCGCCCGCCGCGCGCCGCGAACGCCGTGAGCGCGTCGGGGCCGAGCCCGAGTTCGCGGCTGCGCGCGAGGACCGCCCGTACCTCGTCGGCGAATCCGCGTGTCGTCAGGCACGCCCGCAGGTCGTCGGGCCAGCGCACCGCGGAGCGCCCCTCGCGCGCGAGCTCGATCTGCCCGGCGAGCAGGTCGCGCACGGCGACGTCCTGCTCGGGACCCGAGAGCAGCCGCAGCGGCTCCCTGAAGAGGTCCGCGTCCTGGTGGGCGCGGACCAACGCGTAACAGAACGAGTGGAACGTCGTCGCCTGCGGGGCGGGCGCCCCGCCGAGCCGGGCCGTCATCCGGTCGCGCAGCGCGACCGCTGCCTTGCGGCTGAAGGTGAGCACCAGCACCCGCGACGGGTCGGCGCCCCGCCCGATCCGCTCCGCGACCGACTCGACCAGCGTCGTGGTCTTGCCCGTGCCGGGCCCCGCGAGCACCAGCAGCGGTCCGGCACCGTGGTCAACCACCGCACGCTGCGCCGCGTCCAGCACAGGGGGCGCGGCCGGGGCCGGGGCCGTGCGCACCAGCCGGTACGCGCCGGGCCCCCGCTTCCGCGCCCCGTGGGGGGCGGGGAAGCGGCCGGTGGTGGAGGAG
>NZ_JAIUKE010000591.1 GCF_020176795.1 Streptomyces sp. 8L
GCCGTACCCGCGCGCCGCTCGCGCCCGTACGGCCTCACCGCACCGTGCCGTACCGCACCGCACCCCGCCGATCCGGAGAGACGCCATGCCGACCGCCCGCCCCTCCTTCGCCGCCGTCGACCTGGGAGCGTCGAGCGGGCGGGTGATGGTGGGACAGGCGGGTGCGGGAAGGCTGCGGCTGACGGAGGTCCACCGGTTCGCGAACCGCCCCGTCGAACTCCCCGACGGGCTGCGGTGGGACGTGCTCGGCCTGTACGGGGACCTGCTCGACGGGCTCAGGCTGGCCGGGCGCGGCCGTGACATCGCCTCGATCGGCATCGACAGCTGGGCGGTGGACTACGGGCTGCTCGACGCGTCGGGGCGGCTGCTCGGCTCCCCGTACCACTACCGCGACAGCCGGACGGAGGGGGTCGCCCAGCGGCTTGAGCCGGTCCTGCCCGCGAAGGAGCTGTACGCGGTCACGGGGCTCCAGCACCTCCCGTTCAACACGGTCTTCCAGCTGGCCGCCGAGGCGGACACACCGCAGCGCGGTCTCGCGCGGACGCTGCTGCTCATCCCGGACCTGCTGACGTACTGGCTGACGGGGAGCGTCGGCGCGGAGGCGACGAACGCGTCCACGACGGGGCTCTTCGACGCGCGCGAGGCCCGCTGGTCGCACCAGGTGCTCGACCGGCTCGGGATTCCCCGCGCCCTGTTGCCGCCGCTGCGCTTCCCCGGCGATCCCGCCGGTGCGCTGCGGCCGGCGGTCGCCGCCGCGACCGGGCTGCCGGGGGGCACCCCGGTCACGGCGGTGGCGTCGCACGACACGGCGTCGGCGGTGGTCGCCGTGCCCGCTCTGGACGACCGCTTCGCCTACATCTCCTGCGGCACCTGGTCGCTGGCCGGGCTCGAACTGCCGGCGCCGGTGACCGGCGAGGAGGCGAGGGCCGCGAACTTCACCAACGAGCGGGGCGTCGACGGGACGATCCGCTTCCTGCGCAACATCATGGGGCTGTGGCTGCTCACCGAGACGCTGCGGACCTGGCGGGCCCTGGGGCTGCCGGCCGAGCTGGGACCGCTGCTGGAAGAGGCCGCGGCGGCCGAGCCGTTCGCGGCGCTGGTGGACCCCGACGACCCGTCGTTCCTGCCGCCGGGCGACATGCCGGAGCGGATCGCGGCGTACTGCGCGAGGACCGGGCAGCGCCCGCCGCGTGGTCAGGGCGCGGTGGTGCGCTGCATCGTGGAATCCCTGGCGCTCGCGCATCGCTCGGCCCTGCGGACGGCGGCCGAGCTGGCGGACCGTGAGGTACGGGTGGTGCACCTGGTGGGCGGTGGCAGCCGCAACGAGCTGCTGTGCCGGCTGACGGCGGACGCGACGGGCCTGCCGGTGGTGGCGGGCCCTGCCGAGGCGACCGCGCTGGGCAACGTGCTCGTCCAGGCCCGGGCACACGGGCTGGTCGCGGATGTCCGCGCGATGCGGGAGCTGGTGGCGGACAGCCAGCCGCTGCGCACGTACGAACCGTCGGGCACGGAGCGGGCCTGGTCGGCGGCGGCGGCCCGCGTCGGGCTGCGCTGACGGGCACACCGAGGAGGCGGGGCCGGGACGCCGGGACCGGTTCAGCCACTGGACGCCAGGACCGGTTCAGCCACCGGACCCTGGACCGGTTCAGCCACTGCACCCCGGGACCGGTTCAGCCGCTGGACGCCGCGGCGACCGCGGCGGTGTCCCGCCGCTGCCACAGCGTGAGCACCACCAGGCCCATGAAGACCTGGAGCGTGGGGGGCACGTCCGTCAGATCCGCGGTCAGGCCGCTGCCCATCCGGGCACGCCGGAACTCGCCGAGGCTGCGGCCCCCGCGCAGCACCTCCCGCCGTCCGCGCATCAGCGACGGGCGCGAGAGCTCGTACGTGACGCCCTCCCCCTCGACGTGCCACCGCCTCGCCGAGCGGCGGGCCCGCGCCCGGACCTCGTCCCCCGCCAGCATCTCGAACGTCCGCCCCCAGTCGGTGGACCGCAGCTCGAGCGTCTCTCCGGCCAGCTCGATACGCCCGCCGGACCTCCAGGTACGCGGGGACCACTCCGCGACCGGCGAGCCGTCCAGCGCGACGCGGTAGGTGCGCGAGAAGGAGCGTTCCCGTGTGATGTCGAGCATCTGGCTCTCCCAAGACCGTGGGCGGGGCCGTCCGGTACGTGTCCCGCCGCCTGACAGGCGTCTTCCCCCGGGACCTCCCGCGATGCCGGATACGGGTCCTGCGCTCGTGTACCGCTCAGCCGCCCGAGCCGGTGATCTTCCGGGCGCGGCGGCGCAGGGCGGGCCCGAGGCGGACCAGGGCGCGCTTCTCGACGCCGCCGACGCGCCGCTCCACGGCGCTCAACCGCTTGTGGACGGCGTCGAGTTGCTTCGCGGCCTCGCTCGCGCGCTTCTCGGCCTCCGCCAGTCGGCGGCGCAACTGCTCGGTCTCCTTGGCGTGTTTGCGCGAGCGTTCCCCGGCCGCGGTGTCGGCCGCCGCCGCCCGCTCCCGCAGGCTGCTGACGCGATAGCGCATCATGCCGTCGTCGGAGCCGTCCCAGACGGGCAGCGAGTCCGGCGGATCGAGCGTGGCGAGCCGTGCGTCGAAGGCGGCGCCGCCGTCGCCGTGCGTGTACGTGTTCCGCAGGCCGTTGCGGTCGAGGAAGGCCACGACGCGCTCGAACCGGGCGCTGTGTCCCTTGGCGAGCGCGCTGAAGTCGGCGCCCTCGTAGAGGTCGCGCGGGTCGGTGCCGGCGGGCAGTCCCACGAGGGAGCGGTGGGGGATGTCGAAGTACCGGCACAGCTCCAGGGTGCGCGAGTCGTGGGTGAGGACGACGCTGGGCGTGCCCGCGAGCAGGGCGGCCACGTTGCCGTGGATGCGCGTTCCGTACGCGAAGTCGTAGGAGCGGAGCTCGTTGATCCAGGTCGTGGGGTCGAGAGGCATGCGTACCCTGTTCTCGCGCAGCAGCGTGTGGCTGAGCTGACGCGGGAAGGCGTCCCTGTGCCCCGACTCCGGGGTCGTGTCGCCCCACAGCAGGAGTTCTCCGTCGGCGGTGTTCTGCGCGTAGTACATGAGGTGCGGATAGTGCTCCCGGGCGTATCCGGCCATGCCGGAGACGTCTCCGACGGGGATCGCGTCCGGGGAGAGGTTCAGGGCGATGCGGGAGTCCGCGGTCAGCTCCGCGGTGCGGATGTCGGGGAACGCCCCGCCGTACAGGAACATCGACGGGCAGCCGATGATGTCGACGTCGCCGAAGCCGAGTCCTTCGAGGTAGCCGGCGGTCAGTTCACCGCGTACGCCGAGGGAGGCGGAGCGGTCGAGGACGGCGGCGGCGAAGCGTCTGACCGAGGGCTCCATGGGCTTGAGCCACGCGGTGTCGTAGTCCGCGGGTGCCTGCGCGCCCACGCCGAACACCACCACAGGGATGGTGAGTTGCTCGATCAGCGCCGACAGCCGGTCGAGCGACGCCTGGAAGGACGGGCGGAAGGCGTTGGCGAGAGGGACCACGAAGACGTCGTACTCCTCGTTGATCTCGGCCGCCCGGCGCGGCGAGGGATCGGTGCTTATCCCGTTCGAGACCACCTCGGTGCCGGGCAGGCTCAGCATCTTGTGCGCCGAGTCGCTGAAGAGCAGGTTGCCGGTGTTCGTCCCGATCAGGTCCCGATGGAGGAACTCCGCCGCGGTGGCGGGGTGGAACGGACTCTTCCCGGACCTGATCAGTATGCGCTTCACGGAGTTCCCTGGAGTTGCGGGCGAAGACGACGGCGCACGGTCCGACTCCGCCGGGTGCGCACGGCTCACACGACGCTTCACACGTTCGGTCTTCGGTCGCCCGAGCGAGCCGATCTTATCGGTATGCAAAGCGGCAGTGAAGAGTACGTAAGGAAGCGATGACACAGGGAACGGAATACCCGTCGCATCCCTCCGCGTGCTCGGCCCCCGGCTGGGGCGACCCCCTTGACACACCGGCCACCCTCCGGGCAATCTTCCAGTAAGCAGAAACTAGATTCCACTATACGGAAATCATAAACACACATCACCGGACGGACGCTGGAGACCATGGCCCGCGACACCGAGCGCTACGACGTGAACCTGTCGATCCTCTTCACCGAACTCCCCCTGCTGGAGCGGCCCGCCGCTGCCGCGGCGGCGGGGTTCGACGCCGTCGAACTGTGGTGGCCGTGGACCGATACCGCCACGCCTCCGCAGCGGGAACTCGACGCCCTGCGCCGCGCGCTCGCCGACGCAGGCACCCGGCTCGTCGGGCTCAACTTCTACGCGGGACAGCTGCCGGGACCCGACCGCGGCGCGCTCTCCGTGCCCGGCCACGAGTCGGACAGGTTCCGCGCGAACATCGACGTCGCCGCCGGCTTCGCCGCCTCCGTCGGCTGCACGGCGCTCAACGCCCTGTACGGCAACCGCGTCGACGGCGTCGACCCCGCCGTGCAGGACGCCCTCGCCCTGGAGAACCTGGTGCTCGCCGCGCGGGCCGCGCACGGCGTCGGCGCGACGCTCCTGATCGAGACGCTGGGCGAACCGGAGTCGCCGCGCTATCCGCTGGTCAGCGCACCCGCGGCGATCGCCGTCGTGGACCGGGTCAACGAGGAGACCGGGCTGGGCAACGCCGCGTTCCTGCTGGACCTCTACCACCTGTCGATGAACGGGGAGGACTTGCCGGGGGTCATCGACCGCTACGCGGACAAGACCGGGCACGTCCAGATCGCCGACAACCCCGGCCGGGGCGCCCCCGGCACCGGCACGCTCCCGCTGGACGACCTCGTCGGCCGCCTGCGCAAGGCCGGCTACGACGGCTGGATCGGCCTGGAGTACAAGCCCGGCGACCGGCCGAGCGCGGAGGCCTTCGGCTGGCTCGGCCGCTGACCCCGCTCCCCCACCTCTGTTCCCGCTTCCCCTTCCCATCCCGCGTGTGCGCCAGCGCCACCCCGAGCGTGTCGAAAGGCTTCGTCATGACCGACCTTCCCAAGATCGCGTGGATCGGCCTCGGCATCATGGGCTCCCCCATGTCCGAGAACCTGATCAAGGCCGGTTACTCCGTGACCGGTCACACCCTGGAGCGGGCCAAGCTCGACCGCCTCGCCGCCGCGGGCGGCACCGCCGCCGGCTCGATCGCCGAGGCGGTGGCGGACGCGGACGTCATCGTGACGATGGTCCCCGCGTCGCCGCAGGTCGAGGCCGTCGCGTACGGGCCCGACGGGATACTCGCGCACGCCAGGCCCGGCTCTCTGCTGATCGACATGTCGTCGATCACCCCGCAGACGTCGGTCGACCTCGCGAAGGCCGGGGCCGAGAAGGGCATCCGCGTCCTGGACGCGCCCGTCTCCGGCGGTGAGGCGGGCGCGGTCGAGGCCGTGCTGTCCATCATGGTGGGCGGTGAGCGTGCCGACTTCGACGCGGCGAAGCCGCTGTTCGAGGCCCTCGGCAAGACGATCGTGCTCTGCGGCCCGCACGGCGCGGGGCAGACCGTGAAGGCCGCCAACCAGCTGATCGTCGCCGTCAACATCCAGGCCTGCGCCGAGGCCGTGGTGTTCCTGGAGAAGTCCGGCGTCGACCTGGGCGCCGCGCTCGACGTGCTGGGCGGCGGACTCGCCGGATCGACCGTGCTGAGCCGCAAGAAGGACAACTTCCTGAAGCGGGACTTCAAGCCCGGCTTCCGGATCGACCTGCACCACAAGGACATGGGCATCGTCACCGACGCGGCCAGGAACGTCGGCGCCGCCCTGCCGGTCGGCGCCGTGGTGGCCCAACTCGTCGCGTCGCTTCGCGCGCAGGGTGACGGCGGCCTCGACCACTCGGCGCTGCTCCGCTCCGTCGAGCGGCTCTCCGGCGGGCAGGTCTGACCCCGCTCGCCCGCACGAGCCGCCCTTTCCAAGACCCCGGGCGGCGGCGGGGCCGACACCTGTCATGTCGCGCCCAGGCTCCGCCGCCGCCCGGCACCAGCCGTGGGGGGGGGGGGGGGGGGGGGGGGGGGGGGGCCCCCGGGGGGGGGCCGCCCCCGGGGGGCGGGGGGGGGGGGGGGGGGGGGGGGGGGGGCGGGGGGGGGCGCCGCCCCCCCCCGCGGGGGGGG
>NZ_JAIUKE010000592.1 GCF_020176795.1 Streptomyces sp. 8L
GGATACGCCGAATGCCGTCCGGCCGGGGGGGGGGGGGGGTGCCCGCCCGGGGGGTTTAACCCCCGGGGGGGGGGGGCGCCGCGCCCGCCCCCCCCCGGGCGCCCCCGCGGCCCCCCCCCGCCCGCGGGGGGGGGGCGCGGGCGGCCGGTGCCGGGCGTACTCCGAGGACGCCAACGGCACCGGCTGGGGTGAGGGCGTCGGTACGCTGGTGTTGGAGCGACTGTCCGACGCACGCCGGCACGGGCACCAGGTGTTGGCCACGGTGCGCGGCAGCGCGATCAACCAGGACGGCGCGTCCAACGGGCTGACGGCGCCGAACGGCCCGTCGCAGGAGCGGGTGATCCGGCAGGCGCTGGCCAACGCCGGCCTCACCACGGCCGACGTGGACGCCGTGGAGGGCCACGGTACCGGGACCCGGCTCGGTGACCCGATCGAGGTCGGTGCGCTCCTGGCCACTTACGGGCAGGACCGCGAGCGGCCGCTGCTGTTGGGGTCGTTGAAGTCCAACATCGGGCACACTCAGGCGGCCGCCGGAGTCGGCGGCGTCATCAAGATGGTGCTGGCGATGCGGCACGGTGTTGTGCCGAAGACGCTGCATTCGGACACGCCGTCCTCGCGAGTGGACTGGGAGTCCGGCGCGGTCCGCCTGCTGTCCGAGGCCGTGCCGTGGCCGGAGCCGGGACGGTCGCGTCGCGCGGCCGTGTCGTCGTTCGGCATCAGCGGCACCAACGCGCACGTGGTGCTCGAACATGCCCCCGAGGCGCCGACGTCCGTCGAGGCGGGGCCGGTCGTGCCGCTGGTCGTCACCGCGCGCACCGGGACCGCACTGCGTGAGCAGGCCGCCGCGCTTCTCCCCGTGACGGCCGCGCCCGCGGCTGTCGGGCACGCGCTGACGGGCCGAAGCGTGCTCGCCGCCCGTGCCGTGGTGCTGGGCACCGACGACGAGGTCCGCACCGGACTGGCCGCGCTGGCCGCCGGCGACGAGTCGCCGAACGTCGTCACGGGCACCGTCTGCGCGTCCGGTGGTGCGGTATTCGTGTTTCCCGGCCAGGGTTCGCAGTGGCGCGGCATGGCGTTGGAGATGCTCGACCAGTCACCGGTCTTCGCCGCGCGGATGACTGAGTGCGCGCAGGCCGTCGAGCAGTTCGTGGACTGGTCGGTGTTCGACGTCCTGCGCGGCGAACCGGGCTGCGCCGACATCGAACGCGTGGACGTCGTGCAACCGCTGCTGTGGGCCATGATGGTCTCGCTGGCGGCCGTATGGCAGTCGCTGGGCGTGGAGCCGGCGGCCGTGATCGGCCACTCGCAGGGCGAGATCGCCGCCGCGGCCGTCTCGGGTGCGCTGTCGCTGGAGGACGCCGCCCGTGTGGTCACCTTGCGCAGCAAGGCGATCGTCGCGCTGGCCGGACTGGGAGGGATGGTGTCCGTCCCGCTGCCGCTGGCGCAGGTCGAGGCCAGGATCGGACCGTGGGGCACCCGGCTGTCGATCGCCGCCGTGAACGGCCCCCAGTCGACCGTCGTCTCCGGAGACGCGGCAGCGTTGGACGAACTGCTGGCCAGCTGCAAGGACGATGGCCTGCGGGCCCGCCGTATCCAGGTGGACTACGCGTCGCACTCCGCGCACGTGGAGCGGATCGAGCGGCAGGTGCTCGCCGACCTGGCCCCGATCACACCGCTGCCGGCGCAGATCCCGTTCTACTCCACCGTGACAGTGAGCCGGCTGGACACCACCGGCATGGACGCCGCGTACTGGTACCGTAACCTGCGCCAGACCGTCCACTTCGGACAAACGGTGCGGCTGCTGCTGGACGACGGCCACCGGGCGTTCGTGGAGTCCAGCGCGCACCCGGTGCTGGCCCTGGGGGTGCAGGAGGTCGTCGAGGAGGCGGGCCTCACCGATGACACCGCCATCGTCGGTTCGCTGCGGCGCGGCCAGGGCTCGCTGCACCGCCTGCTGACCTCCGCCGCCGAGGCGTACGTTCGGGGCCTCGCCGTCGACTGGGCGACCCTGTTCACCGCCTCCGGCCCGCGCATCGAACTGCCCACCTACGCGTTCCAGCACAGCCGTTACTGGCTCGACGGAACGCAGGCGACATCCGTGGCCGGGGTCGGCCTGGCGCCGCTGGACCACCCGCTCCTGCTCGGCGCGGTCGCGCTGGCCGAGGGCCAAGGCGTCCTGTTCACCGGCGCATTGTCGGTACGGACCCAGCCCTGGCTGGCCCATCACCGCGTGGGGGAGCGGATCGTGCTGCCCGGGGCGGCCTTCGCCGAGCTGGTGCTGCGCGCCGCCGACCACGTCGGTTGCGATGTGGTCGAGGACCTGAGCCTGGAAGCGCCGCTGTTCGTGCCGGAGACCGGTACGGTGCGGTTCCAGCTGACACTGGGTAGTCCCGACACGGACGGCCGCCGCACGGTGTCGCTGCACTCGCGTGCCGACGACGACCAGCCGTGGATGCTGCACGCCACCGGCACTGTCGCCGCCGGCCCGAGCACTGCCGCGAACGGCGACGGACAGTGGCCGCCCGCCGGTGCGGTCGCCGTGGACCTGACCGACGCCTACGACCTGCTTGACGCACAAGGCCTCGGGTACGGATTCGTGTTCCAGGGCCTGAAGGCGTGCTGGCGTAACGGCGACACCACGTACGCAGAGGTGGGGCTGCCCGAGGACGTCGACACTGCCGGGTTCGGCATCCACCCCGCGCTGCTCGACGCCGCATTGCACCCGCTCGCGATGGACGACGTGAATGAGCCGGGCAGCGTCCCGTTGCCGTTCTCGTGGACGGGAATCCGGCTGCACGCCACCGGCGCCACCACGCTGCGCGTGCGGCTGTCCGGTGGCGCGGTATCGCTGTTCGACGTCATGGGCGCACCCGTGCTGGACGTCGAGTCGCTGACGTTGCGGCCGGTCCATCTGGACCGCTTGGCCGCGACCGACGACCGCACCCCGATCTACCGCGTCGACTGGGTGCCGGTCGCCGTGCCCGCGACGGTCGAGCCCCAGTCGATGCAGGTCGTCACCGACCTGTCCGAGGTCGCCGAGGTACCGGACGTCGTGGTGGTGTCCGTCGACAAGGTGCATCCCGCGCTCGCGCTGGTGCAGGGCTGGCTCGCCGACGACCGGTTCGAGGCGGCCAAACTGGTCATGGTCAGTGGGACGCCCACGGTGTGGGGCCTGCTGCGGTCCGCGCAGACCGAGCACCCCGACCGGTTCGTGCTGCTCGACACCGACACCGTCACGACGGACCTGGTCACCACTGCGTTGGCTACCGGTGAGCCGCAGTTGAGGGCCCGTGACGGCGTGCTGCTCGCACCGCGTCTCGCCATCGCCGAGCGGCTGGCACCGGCCGAGTGGGACGCCAACGGCACGGTGCTCATCACCGGCGGCACCGGTACGCTCGGTGCCTTGCTGGCCAAGCACCTGGTCACCAAGCACGGCGTGCGGCACCTGGTGGTGGCGAGCCGCCGTGGCCGCCGCGCCGAGGGCGCTGACGCGCTGGTCGCCGAATTGACCGAGGCGGGCGCGCAGGTGACGGTCAGCGCGTGCGACGCGGCGGACCGGGATGCCCTGGTCGCGCTGCTGGCGGCGATCCCGGCCGAACATCCGCTGACCGCCGTCGTGCACACGGCCGGCCTGCTGGACGACCAGACCATCGAGGCGCTGCAACCGGAGCGGTTGGACGCCGTGCTACGCCCCAAGTTCGCCGGCGCGGCCAACCTGCACGAGCTGACCCGCGACCTCGGGCTGTCGCAGTTCGTGCTGTTCTCCTCGCTGGCCGGCACACTGGGCAACGCCGGGCAGGCCAACTACGCGGCGGCCAATGCGTTCCTGGACGCCCTCGCGCAAGCCCGGCATGACGAGGGCCTGCCGGCGACCTCGCTGGTGTGGGGATTGTGGGCGGACAGCAGCGGGATGACCGGGCACCTCGACGAGGTGGCGCTGGCCAGGCTGGCCGGCGCCGGGATCGGCGCGATCGGGGCCGCCGAGGGCATGGCGATGTTCGACGCCGCGCTGGCCACGGGCCTGCCCGTCGCCGTTACGGCGAAGTTCGACCTGGTCGCACTGCGGACACGCGCCGTGGACGGCACGCTCGCCGCGGTCCTGCGCGGGCTGGTGCCCAACGCGCGGCCCCGGCGTTCCCGCGCCGCCGTGGCGGGGGAGACGTCACTGCGCGACCGTCTCGCCGGGCTCGCGCCCGAGGAGCGGCTGCTCGTGCTGCGCGATCTGGTGCGTGCGTCGGCGGCCTCCGTGCTCGGACACGCGTCCCCGGACACCCTGGACGCCAAGCGGGCGTTCAACGAGCTCGGCTTCGACTCGCTGTCCGCGATCGAGCTGCGCAACCGCCTCAACGTCGCTACCGGCCTGCGCCTGTCCGCGACGGCGGTGTTCGACCACCCGACCGTCGCCGCCCTCGCTGCCCGCATCGCGGACGACCTGGTCGGCGGCGCGACGGCGGTTGCCAAGACCGTCGCTCGCATCGACGACGACCCGATCGCCATCGTGGCGATGAGCTGCCGCTATCCCGGCGGGGTCAGCTCGCCGGAGGACCTGTGGCGGCTGGTCGACAACGGGGTGGACGCCATCAGTGGCTTCCCCACCGACCGCGGCTGGGACCTGGCCGGCCTGTACGACCCCGACCCGGACCGGGTCGGCAAGTCCTACGCCCGCACCGGCGGCTTCCTGCACGACGCCGCGCTGTTCGACGCCGAGTTCTTCGGCATGGGACCGCACGAGGCCACCGCCACCGACCCGCAGCAGCGGTTGCTGCTGGAGACCGTGTGGGAGGCATTCGAGCGTGCCGGCATCGCACCCGACTCGTTGCGCGGCAGCGACACCGGCGTGTTCGCGGGCGTCATGCTCAACGACTACATGACCAGCTCCGACCCGGCGCCGAAGGAGTTGGAGGGCCAGGTCGCGGTCGGCAACGCGCCGAGCGTTGCCTCCGGCCGGGTGGCCTACGTGTTCGGGCTGCAAGGCCCGGCGGTCACGGTGGACACTGCGTGCTCGTCGTCCCTGGTGGCACTGCATCTCGCGGCGCAGTCGCTGCGTCAGGGCGAGTGCTCGCTGGCGCTGGCAGGCGGCGTCACCGTGATGTCCACGCCAAACCTGTTCGTGGAGTTCAGCCGACAGCGCGGGCTGTCCCCGGACGGCCGCTGCCGTGCGTTCGCGGCCGGCGCCGACGGCACCGCATGGGCGGAGGGCGCCGGTTGGCTGGTGCTGGAGCGGCTGTCGGACGCCGAGCGCAACGGCCACGAGGTGTTGGCCATCGTGCGTGGTAGCGCGGTCAACCAGGACGGTGCGTCCAACGGCTTGACGGCTCCGAACGGCCCCTCTCAGCAGCGCGTGATCCGCAGCGCGCTGGCCGTCTCCGGCCTGTCCGCGTCCGATGTGGATGCTGCCGAGGGGCACGGCACGGGGACCGCGCTGGGCGACCCGATCGAGGCTCAGGCCATCATCGCCACTTACGGCCAGGACCGGGAACGCCCGCTCTGGTTGGGCTCGCTGAAGTCCAACATCGGGCACGCCCAGGCTGCCTCCGGGGTCGGCGGCGTGATCAAGATGGTCGAGGCCATGCGGCACGGTGTGTTGCCGAGGACGTTGCACGTGGACGCCCCGTCGCCGACCGTCGACTGGTCCGCGGGTGCGGTGGAGCTGCTGACCGATTCTGTGCCGTGGCCGGAGACTGGTCGTCCGCGTCGGGCGGGTGTGTCGTCGTTCGGGATCAGTGGCACGAATGCGCATGTGATCGTCGAGCAGGGTGTGGTGCCGGAGGTTGTTGCTCCGGCGGGGGTTCCGGTTGTGCCGTGGGTGTTGTCCGGCCGGACCGAGGGTGCGGTACGGGATTTCGCGGCGCGATTGGCGGGGGTGGGTGGTGAGTTGGCTGATGTGGGTTATGCGTTGGCGAGGCGGAGTGTGTTTGATTGTCGTGCGGTGGTGTTGGGTTCGGGTGGTGCTGGTCTGGAGCGTGGTGTGGGTGTGTTGGCTGCTGGTGAGGAGGGGGGTGGTGTGGTTGTTGGTAGGGCTGAGGTTGGTCGTGTGGCGGTGATGTTCTCTGGTCAGGGTTCGCAGCGTGCTG
>NZ_JAIUKE010000593.1 GCF_020176795.1 Streptomyces sp. 8L
GTGGGGCACCCATAGGCAGGGGGGCCGCTGCGGACCGGGTCCCGGCGTCCTTCGGGCCGACCTGGGGCCCGCTGGCTGCGGGCCGTCCGAAAGCCGTTGTCTACTGAACGCCGGGGCCCCGTCCGGGTCGCACCCCGCCGACCGGCTGAAACCTTCCCGCGCTCGCGGAACGCCAGGGCTGGGCCTGGCTCCCAGCGGTGGTGCGCCGGTGCGGCACACCACCCCTGACCCAGCGGCGTTCGGCCGGGTGTGGAAGAGGCCGGACGGTCGTCCTGTGGTGGACTCGCCGAACCTACCCGCCCGCGGCGCCTCACTGTCAACACGTGTTTCACCTGCACCGTTGCGGGGAAACGCCAGGTCAACGACGAAGATCCGCAGGTCGCCGGGCAGCACGGGGATCATGGACCCGACGTGCGAAATGTCCCGGACGTCACCCGTTCGGTCGCCTGAAGATGGTTTGTCCCCCCACGACGGTCTCCAGGCATTCCGGCAGCGGGCGGCACGGCGTCAGATCGGGCAGCCCCGGCGTGCCGGAGCGCGGGTCGGTCGACCAGCGCGCCACCCGGTCGTCCGGTGCCTGCACGATCAGTTCCCCGGTGCGCCAGAGGGCGTAGTCGGCGGGTGCGCCGGGCACCAGCGTGCCCGCGTCGTCCCGCCCGATCGCCCGCCAGCCGCCGCGTGTGTGGGCCGCGAAGGCGGCGCGCACGGACACCCGGTGCTCCGGGGTGCGGTGGAAGGCGGCGGCCCGGACGGTGCCCCACGGGTCCAGCGCGGTGACCGGGCTGTCGGAGCCGAGGGCGAGCGGCACACCGGCCTTCAGGAGCGCTGCGTACGGGTTGAGCGTCCGGGCCCGCGCGACGCCCAGGCGCGCCGCGTACATGCCCTCCTCGCCGCCCCAGGCCGCGTCGAAGGCGGGCTGCACGGAGGCGGTTAGGCCGAGTTCCGCGAAGGCCGCGACCGTCGCGGGCGTCAGCATCTCGGCGTGCTCGACGCGGTGGCGCGCCGCCCGTACGCGGGCCACCCCGATCCGGTCGGCGACCGCGCGCACCCCCTCGACGACCACCGCGACCGCGGCGTCGCCGATCGCGTGGAACCCGGCCTGGAGCCCGGCCTCGGTACAGGCGGCGACGTGCGCGGCGACGTCGGCCGCGTCCAGGTGCGCCGTGCCGGTCCCCGGGGCGTCGGCGTACGGCTCGGCCAGGCAGGCGGTGTGGGAGCCGAGCGAGCCGTCCACGAAGAGGTCGCCCGCGGCGCCGAGGGCGCCGAGCTCCCGCACCCGCAGGGCGTCCTTCTCGTCGGTGACGTGCTGCGCCCAGTAGCCCTGGACGCGGGGGCCGTCCCCGCCTGCGGCGAGGGCGAGGAGCGCGGTGAAGTCGTCCTCGTCGGAGATGTCGGGGCCGCCGCACTCGTGCACGGAGCCGATACCGAGCGACGCGGCCCGCGCGAGCGCGGCGCGCTGCGCCTCGGCGCGGTGCGCGGGCGTCACGGCGGCGTGCGCCGCGGCCCGTACGGCGTGGTGGGCGTCGCCGGTGAGGGGGGCGTCGGCCGCGTAGCCGGTGCGGCGCGTGACCCCGGGGACGAGGTCGAGCAGGGCGGTGGTGACGACGGCGGAGTGCACGTCGACGCGGGTGAGGTAGAGCGGTCTGCCGCCGGTCGCCTCGTCGAGCTCCGCGCGGGTCGGCGGACGCAGTCCCGGCCAGCGCGCCGCGTCCCATCCGTGCCCGAGGAGGACCCGGTCGGCGGGGTGGGCCGCGGCGTGGGCACGGACCCTGCCGAGCGCGTCGGCGAGATCGCGCGCGCCGGACAGGTCGAGTCCGGTCAGCGCGAGCCCGGTGGCGGTGGTGTGGACGTGTGCGTCCGTGAACGCGGGGGTGACGAGCGCGCCGTCGAGGTCCACCACCTCGTCCACGCCGGTGGCGAAGGAGTCGGCCGCGCCTTCCGAGCCGACCCACGCGACGTGCCCGCGTTCCACGACCATCGCGGTCGCGAACGGGTCGGCGGGGCTGTGGACTTCCCCGCCGCGCAGCAGCACGGTGCGGGACGGGCTCTCGGAGGCGGTGCTCGGGTTCATGGCCCCAGTCTCCCGCCTCCGGCGCCGGCGTCAGATCCGGGGCGGCCGCGACTCGTAGGGGGTGGAGAGGACGACGGTGGTCCTGGTGGAGACGCCCGCGAGCGTGCGGATGCGGGTGAGCAGGTCCTCCAGCTGCACCGGGGCGGACACGCGCACCTTGAGGATGTAGTTCTCGTCACCCGCGACGCTGTGGCACGCCTCGATCTCATGGATGCCGGAGAGGCGCTCCGCGATGTCGTCGGGGGCGCTCGGGTCGAACGGCTTGACCGAGATGAACGCGGTCAGCGGCAGGCCCACGGCCTCGGGGTCCACGACGGCCGCGTATCCGCGGATCACGCCGCGCTGTTCCAGCCGCCGTACCCGCTGGTGCACGGCCGATGTGGACAGGCCGGTGGCCTTGCCCAGGTCGGTGTAGCTCATCCGGCCGTCCTTGACGAGCAGTTCCACGATCCGACGATCCAGCTCCTCCATACGGATCAACCTATTCCCCCAGGTCGCTCCCGGCACAGCCGAACAGCGGGTGCGATGATCCTCGGGCGCCCCGTGTGATGAACACCACAGGTTTACCGTGCGGTCGTTCGAGACCTCGCGGTTACCCGGCGCGCACGACGGGAAGTGCTTGCTGTGGTCGAGACCACACGAACCTGGTCGGCCCATCCGAGGGGGAATGACTCCAATGCAGAACCCGAAGCGCACCGGTACGTCCGGACCGCCGTCCGTCCGTTTCGACGACCGCGGGGACCCGGCCGGTCCGGACGGTTACGGGGACGTCGAGTCCGACGACACCTTCGAGATGTACCGCGTGGTCTGCCCCGCCTGCGCGCAGCCGATCGCCCTGCTCGCCGACGAGGACACCCTCCCGGAGCACGCGCTGTGCCCGACCCGCTGGAACCCGTTCGTGCTGTCCGTCTGCGCCGGTACGGGCAGCGCGGCGGCGGACGCCCGCCCAGCGGACGCGGCGGCCGGGGCGCACGAGCGGGACGCAGGACTGCTGCTGACGCTGCCCCAGGGCCTCGACTGGCGCACGCAGCCCTTCTCGCACGCGGGGGGCCAGGCGGCGCACCGTACGGCCGCCTGACGGCGCGTACGGGCGTACCTGGCGGATCGGACGGCTCGCCCGGCGGCCCGCGCGGGACGCCGACCGCCCCCTCCGCCACCGCGCTGCTCCTCAGGGCTCCGGAGTGTCCTCCTGGGAACCCGCCTCCGGCTCCCGGCCGGTGACGGGGTGCCAGTCCGGGTCGGGCGGCGGCGAGGGGCACTCGGGCGCGAACTCCTCGATGGTGTCGAGCGTGTGCCGGAGCATGCGCACGAGCAGGTCGCGCGGGATCTCCAGGACGAGCTCCTGGTGGCCGAGCCATTCGAGAGTGAGCCACTCCACGCTGCTCAGCCAGCCCAGCAGGGCGAGCCTGGCGATCGCCGGGATGTCCTGCCTGCCGTACGCGCCCTCGGCGAGGGTCAGGACGAGCCCCTCCCGTACGGCGTCCCTGATGGCCTGCACCTGGGTGTCGAAGCCCACGCCGCCGTTGATGATCGTGCGGTAGGCGGACCCGTTCTCCTGCGCGAAGCGGAGGTACGCCTCGACGGTGCGCTGCACGCGGATGGCGCGGGGCAGGCCCGGGTCGCTCGCGGCGAGCGTCACGAGTTCGTGGACGGAGTCCTCCACGATGGCCAGGTAATAGCCGCGCTTGCTCTTGAAGTAGTAGTAGATCAGGCCCTTGGCGACCCCGGCCTGCCGGGCTATGTCGTCCATCGACAACGCGTCGTAGGAAGTGTCCGCGAACAACTTCCGGCCGGTAGCGATGAGTTCGGAACGCCTTAGCTGCGATCGTGCCGAAGCGCCGCTCTGCTGGCTACCGTTCACACTCGCGCCCTGCCCTCCGGCTGTCACGGAACGGCAGTATGTCAGAGTCCGGGGACGGCCCGGCCCGGGGTTACCGGCGGACACCGCAGGTCGCACGGGCGCGGGCGGCCCGGACGCGACGCGCCCCGGCGCCGGGCGGTGTGCCGGGACACCCACCGCGCCCCGGCACACCGGGCGTTCAGAGCAGCCCGAACGACCTCAGGGCGCGCTCCTGCGCCTTCGTCGGCCGGGGCGGCCAGTAGACGTAGACGATGCCGCCGGAGCCGGAGGCGACGCTCCCGGTGGCGGTGTAGCGCTTGGTGCGCAGCCAGATGGTCTCGAACTCGGAGCGCTTGTAGACGTTGCGCACGGCCGCGTCGTCCTCGGACGCCGGGTCGTGGGCGATCACGTCGCCGTCGGCGGTGAAGCCGGCGATCGCCATCAGGTGGCCGGAGGTCCCGTAGCCCGCGCCGGTCAACTCGCTCGCGAGGAAGGACTGCGAGGTGATGACGGGGACGCCCGCGCCGATCAGGGTCTCGATGTCGGTGAGCGAACCGAGCCTGGTGACCGCCGCGTTCAGGCCGCGGCTCGCCGCATAGGCCGCGTTGAAGGGCCAGTTGCCGCAGCCCTCGTACTGGTAGTCGTACGTGAAGCGGGCCGCGTTGTCGACCTGCGGGTCGGCGTACGACGGGTCGACCCAGGCCAGTTCGGCGCGGGTCGGGCCGTGGCCCCAGTAGTCCAGGACCATCGACGAGGAGGTCGGGCTGCACCACGCCTCGCCGCCGTTGTCGTACTGCGGGTACTGGCCCTTGTGAATGTCCTGCGAGTAGGCGGGGACGCGCAGTTCGCGTGCGAGGCCCGGCTTCGAGGTGGGCACGGTGAAGCGCGCCGGAACGGCGGAGGCCATGGCCCCGAGGCGCCGTACGACGGGCGTCAGGCGGGTGCCCGGCTTGCGGTACAGGGTCAGCCGCAGCTGGTACGCGGCGACGCGCAGGGCTCCCGCCTCGTCGTCCAGGGCGAACGTGTCGGTGGAGATGGACGAGTGCCCGTCGGCCTGCCCGTCCACGGAGGTGCGCCGGATGTCTCCGTCGCCGTCCCCCGCCGTCCAGCGGCCCATCACGTACCAGGGGGTGGACGTGCCGTCCGTGTAGCGGCCCTGGAGCTCGACCTGGAGCCAGGTGCCCGCCGGTGTGTCGGCGTTCCAGTGGGCGACGATCTCGGTGGCGGCGACCGGGGTGCGGTGGACCGGGCCCGTCCAGGTCGCGTACTCCCAGGTGGTGGTGGTGTTGGTGTGCGGGTCCGCGTAGTCGGTGCTGCCGACGGGGTCGGCGATGACGAGCCCGTCGGTGTGTCCAGGAGCCACGCCAGTGCCCCGGCCGGCGCCCGCGCGCCAGCCCCGGGGGCCGGACCAGAACGCGTTGTCGACGGAGCTCTTCGCGGCTCCGCGCATACGGGGGCCCGCGGCGGTGTCCGCGGGCGCGGCGAGCGCGGGAGCCGCGGAAGCCGCGCCGGCGCCCGCTGCGGCTGCCACCGCGACGGCGGCGGCGAGGACGGATCTGCGCGAGGTGTGCATGGTCATACGGCCTCTGTTCGGAAGGTGGCACGGCAGTCGGCGGGTACCGGCTGGCCTGGGGTGCGGCTCGTGGCCCACTATTGCCCGTCCCACCGGCCCGATGCCACACCTCGGCGCCGACTCGCTCGGGCGTTTATTGGTCTCGACCACTGGCGCCGCCTGCGACGACGCCTCCCGGGCCGCCCTCGCACCCGGCGGCGCGCGTAGGCTGACCGGATGGACGACCTGCCCGCCACCGCGGCCCTGCTGGCGGCCGCGCCGCCGTCCTGCGGGCCGGTGCGGCTGGTCGCCGTGGACGGCCACGCGGGCTCGGGCAAGAGCACGTTCGCCGGGCGCCGCGCGCCGGCGCGCGGCGGGGCCCCGGTCCTGCGGCTGGACGACATCGCCACGCACGACGAGCTGTTCGCGTGGCTGCCCCGGCTCGACGAGCAGGTGATCGGGCCGCTGTCGCGCGGACGGGACGCGCGGTACACGCCGTACGACTGGACGGAGCGCCGGGACTACGTGCCGCGCACCCTGGCCGACGCCCTCGCCGACGTACTGGAAGGGGTGGGCGCGGGGCGGGCCGGAC
>NZ_JAIUKE010000594.1 GCF_020176795.1 Streptomyces sp. 8L
GACGACCCCTGGGCGACCAGCGCGCCGGCCGGTGGCCAGCAGGCACCGCAGGGCGGCGGGGGCGGCTGGGGCGGCAGCTCCGGCGGCTCGGGCGGCGGCTACTCGGACGAGCCCCCCTTCTAGGAGGTTCGCCCTCGCAGGGGCGCCTTCGGAGGAGCGGGCTCGTACCCACACTTCTTGATCACACAGGAGAAACACCATGGCGAAGCCGCCTGTGCGCAAGCCTAAGAAGAAGGTCTGCGCATTCTGCAAGGACAAGACCCAGTACGTGGACTACAAGGACACGAACATGCTGCGGAAGTTCATTTCCGACCGCGGCAAGATCCGTGCCCGCCGGGTCACCGGCAACTGCACGCAGCACCAGCGCGATGTCGCCACGGCCGTGAAGAACAGCCGTGAGATGGCGCTGCTGCCCTACACGTCCACCGCGCGATAAGGGGAGGGTGACCGCATCATGAAGATCATCCTCACTCACGAGGTCAGTGGCCTCGGTGCCGCGGGCGACGTCGTCGATGTCAAGGACGGCTACGCCCGCAACTACCTCGTCCCCCGCGGGTTCGCGATCCGCTGGACCAAGGGCGGCGAGAAGGACGTGGCGCAGATCCGCCGCGCCCGCAAGATCCACGAGATCGCCACGATCGAGCAGGCCAACGAGATCAAGGCCCGCCTCGAAGGCGTGAAGGTGCGCCTCGCTGTTCGCTCCGGCGACGCGGGCCGCCTGTTCGGCTCCGTGACCCCTGCCGACCTCGCTTCCGCGATCAAGTCGGCCGGCGGTCCCGAGGTCGACAAGCGTCGCATCGAGCTCGGCACGCCCATCAAGACCCTGGGCTCGCACCAGGTCTCGGTGCGGCTGCACCCCGAGGTCGCCGCGAAGCTCGGCATCGAGGTCATCTCCGCCTGATCGGCGGTGGCGCCTCGGCAGGCGGTATGTGCTTCGTGCACGGTGCCTCATGCCTGTCGTGTTGTACATGAAGGGCCGCGCCCTCCTGGGGGTGCGGCCCTTTCGTGTGTCCGCGGCCTTTCCGTGTGTCCCCGGCACCAGGTGCCTGTCCGCTCCGTGTGTCCCCGGCACCAGGTGCCTGTCCGCGCGATGTTTCACGTGAAACGCGACGACGTGACGGGGGCGGGGGACGGGGGACGACGAGATGCCGAGAGGACGGGCCGACGGGGATGGCCGGCTGACGCCGTGCCGGGTCCGCAGGTGACGAGGCCCACCGGGCCTGTGGTGGGCAGGGCCTCAGCGGGCGGCGCCGGTGACCAGCCAGCGGCCGGAACGCATCCGCAGCGACAGCGTGATTAGGCGCATCAGCATCATCAGCCCCATCGCCCACCAGAGGGCGGTGAGCCCGCCGCCGAGGGACGGTACGGCCAGAGCGACCGGCGCGAAGACCGCCAGGGTCACCACCATCGCTCCGGCGAGGTACACGCCGTCCCCCGCGCCCATCAGCACGCCGTCCAGGATGAAGACGATCCCCGCGACGGGCTGGATGAGCGCCACGACCAGCAGAGCGGGCAGCATCGCGTCCCGTACGGTCGGGTCGCCCGTGAACAGCGGGATGAAGAGCGGCCGGGCCAGCACGATGAGGGCGCCGATCACCACACCGGCGACCAGCCCCCACAGGATCATCCGGCGGCACGCCTGCCGGGCACCCGAAGGATCGTCAGCACCCAGGTAGCGTCCGATGATCGCCTGCCCGGCGATGGCGATGGCGTCCAGTGCGAAGGCGGTCAGGCTCCACAGAGACAGCACGACCTGGTGTGCGGCGATGTCCACGTCGCTGAGCCGGGCGGCCACCGCGGTGGCGATGAGGAGCACCGCGCGGAGCGAGAGCGTACGGACCAACAGGGGCACACCGGCGCGAGCGCTCGCCCGGACCCCCGCGGCGTCGGGGCGCAGAGAGGCGCCGTGCCTGCGGGCACCGCGGACGACCACGACCAGGTACACGGCGGCCATGCCCCACTGGGCGATGACCGTGCCCCAGGCGGAGCCGGCGATGCCGAGGCCGGCGCCGTAGACGAGGGAGGCGTTGAGTCCTGCGTTGGCCGCGAAGCCGCCGACGGCGACGTAGAGCGGGGTGCGGGTGTCCTGAAGTCCGCGGAGCACCCCGGTGGCCGCGAGCACCATCAGCATGGCGGGGATGCCGAGGCTGGAGATGCGCAGATAGGTGGTGGCGTAGGGGGCGGCGGTGTCCGAGGCGCCGAACGCGGTCACCAGCCAGGGCGCCGCGGGGAGCGTGGCCGCGATGACGGCCGCGCCCAGCAGGACGGCCAGCCATATCCCGTCCATCCCCTGCTGGATGGCGGCCTTCAGGTCGCCCGCGCCGACACGCCGTGCGACGGCCGCCGTGGTGGCGTACGCGAGGAAGACGAAGATGCTCACTGCGGTGGTGAGGAGCGCCGCCGCGATGCCGAGACCGGCGAGTTCCCGGGTTCCCAGATGGCCCACGATCGCGCTGTCCACCATGACGAAGAGGGGCTCGGCGACCAGTGCGCCGAAGGCGGGGACGGCGAGAGAGACGATCTCCCGGTCATGCCGGCGGCGATCGGTGCGCACGGGTGGCCCGGGCGCGGCGGGGGCCTGTGTCATGCAGTCAATCTAGTCTTCCACAGGTAAGAGGTGCAATGCGCTTGGGATGCTTACATGGCTGGACGGGTCGCGACGCCGGGCGCCGTCTTGTGCCGGATCGTGGTCCGTCCGCGAAAGTTTTTCTCCCCCACAGCCCGTGGACGGCAAAGATGCAGGTCAGGATGGGTCGGCGGGAACGGTCCCGGTCTTGTCCACAGAGCTGTCCCCCGCTTCGTGCACAGGAACGGTGAGGTTCTCCACAGCATTGGATCGCTCATCCACATGGCCTGTGGATAACCAGATTGGCTGACGGTGCCGACGGGCCTACCGTGGACCGGCGTCCGACGCGCCGAGACCGGAGCCAGCCCTCTCGTTTTGTCAGTGTCGTGCCGTAGAAAGAGTGGCACGGCGAGGTCCGCGGAGCGGATGTGAGGAGGTGGCCGGTGAGCATTCCCGAGCCATTGGACAGCCCCTGGACCGACGCCGGTCCCGACGAGCGTCCCTCCATGTCGCGACAGCGGCGCGGTGGCGACGGAGGCGGCCGGGACGAGCGGCACGACCGCGGTGCGGACAGCGGCTGGGACAGCGGCCCCGGGTTCGAGCGGGTGCCACCGCAGGATCTCGACGCGGAGCAGTCCGTACTCGGCGGCATGCTGCTGTCCAAGGACGCGATCGCGGACGTCGTGGAGATCCTCAAGGGCAACGACTTCTACCGCCCCGCCCACGAGACGGTCTACCTCGCGATCCTCGACCTGTACGCGAAGGGCGAGCCCGCCGACCCCATCACGGTGGCGGCCGAACTGGTCAAGCGCGGCGAGATCACCCGGATCGGCGGGGCGTCGTACCTGCACACGCTGGTGCAGTCGGTGCCGACCGCGGCGAACGCCTCGTACTACGCGGAGATCGTCCATGAACGGGCCGTGCTGCGCCGCCTGGTGGAGGCGGGAACCAAGATCACACAGATGGGGTACGCGGCGGACGGGGACGTCGACGAGATCGTGAACTCGGCGCAGGCGGAGATCTACGCCGTCACCGAGCAGCGCACCAGCGAGGACTACCTGCCGCTCGGCGACATCATGGAGGGCGCGCTCGACGAGATCGAGGCGATCGGGTCGCGCAGCGGCGAGATGACCGGCGTGCCCACGGGGTTCACGGACTTCGACTCGCTGACCAACGGGCTGCACCCCGGCCAGATGATCGTCATCGCGGCCCGTCCCGCGATGGGCAAGTCGACGCTGGCGCTGGACTTCGCCCGGGCCGCGTCCATCAAGAACAACCTTCCCAGCGTCATCTTCTCGCTCGAAATGGGACGCAACGAGATCGCGATGCGCCTCCTGTCGGCGGAGGCCAGGGTCGCCCTGCACCACATGCGTTCGGGCACGATGACCGACGAGGACTGGACCCGGCTGGCCCGCCGCATGCCGGACGTGACACAGGCGCCGCTGTACATCGACGACTCGCCGAACCTGTCGATGATGGAGATCCGCGCCAAGTGCCGCCGCCTGAAACAACGCAACGATCTGCGGCTGGTTGTCATCGACTACCTCCAGCTGATGCAGTCGGGCGGTTCGAAGCGCATCGAGAGCCGCCAGCAGGAGGTCTCGGACATGAGCCGCAACCTCAAGCTTTTGGCGAAGGAGCTGGAGATCCCCGTCATCGCGCTCTCCCAGCTGAACCGTGGTCCCGAACAGCGCACCGACAAGAAGCCGATGGTGTCCGACCTGCGTGAGTCGGGGTCGATCGAGCAGGACGCGGACATGGTCATCCTGCTGCACCGCGAGGACGCGTACGAGAAGGAGTCGCCGCGCGCGGGCGAGGCGGACCTGATCGTCGCCAAGCACCGCAACGGCCCCACCGCCACCATCACGGTCGCCTTCCAGGGCCACTACTCGCGCTTCGTCGACATGGCGCAGACGTGACCGGCCGGCCGTAGCGGCTCACGCCACCACCATCGCCATCACGGGGTACGCGGCTGTACGGCCGTGGCTGTCACCGCGCGTGCGGCGGGCGCGGAGTACGCGTCGCGGAACATCGCGACGGTGCCGCTGTGGGCGCTGCCGGCGCCGCCACCGCGCCGGTGTACGCGGCTACTTGGGCGTGCCCGGCGTCGCCCGGCCCCTTTTGGCCGGGCCGGGTCCGTTCCTTCTGGCCATCCGGCACTGTGACCCAGGTCTCATGACGGGCGTGCAGCACATGAGACCGATTTCCCGTCGTGGAGGGGTGACAGGAAGGGATGGGGATGTGGACCTGGCAACCGAGCACGACGCCCGTATCGGAATCAGCAAGCCCGGACTGGCGGAGCCGCAGTACGACTTCCACGGCTTCGTCGTCGCCCGGTCAGCCGTGCTGTTCCGCGGCGCCCTTGTCCTGACGGGAAACCGCGAGGCCGCGAAGGACCTGGTCCAGGAGACCCTGGAGCGGGCCTGCCGCAAATGGCGCATCATCGCCGCCAAGGACTCTCCGGAGGCCTACGTGCGGCGGATCATGGTGAACCTGGCCAACGACCGGTGGCGGAGGTTCCGCCGCACGGTCCCGCAGGAGGACGGCGGCGAACGTGCCGCCCCCGGGGACCAGTACGGGCAGGTGGACACGAGGGACCAGTTGGTCCGGGCCCTCCAGGCGCTGCCGATTCGCATGCGGACGGTCGTGGTACTGCGGTACTTCCACGACCTGTCGGATGACGAGATAGCGGCCGACCTGAGAATCTCACCGAGTACCGTGCGGTCCCAGCTCGCTCGTGGCCTCGACAAGCTCAGAGGCCAGTTCCCCGCACTCTCCAGCCCTTCACCACAGCAGCTCACGGAAGGTATCCGATGAGATCGTACGATTCGTTGCCTTCCGGCTGTGACCCCTTCGAGCAGGAACTGGTGAATGCCATGAAGGACTTCGTGAACACGGCCGCGACACCGCACTTCGACACGGCCGCCATCGAGCGCGGGGCCCGCCGCAAGCGGGCCGCCACCATCGCGGGCGTCGCCGCCGCCCTGGTCGTGGCCTGCGGCGCGGGCACCGCGCTGGCCGCCACCAACGGCGCGCACACCTCGGCGCAGACAGCCGCCGCCTCCGCCGCGGACAGCACCACCCTGCTTGTCCGCACCAGCACCGGTACCGCCAAGCAGCAGCTGGCGGGCGTGACTTCGCAGAGGGCCAGGGCGACGCTCGTCCACTACGGCCTCACGCCCACGTTCACCCGGGTCAAGAAGGCCGACTGCCCGCAGCCGGAGGACGCGGTGGTCTCGGTTTCGCCGCACGCCCCGACGGCGGTCCACGCGGGTGACACGGTCCTCGTGACCACGTGCTACCGCTGACCCCGGAGAAGACGGCCTGACGGAGCAGGGCCGGCCGGACAGAGGCAGGAACACAGGGTGGTGGGGGGGGGGGGGGGGGGGGGCCCCCCCCCCCCCCCCACAACACCAACACCCCCCGACCAGCGGGGGCGCGGCCCGGGCGAGGCATAGACCGGAGGGCGCCCGGGGCGCGCGGCG
>NZ_JAIUKE010000595.1 GCF_020176795.1 Streptomyces sp. 8L
AACATGGGCGACATCATGGCGCAGACCGCGGCGGGCGCGGTCTCCACGGGCACGCACGGCACGGGCCGCTCGTCGGCGTGGGGGGCCCCCCCCCCCCCGCCGGGGGGGGGGGGGGGGGGGGGGGGGGTTCAGCGGCTGCGGCCGTTGTCGGCCGGTGGACGGTGCGCGGCGCGGGGCTTCGTAGGCGTCCCGGGGCGCCGGGCGGCCGAGGAGTTGACGCGTTCTTCCAGGGCGTAGGCCAGGAGGGCGGCACGCACGTCCGTGGACTTGAGGGTGACGAGTTTCGGATTGCGGGTCGGTAGGCGGTGCCGTGTGCCGGTGCGGGCCAGCGGTGTCGGATCGGTGAGCGCGGTCGTGAACGCGCTGACGAGGTGGTGGGGGGTGTGTTCATCGAAGCGGGCCTGCCACACGGGCCGGTCCGGGCCGAGGGTGGCGGTGACAGACCAGGCGCCGTGCTCCTGCGAGGTTCCCAGGCGCTGGAGATAGGCCGTGGCGTCCGGCGACACGAGGCCGTTGTCCTGCAGAGCCGGTGTCCAGCCGGCCTGCTGGAGCGGTTTGCGGGGGTCGGACGGTGTGTTCCCCTTGGGGGCGGGATCGGTGAGGGTGTCGGTGACGGCGGCGATGAGTTCGACCGGTGTGTGGGCGCCGAAGCTGGCGTACCAGGCGGGTTGGCCGGGTCCGGGTGCGTGGCGGAGGGTCCACCACTGTCCGTCCGGGTCGGGTTCCAGACGCAGGAGTGCCTTTTGGTTGGGGCTGGAGAGGGTGACGCGGGGCATGAGGGGGTCGTGGCCGTGGCTCCAGCCGCTGGCTCGGTGGAGGGGGACGGTGACCCAGGCGGGATCTCCGCCGCCGGCGAGGTGGCGCGGGGTGATGAAGTCGACCTCGACGGTCTCGTGAGTGGAGGGCATGGTCACTTCTTCCGTGCCGCGGGCCGCACGGTGGGTGCGGGCTGCGGTGTGGGGGACGGCGCGGAGCGGGCTTTGCGGGCTGCGGTGTGGATTTCCCGGAGTGCTTTGCCGTGGGTGGCCCAATCGTCGAGGTAGCTCCAGGATTCGGCATGGTGTTCGGCGAGGGCATCGTCGAAGGCGGGGGTGCCGGGCTTGGCTGTGGCGGGGAGGGCCTCTTGGACGGACAGCCAGTGATCGTGCAGTTCGCCGAGCTGGTCGAGGGCGTCGCGCAGGGCGCCCAACTGGTAGAGCCAGCGGCGTTGCACCCAGGCCGTCGGCAGTTGGGCCAACTCGGTCTCGGCCGTGGCCAGCAGGCCACGGGCGCCGCGGCGGAGCGGTTCGAATGCTTCGGCGGTGTCGGCGTCGCGCTGGCTCGCGCGCCGGCCGTAGGCGTCACCGTCGTGGGGCCAGCCGTCGGGGTCGGTGTGCTTGTCGGCGTAGATGTCCCAGGCGTCGAGGATCTTCCTGCTGTCCCTCAGGTAGTCGTCGAGGCGGCGCAGGAAAACGCGCTGTGCGCGGTGGTTGGTGGAGATAGGGAGGTTCCTGTCGGTTCAGCGGCGAGGGGCCGGTTGCGCGTCGCTGGTCATGTGTGCCGGGGGCGCCGCGGGTTTCGTTTTGTGCCGGAGGGCGGAACGGGCATGGGCGCGCAGTGCGTTGATGCGTGCGGCGTGGGCGTCGACCACCTGCTGGGGAAGCACCTGGCTGGGCTCTTTCACCGCGCTGTAGTGCATGGTGTGCTCGTGCATGCCGCGTTGGAGCGGGCTGGGATCGCTCAGTGCGGTGAGGAAAGCGCTGACCAGGTGGGCGGGGGTGTGCTCGTCGAAGTAGGCGTGCCAGATGCGTGGTCCGGGAAACTCTCCGTGGCCGGGCTCGCGGGTCTCGATGTGCCAGGACCGTCCGTTGTGGAATTCGCTCAGTGGGCGCAGTTCGATGTGGCACAGGGAGTCCGCGGAGTGCGCGGTGTCGCCTGGGCCGCGGTGCCAGCCTGCCGAGACCAGCGGCTGCCATGGATCCGACTGCTGGGGTGGCGGGGCGATGAGGGCGTCGGTGAAGGCGGCGAGGACCTCGGCGGGCACGAGCTGTCCGAACGCGGCGTACCAGCCGGGACGGTTGTCGTGGTGCTCCCCCCGCAGCCGCCACCAGGCGGAAGAGTCCGACTGCGGGTCGAACTGGAGGCTGTGGCGAAGGTCCGCACTGCGCAGAACGATCTCGGCACTCAACGGGTCGGAGACCGGCCTCCAGCCGGCGGCGGCCAGGCCGTGGGTGACGTGGCGGGCGTCCCCGGGACCGGCGAGGTGGCGGGGGCTGGTGTCGAACGGGATCTGCCATGCGTACGTGTCGGCGAAGGCGGCGAGCTGCCGTTCGCTCACTGGCACCGGCCACACCCTGGCCTGCTCGGGGCGGCGTTGGCGTGCAGGTCGCTAAGATCGTCCAGGACGTAGTGGAGGGCGTGCTGGTCGGACTGCTCCCATGCGGCAGCGCGCAATTCGGTGATCAGGAAGTCGACGTGCGCGCTGTGCGGTGTGGCCAGGTGTTTTTCGAGGGTGCGGGCGAGAGCGCGCAGCGTGTCGGCCAGCTGCACGGGCAGACCGGTGTACTCGTCGAGGAGGGGCTCGACGAGCGCGAGGGCTTCCTCGGGCTCGGGGTTCTCGCGCAGGTAGACGGTGAGGTCCGAGAGCGTTTCGGTCAGTGTGCGTATGGCGTCCGGGCTGAGTGGGGGCATCGGGCTCCTCGGGGCGATGGTCAGCGGTGGTTGCGGGCTCTGCGGGCCGAGGCGTAGGTGGGGGCGCCGGCTCGTGGTGGGGCGCTGCGGGCGTTGGTGCGGGCCCAGGTGGCGGCGCGGGCGGCCGTGACCCGGGCCTGCTGCCACGCGCTGAGCTGCGAGGGCGTGACGGAGACCGACCAGGTCCGGATCTGCGTGCTGTGGGGAAGGTGCCCGCGCGGGCGCATCACGGGATCCGGGTTGGCGAGTTCGGCGGAGAACGCCTGCACCAAGTGCAAGGGGGTGGTCGGCGTGAAGAGGGCCGTCCAGCTGGTTCCCTGCGTGTCCTTGGCTCCGGTCCACCACATCCCCGGGCCGTCGAGGTCCTGGCGGTACTGCATCCAGGCGGTGCCGTCGGGGCTGGTGGCCAGGTAGTGCCCGCTTTCGAAACGGGTGTGCCAGTTCTGCTCGCGCAACGGCGTCCAGACGTTGGGGGCGTGGGCCGACGGAGGACGGGTGAGCGCATCACTCAGACCGGCAAGGATCTCCACCGGAATCTGCCTGCTCAGGTGCGCCGACCACTCGCCGCCGGGACCCGTCCGGCCATGGACAATCCAGCCGGCGTGCGGGCTGTCCGGGTCGTAGGCGATGCGCACGGTGCGCTCCGGACTGTCCATGCTCAAAGGACCCCGCGAGGGGGAGGTGTCCCGCCATCCTGATGCGCGCAGGAATTCTGATACGTGCCGGATGTCGCCGGCGCCGGCGAGGGTACGGGGCTGGACGAGGTAGTGCTGTTCGGCGCGTTCGCCGGGCCCCCAGCCCTGCCGTGCCTTCTTGTTCATCGGTGCCGCCGGGCCGTGAGCGGTGCGGCAGCCGGAGGCGTCGCCGGGGCGGTGCCGGGCTGGATGCCGGCGCGCTGGAGCGGGTCACGGTGCTCGTCCAGGTCGAGGGTGAGGTCGTGCAGTTCGTTCGCGGCGCGGCCCAGAGCGAGCCACACCTCTGTGGGGAGAACTTCCCGCGCTGCCTGCGTCTTGGCGAACGAGGTTGCGGTGGCGAGGAGATGGGCGACGCTGCCAAGGATGCCGGCGTTCGGTTCGAGGACGTGTGCGATGACCCGCGCGGCCTGGGGCGGGGGAAGCTGTGCGAGGCGGTCGGTGAGCTGGCCGAGGTAGCGGGTGATCTCGTCGGCCAGCCTCACCGGGTGGAGGGTGGGGCGGGACATGCTCCTCCGGGACGGTGGATGGTCAGCGATGGTGGCGCCGCCCGGCGCACTGCGCCGCGGCACGGGTGGCCTCCGGGCCGCGGTGCAGTGGGGAGGAGGCGATCGGGGCCGGTCGGGATGCAGGTGCGCAGGTATCGGCGGAACACGGCGGTCGCGAGCCGGGGCATGAGCTCGTCGCTGATCGCTGGGGGCGTACGGGCTGCTACGGGGTATCTCCGGGAAACGGGACCGGCCGATGGGCCGGCCCCGGCGTGCAGCCGGGGCCGGCGGCGGGACCTCTCACTGGGTGCGGTGGGCCGGGCCGGGAGGCGAGGGAGGGCCGGCCGCTGCCGCCTGCTGCGCGGCGGAGCGGGCCGCGCGGCTGCGGGCCTCCTTCAGGGCCCTGCGGTAGGTGGCCTCGTCGAAGACGTCGGGTGTGCAGTTCACTTCGTATCCGGCCAGAAGCAGGACGGGGATGGTGCTGGTCGCCAGGCGTTTCTGGTCGTGAGCATCAAGGTGTTCGGGGACGGTGTGCCAGATGTAGACCGGCCCGTTCGTGGAGTGTTCGTGGCGTTGCAGGCCGAGGCGTTCGAGGAGGTTGTGCAGCTCGGCGGGGGCTGCGGTCGGGGTGTCGGCGTGAATGGTGGTTGTGAGGGCCTTGATGTAGATCTCGACGTCGGTGCCGTTTTCGTCGGCCAGATTGGCCATGGGCATATCTCCGGGTTCAGCGGTGGCGCGAGGCGGCGGGCTGGGGGATGCTCGCCTGTGGTGTGGGGGCTGCCGGTTGTGACACGCGGGCGGCGTGGTTGCGGGCGCAGAGCATGGCGTGCGCGGCCTGGCTCATCAAGCCGGTGGTCTGTCCGACCTGCACGAAGGCTTCGGGTTCTGTGCCGGGGGCGCTGCCTTGGAGGTCGCGGGCGGTGTTCCAGGCACGGACGAGTACGTCCCGGGTGAGGTGGAGCAGACCGCCGGTCGGGGCGGCGATCTCGCTGAGCACCTCGGCCACCGCGCTGCCGGTCTTGGCGGCCGAGGCCCGCTCGGCGAGTTGGCCGAGATAGCGCAGGGCCGCGTCGTGGTCGCCGTGCGCTATGGCCAGCATGTTGAGGGCGGGGTCGAGGTGGACGCTGTGGCCGGCGACGAGCAGGGCGTGCGCGGCGGTGGTCGCCTTCAGGCGCTGCTGTTCGAGGGGCAGCCCGTGCGGAAGCCGGTGGTAATCGCCACGCGGTCCGCGGGCGGTAAGGAAGCCGCCGGTCCGTTGGAGGAGGTCCGCCGCCTTCTCGGTGCCGCCGATGGCGACGACGAGGCCGGTGCGTGGGTCCTTGGTGATGGCGACGTATTCCAGGATTCAGAAGCGGGGCTTCGCCTGGCTCATCGAGTCCTGGTGGCCGGAGCGCGGGTGCCGGCCGGGGAGGGCGGCCCAGAAGCCGGGGCGGCGGTGGGCGCGCTGCGGCCCGCCGGGTGCTGCAGGGCGGTCGCGATGCCGAGCGTGTCGAGCTGCGGGCCGATCGCGCGCAGGGCGCGTGCCTGTGCCTGGGTGTCGGCGCCGTCGAGGCGGTAGATGCCGCTGTGCGGGTCCTGGACGAAGCCGCCCGCCACGAGGACGGCGCCGGCACGCTCGTCGGCGGGAGCGGTGGCGACGCTGCCATCTGGCTGCCAGGTCAGGACGACCCGGTCCGGCTGCGAGGGCTGCAGGCCGTCCAGGGCGTTGCGCCGGACCTGGGCGAGAGCGCTGTCGTAACGGGCGAGCAGGTCCTCGGCGACGCGCTCGGCGGCCAGGAAGGGATCGTCGGCCAGGGTGATGCCGCCCGGTTCGGGAACGCCGCGGTAGGCCTCGTCGGGCAGGGCGCGCGGCGCCACGGCGGCGATATGGAACCCGTCGCGCGCGTCGTGCCGGTCCACCAGGACGAGCTGCGCGCCGTCGGCGCGGCTGAGGACGGCTGCCTGCTGGAGGGAGTGCTCGGCGAGGAAAGCGGCGATCAGGTCCAGGTCCCAGATCCGGTCGCCGAGTTCGGCGAGTTCGTCCTTCGCGTCCGGCGGGAGGTAGGTGCTGGTCCAGGTGTCGGGGAGTTCGCCGGCGAGGACGTCGGCGAACGAGGCGAGGCGCTCGGAGGTGTGGTCGTGCATTTTGTCCTTGGATGGAGTGGGAGTCAGCGGCGCAGTCCGGCGGCGACCGGGGGCGGCGGGGCCGTGTGCC
>NZ_JAIUKE010000596.1 GCF_020176795.1 Streptomyces sp. 8L
GGGCTGTCCGGTGGGCCGGGGCCGCCCGGGGATCGCGGAGCCGGTCGCCAGGGCGAGCACGGCCCCGCCGAGCCCGACCGCCGCGACGAGCACAAAGGCCTCGCGCCGGGGGACGGGCGCGCCGCCGAGCGGCGAGCTCAGCTGCGCGAAGACCGCCCCGACCACGGCGCCGGACAGCGAGGTGCCGAGGGAGCGCATCAGTGTGTTGAACCCGTTCGCCGCCCCCGTTTCCGCCGCCGGGACCGCCGTCATGAGCAGCGCGGGGATCGCCCCGTAGGCGAAGCCGACACCGCCCTGGGTCACCACGGTGCCGACGACCAGTGCCGTGACGGAGCCCATCCCGGTCAGGGAGACCACGTACCCGACGCCGATCAGCACGGTGCCGGACAGCAGGGAGGTCTTCGGGCCACGTGCCGCGGAGATCCGGGCGCCCAGCGTCGACGCGCCCATCATCGCCACCCCGGCGGGCAGCATCAGCAGTCCTGCCTGCACCATCGAGCGGCCGAGCCCGTACCCCGTCGCGGTGGGCAGTTCGAGCAGCTGGGGGACCATCAGCAGCTGCGCGTACAGGGCGAAGCCCACGAGGACCGAGGTGGCGTTCACCAGCAGGACCGGCCGCCGCGCCGCGGTGCGGACGTCGATCAGCGGGTCGCGCGTCCGGCGCTCCCACACGCCCCACAGCACGAGGGCCACGAGGGCTCCCGCCAGCAGGCCGAGCGTGGCGGCGCCGGTCCAGCCCCACTCGCCGCCGTACGAGACCGCCAGCAGCAGCGCGGTCAGACCCGCGGTCAGGGCCAGCGTGCCCACCCCGTCGAACCGCCCCCTGGCCAGCGGCGGGGTCACCGGGACGAGCCGGGCCACCAGCACCCCGATGACCGCCGTCAGCACGCCGATGCCCCAGAACAGCAGGTGCCAGTCGGCGAACTGCGCCACCGCGGCGGCCAGCGGCAGCCCGACCGCGGCCCCGATGCCCAGCACGGACGAGGTCAGGGCGATCGCGGAACCGAGCCGGCGCGGAGACAGCACGTCACGCAGGAGGCTGATGCCGAGCGGTACGAGGCCCATGCCGATGCCCTGGAGCCCGCGACCCACGATCACGGGCGCGAGTGAGTCGGACACGGCGCACAGCACCGAGCCCGCGGTCACCAGCACCAGCACAGTCAGTACCAGCCGCCGCTTGCCGTAGAGGTCACCGAGCCGCCCGACGACCGGGCTGGTGACCGCGCCGCCGAGCAGCGTGGCGGTGACGATCCACGAGGTGCCGGCCGCCCCCGCGTGCAGCAGCCCGGGCAACTCGCCGAGCAGCGGTACGACCGTGGTCTGCGCCATCGCGGCCACTCCGGCGGCGAGCGCGACGACCACCACGATCCCGCGCTCGCCCGGTGGCCCGTCCGGCCGTGCGCCCTGCGGGGCGACGGCCTGCCCCTGGCCGGGGGCACCCTCCCGGGTCACAGGCTCCTGCCCACGATGAACTCGGCGACGTCCGCGAACTCGCCGCGCACGTCGGCGGGGACGCCGGACGCGGCAAGGCTCTCCGCCGCCGCCGCGGTCTGGCGCGCGGCCTCCTCGCGCGCCCAGTCCCGGCCGCCCGCGTGCTCCACGAGGGCGGTGACGCGCCGGACGCCGTCCTCGTCGAGGGGTTCGGTGCTCAGGTAGAGGGCGCGCAGCTCCTCGGACCCCGGGGCGTTCAGCGCCGCGACCACGGGCAGGGACTTCTTGCGCACGCGCAGGTCGGCGCCCACCGCCTTGCCCGTGGTCGCCGGGTCGCCCCAGATGCCCAGCAGGTCGTCCACCAACTGGAAGGCCAGGCCGATGTGTTCGCCGAAGGCGGCGAGCCCGTCGACCTGGTCGCGCCCGGCGCCCACCAGGGCGGCGCCGAGGGAGCAGGCGCAGCCGAGCAGGGCGCCCGTCTTGTCGCCCGCCATGCGGACGCACTCGCTGAGCGCCACGTCGTCGCGTTGCTCGAACGCGACGTCCGAGGCCTGGCCGTTGATCATCCGCTGGGTGGCCGCCATCAGGGCGGCCGTGGCCGCGGCCGCGCCCACCGCGGGCGCCTCGACCAGTACGGACGTGGCGGCGGTGATCAGCGCGTCACCGGCCAGGATCGCGTTCGGCACCCCGAAGACCGTCCAGGCGGTGGCCCGGCGCCGCCTGGTCTCGTCGCCGTCCATGATGTCGTCGTGCAGCAGTGAGAAGTTGTGGACCAGTTCGAGGGCGACCGCGGCGGGCACGCCGTCGGCGGCCGTCGGGCCCGCCGCCCGGGCCGACAGCAGGACGAGGGTGGGCCGGACCAGCTTGCCGCCCCAGGCACCGGCCGGCCGGCCTTCGGCGTCCGCCCAGCCGAGGTGGTAGCCGCTGACCCGGCTCATCTCAGGTCCCAGGTACCGCTCGACGGCGCTGTGCAGGGCGGGCCCGACGAGCGTACGGCCGCTGTCGAGTACCTCGGTGAGGGAGTTGACCGATGCTGTCGTCATGGCACCCGCCGATCTGTCGTGGCCGAAGGAGGAGGTGGGGACCCGGCCGCGCGCGGCCGGACGGCGGGCGCGCTGGGGTGTCGCATGGGCACCTTCCCTGTGGGGTCGAGGCGGTCACGGCGTGGGCAGGCCGCGGGGGGTCGGGACCGGTGGGCTGAGCAGGCTGCGCCGTACGACGCGCGGGGAGAGCAGCGCGCGGGGCGGGGCCAGCAGGAAGAGGACGTCGCGGTTGGCGGCGCACACCACCGGATCGCCCGGTACGTGGTCGCGCACGCGGTCCAGGTAGCGGGTGAGGAGCCGGGTGACGGGGCCGGAGCGCACGGCGTTGCCCGACACCCCGGGCATGGGGCTGTCCGCGCCTGTCGCGATGGTCCACGCCGCGCTGGACGAGCGCACGATCGCCCGCTGGAGGGCGGCCACCGAGGGCAGCCGCTCGCCCGCCAGCTCCCTCGCGAGCGCGACGGCGTTGAGGGCCGCGACGGAAACCCCTTGCCCGTAGACGGGGTTGAGCGCGCACACCGCGTCGCCGACGACCAGCAGCCCGCGCCTGTCCCCGGGCAGCCGGTCGTAGCGCCGCCGCCGGTTCGCGGTGTGCCGATAGCCCACGGGCCGGCTCACCGGGCACGCCGAGCGCAGCCAGTCGTGCGGTGCGGGATGCGGGAGGAGGCGCGCGAAGTCGACGAATCCCTCGACGTCCGTGGGCGGTTCCTGGCCCCGGGGCCCCGACAGGGTGACCATCCAGCGGTCGCCCTCCGCAGGCAGGAGGATCGAACCGATCGGCTGCCCCGAGTCGGGGACGATGTAGAAGCCCCTGAGGTCCTGCGCGGGTCCCTCACCGGTGAACACGCACGTCGCGTACGCCCGCCCGGTCTCCACCACCTCCTCCGCGAGCGCGGGCGCGCCGAGCGCGGCCAGCCAGCGCGGAGTACGGCTGGCCCGGCCGGTCGCGTCCACCACCAGATCGGCGGCGAGTTCCTCCGGGGGGTCGCCGTCGTCCCCGCCGCGGGCACGCAGCAGCACACCCGTCACCTCGTCCGGCCGCCCGAGCAGGCCGGTCGCCTCGACGCCCGTGCGGACCTCGATCCTGGGGTCGGCCAGCACCCGCCTGCGGATGGCCAGTTCGAGCAGCGGACGGGACGGGGTCATGATCGGCGCCGACGGGTTGCGGCGGGAGATCCACCGCCCGGCCTGCCACACACCGACCTCGCCCGGCACCGCGAGCCGCGGGGCGTCCACGTCCCGCAACTCGGGGACGAGGCCGGGCAGCAGCCGGTCCAGAGCGTTCATGCCGCCGGCCAGCAGGACATGGGTGTGGCGCGACTGCGGCACCCCGGCGCGTGGCACCGGGCCGTCCTCGTAGCGGTCGCGTTCGAGCACCGTCACCTGCCGTGCGCGATCGGCGAGGACGCGCGCGGCCAGCAGCCCCGCCACGCTCCCGCCGAGCACCACCACACGGCCGAGCGTGCCGCGCCCTGCGCCGGGTCGCGCGGCCGGTGCGCGCCGCGGGCCGCCGTCGCGGACCCGGGGCCCGGGGGCCGTTGCGCCATCGCCGGGCCGCTCGCCGCCCGCGTCGGTGACGTCCGTGCTTGTGAGCTTCGCGTTGGTGACGTCCATGCTCGCGGTGTCTGCCTTCGTGACGTTCGGGCTCGCGGCGTCCGTGCTCGTGGGGTCCAGATCCGTTCCGTCGATCCGCGCGGCGAGGAAATCGGCACCGGACGTCTGCCCCGTGCCCGGCCGGTCGCCGAGCATGTGGCCGACCAGCTCCCAGTGCGTCTGCCGCCAGCGCCGTATGGCCCCGTCCAGTTCCTTGAACTCCCGTTCCGGCAGCGGCGGGCCGTCCTTGCCCTCCGCGGCCAGGTCCTTCATCAGCGCGAACAGCGCCCGGAACTGCTCGGAGTCGAGTCCGCTCGCCGTGCCGAACCGGTCCCTGAACCGCAGGAAGTCCTCCTGCCGCAGCGTGCGCCGCAGCAGGGTCAGCTGCTCCGACAGGGCGTCGACGAGCCGCGCGGCCCGCTCCGCCCGGTCGGCGAAGCACTGCTCCCCGCACTCTCCGGCGGCGATGTGCCGCAGATCCACGAGGACTTGGCTGAGCAGGGTCTCGGAGGCCTGGTGCACGACGATGAACAGGCGCTCGCTGTCGCTCAGATCGCACTGTTCCGCAGGCGTCAGGGGGTGCTGGAGGGCGAGCAGTTCTTCCAGCCGCAGATAGGTCGCATAGGTCGGGGAGGTCATCGGGCCAGCTCCTCGGGGGATTTCGGCGCGCTGTCAGACCAGGCGGCCCGGCACGGTCAGTTCCGCGAGGGCGTCGCGGTGCGGTCCGGGCGGAAGGCTTTCGAGTGCCGTCGAGGCGAGCCGCACATGGTGGTGCGACACCACGCGCGCCGCCTCGATCCCGTCGTAGGCGTCGACGAGTTCCGACATGGCCCCGTGGCGCTCGGCCGCCGGCGCCTGGACGTCGGCGAGCAGTTGCTCGATGCGCCGCCTGCGCTCCAGGGGCGCGCGCTCGTGGGCCAGCAGCACGGGCAGGGTGGGCCTGCCGTTGCGTACGTCGGAGACGTTCGGCTTGCCCGCGCGGGTGCCGTCGTACGCCATCAGGTCGTCGCGTATCTGGTAGGCGATGCCCAGTTGGTCGCTGTACTGGCCGAGCGCCTTGAGCGGTATGTCCTCGGCGCCGCCGAGGGTGGCGCCGACACCGCACGCCATCCACAGCAGGGCGCCGCTCTTGTCGGCGATCATCTTGAGGTAGGAGGTGATGGAGCAGATCTGGCGGCTCATGCGGATCTCCTGGACGGCCGCACTGCCGATCCGCAGTCCCGCCTGGGACAGCACGGTCAGCGCCCGGGTGACGCTGTCGGCCGAGGCCCCGGCCTCGCGGCACTCGGCCAGCGCGGCGAAGCCGTGGAAGAACAGTCCGTCCCCGCCCACGATCGCCATCGGCTGCCCGAAGACGGTGTGGGCCGCGGGCTTGCCGCGCCGCTGGGCGTCGCTGTCGATGATGTCGTCGTGCATCATGGCCCCGACCTGAATGCACTCGAGCGCCACGGCGGCGGGCAGTACGGTCTCCACGTCGCCGCCCACCGCGAGGGCCGAGCGGACCACCAGCCAGGGGCCCATCATCTTGCCGAAGGGCACCAGCCCGTAGCGCACCACTTCGTCGAGGTCCGAAACGCCGTTCGGCCACCGGCCCTCGACCTCGGCACGCACCATCGCGGCGACCTTCGGGTCGGCGACCTGGGGCACATCGATGTCGGTCATGTGTGTGACGTTAGGGAGACGGCTCGGCGATCGTCAGCGCGCCAGGGCGACTTGGGCCCGAACGGGACCGGGGGATGGCGTCTTTGGCCGGGCGGCCCACGGCCCCGCACGGGAGCGCCCGCGCGTGCGGCACACGGCACCTGTACGGATGCGCCTGCGCGTGCGGTCCACGGCGCGTGTACGGGCAACATAGGGCGTGTGTACGGCTGCGCTTCCGCGTGCAACACACGGCCCCGTACGGGCCCCTGGCGGTGCACGTACGGGGCCCTCGCCCCCGGGTCCTCCCGCGCACCCCCCCGCG
>NZ_JAIUKE010000597.1 GCF_020176795.1 Streptomyces sp. 8L
GGGGCCGGACGGGGCCGGCAAGGGCGACGGCGTGGAAGACCGGCGGGCCGGACCCGGCGTCGCGGGTCTGCCCCGCCGCTACCGGATCGTCGCGGGGGCGGGGGCCGTCGCCGTACTGGCGGTCGTCTGCGTCCACCTGGCGATGGTCTTCTTCTACGTAGCCCCGGCGAACACGGTCTCCAAGGCGCACGCGCAGCTGATCAACCGCTGGGTGAACCCCGAGTTCGAGCAGAACTGGAAGCTGTTCGCGCCCAACCCGCTCCAGCAGAACATCCACGTCCAGGCGCGTGCCGAGACCGTGGACGCGTCGGGCCGGCGCACCCTCAGCGGCTGGCGGGACCTGTCGGGCGAGGACGGCGCAGCGATCCTGCACAACCCGCTGCCCAGCCACACCCAGCAGAACGAACTGCGGCGGGCCTGGGACTACTTTACGCAGACGCACGACGCCAAGGAGCGGCCGATCGGCTCGCGCGGGGCCCTCTCCGAGGCGTATATGCGCCGCATCGTCGTGCTCAGGCTCGGCCGCGACTCCCTGCCCGGCAGGATCACCCGCATCGAGGTCCGCTCGGCGACACAGGCCGTCGCGCCGCCCCCGTACGCCAAGGAGCGCAGCGACACCCGCACCTATTACCGCACCTTCCCCTGGTGGTCCGTGGGGCCGGGCGACGTCCCCGGCGGTGTGCCGAAGTCGGTCGTCGCGGCTGCGGGAAGCGGGGCGGAGAGCGGGGCGGGAAGCGCCGCGAGCGGCGGTTCGGGCGGCGACGGGGGCAGGAACGGCGGCGTGCACATGGCGAGCGGTACGGAGGCGGCGAAGTGAGCACACCGGGCACACCGGGACCGGCTGGCGCGGCGGCGCCCTCCTCGCGCCGTCCGCCGTCCGCCGGGATCGCGCGCGCCGTCCAGCGCGTCACCTCCACGTCGTTCGCCCCGTACCAGAGCGCTGTCATACGGATCGGCTTCGCCGGTACGTGGCTCGTCTTCCTGCTGCGCGAACTGCCGCACAGGAACGAGATGTACGGGCCCGACGCGCCCTGGAGCTGGGGGCTGGCCAAGCAGCTCGTCGCGCAGAACGGCGCCTTCTCCGGACTGATGTGGTCCGACAGCGCGGTCTGGTTCGAGATCGTGTACGCCGTCGCGATCCTGTCCAGCCTGCTGCTGATGCTCGGCTGGCGCACCAGGACCCTGTCCGTGGTCTTCATGTTCGGCGTGCTCTCGCTCCAGAACCGTTCCGTCTTCCTCGGGGACGGCGGCGACAACGTCATCCACATCATGGCGATCTACCTGGTGTTCACGCGCTGCGGGCAGGTCTGGTCGCTCGACGCGCGGCGCGCCGCGCGGGCGGAGCGCGCCGCCGGCGCGGAGGCATCGCGGGAGGAGGCCGTCGGGACGGCAGGACCCGGTCGCCCGCACGCGGACAGGATCGGGCCCGTGCTCTGGGTGGCCATGGGCGCCGTCCTCGCACTCGGCGCGGCGACCGGCCCCGGTCACATCCAGCTGTGGATACAGGTCCTGCTGTGGGGCGCCTGGCTGGCGCAGGGCCTGTGGTGGGCCGTGAACCGGTACGCGCCCGGCAGCCACGAGCGCACCCTCCTCGACGTCTTCGCGCACCTCCTACACAACGCGGCCCTCCTCGTGATCGCCGTCGAGGTCTGCCTCATCTACTCCACGGCCGGCTGGTACAAGATCCAGGGCTCGCGCTGGGAGGACGGCACCGCGCTGTACTACCCGCTCAAACTCGACTACTTCACGCCCTGGCCGGCGCTTTCGGGTCTGCTCGCCGCCAGCAGCCTCTTCGTCCTGGTCTTCAGCTACGGCACCGTGATGGTGCAGGTCGCCTTCCCCTTCACGCTGGTCAACCGGCGGGTCAAGAACATGCTGCTGGTGGGCATGATGCTGGAGCACGCGGGCATCGCCGTCCTGCTGGGGCTGCCGTTCTTCTCCTTCGCGATGATCACGGCCGACGCGATCTTCCTGCCGACCGGCTTCCTGCTGTGGCTGGGCGGCCGGATCGCCACCGGCCGCACGCGTCTGCGCGCACGGCGGGGCCCCGCGGTCCCGGGCCAGCGGAGCGGCGCCTCCGAGGAGACCCGTACCCTCATCGGATGAGCAGCGCGAGACCGCCCGGCGAGGCGGTGGAAGTGGCGGGAGAGGCGGCGGCCGGGCACACGGCGGCCCGGAGACCAGCCCCGTCAGCGGATTTCGCCGGCCGCCTGGCCGCCGGGCACGCCGACTTCGCCGAACCGTCCGAAGCGCCGGAGACGTCGGGACTGGCTGAACGGTCGGGGCCGTCAGAAACGCCGGAACCGTCGGGACCGGCTGAACTGTCGGGGCCGTCCGAACCGGCGCAGTACGACGAGGGGTTCGGCCCCGAGATCGGCGTCGGGCCGCACCCGGCACCCTGGCCCACGGGCGACCGCTACGACCCGGAGCTGCTCGCCGCCGGGGACCGGCGCAACGTCGCCGACCAGTACCGCTACTGGCGGCGCGAGGCGATCGTCGCCGACCTCGACACCCGCCGCCACGATTTCCACGTGGCCGTGGAGAACTGGGGCCACGACTTCAACATCGGCTCCGTCGTGCGGACCGCGAACGCCTTCCTGGCCCGCGAGGTCCACATCGTCGGCCGCCGCAGGTGGAACCGGCGCGGAGCCATGGTGACCGACCGCTACCAGCATGTGCGCCACCACGCCGACACCTCCGTGCTGACCGCCTGGGCCGCCGCGGAGGGGCTTCCGGTCATCGGGATCGACAACCTGCCCGGCGCCGTGCCGCTGGAGCGCACCGCGCTGCCGCGCCGCTGTGTGCTCCTCTTCGGCCAGGAGGGCCCCGGCCTCACCCAGGAGGCACGTGATCACGCGGCGATGGTCTGCTCCATCGCGCAGTTCGGCTCGACGCGCTCGATCAACGCGGGAGCAGCCGCCGCCATCGCCATGCACGCCTGGGTCCAGCGCCACGCACAGATCCCGGCGCCGCCGGCCCCCTGACCCGCGGACGGCCGGGACCGCCGGTCCCTCGCGTCAGACCGGGACCGCCGGCCCCTCACGTCAGGCCGGCCGGCGCACCTCGACCGTACGGAAGCGGTTCGCCACGAACGCCGCGTCGCACAGCGCCGCGTTGGCGGAGGGGTTGCCGCCCGAGCCGTGGAAGTCGGAGAAGGCCGCCGTCTGGTTCACATAGACGCCGCCTGTCAGGTTCAGCGACAGCTGTGCCGACTCCTCCAGGCAGACCTCCTCGATGGCGACCTCGACGTCCGCCGACGTCGTGTACGCGCCGACCGTCATGGCGCCCTTCTCGCGGACCGTGCGCCGCAGCAGCTCCACCGCCTCCCCGGTCGACTCGACGGCGACGGCGAACGACACCGGCCCGAAGCACTCGGCGAGATACGGCGCTTCGCTCCCGTGCGCCGAGCCCTCCGAGCCCTCCGAGCCCTCCGAGCCCTTGCGGGAGCCGTCCGCCTTCACGATCAGCGGCGTACGCACCACGGCGTCCGGGAACTCCGGGTGCGTCACCTCGCGGGAGGCGAGCGCCACCTCGCCCAGCTCCGCCGCGGCCTCGAGGCGGGCCTTCACATCGGGGTTGACCAGCGCGCCGAGCAGCGCGCTCGCCCGCGCGTCGTCGCCGAGGAGCTTGTCCACCGCGCCCGCGATGCCCGCCACCACCTCGTCGTACGACTTGTGGCCCGCGTCGGTGTCGATGCCGTCGCGCGGGATGAGCAGATTCTGCGGGGTGGTGCACATCTGGCCGCTGTAGAGGGAGAGCGAGAAGGCGAGGTTGCCCAGCATGCCCCGGTAGTCGTCGGTGGAGTCGATCACGACGGTGTTGACGCCGGCCTTCTCCGTGTAGACCTGCGCCTGCCGCGCGTGCGTCTCCAGCCAGTCGCCGAAGGCCGTCGAGCCCGTGTAGTCGATGATCCGGATCTCCGGGCGCACCGCGAGCTCCTTGGCGATGCCCTCGCCGGGGCGCTCCACCGCGAGCGCGACCAGATTCGGGTCGAAGCCGGTCTCCGCGAGCACCTCGCGCGCGACCCGTACCGTGAGCGCCAGCGGCAGTACCGCGCGCGGGTGCGGCTTGACCAGGACCGGGTTGCCGGTGGCCAGTGACGCGAACAGGCCCGGATAGCCGTTCCACGTCGGGAAGGTGTTGCAGCCGACGAGCAGCGACAGGCCGCGCGGGACCGGCGTGAAGGTCTTGCGCATCTCCAGCGGCTCCCGCTTGCCCTGCGGCTTGGACCAGTCCGCCCTGGCCGGAGTGCGCGTCTGCTCGGCGTACGCGTACGCCACCGCCTCGAGGCCGCGGTCCTGCGCGTTGGCACCGCCCGCCTGGAGGGCCATCACGAACGCCTGGCCGCTGGTGTGCATCACCGCGTGCGCGAACTCGTGCGTCCGCGCGGAGATCCGCGCGAGGATCTCCAGGCAGACCAGCGCCCGGGTCTCCGGTCCCGCGGCGCGCCAGGCGGGCATGCCCGCACGCAGGGCGGGCAGCAGCACGTCGAGGTCGGCGTGCGGGTACTCGATGCCGAGCGCCGGGCCGTACGGTGACGTCTCCCCGCCGGTCCAGCCGTCGGTGCCCGGCTGGTCGAGCTCGAAGCGCTTACCGCGCAGCGCCTCGAAGGCGGCGAGCCCTTCGGCGGGCCCCGTCTCGCCGTACGCCTTCGGGTGCTCGGGGTGCGGGGACCAGTAGGCGCGGGTGCGGATCGCGTCGAGCGCCCGGTCGAGCGTGGCCCTGCGGGTCTCGGCGAGCTTCTGGACGCTGAGCTGCGCGGTCATGGTGAAGACCAACTCCTCATCGAGCCGGGATGGGCGGACGGTCCGCGCGAAGCCCGGGACACACATGCACGGACAGGGTTACAGTAACCGAACGATCGGTCGGTTCAACAGAGCCGGGGAGATCTGTGGACAACCGCCAGGGAGGATTGTGTCCATGGCAGCACTCGCGTTCACCCGTCCCATCGGCGCCGCCGATGCCGTCGGGGTAGTCGGCACCGGCACCATGGGCCGAGGCATAGCCCAGGTCGCCCTGGTGGCCGGGCATCCCGTACGCCTCCACGACGCGGCGCCCGGCCGTGCCAGGGAGGCGGTGGACGCGATCGTCGGGCGCCTCGACCGGCTGGCCGCGAAGGGAAAGCTGACCGCGGCGGAGCGCGATGCGGCGGCGTCCCGGCTCACGGCGGTCGACGGTCTCGACGGCCTCGCCGGCTGCGTGCTGGTCGCGGAGGCCGTCCTGGAGGACGTCGCGGTCAAGCGGGAGCTGTTCGCCGAGGTGGAGAAGGTGGTCGCGGACGACTGCCTGCTCGCCACCAACACCTCGTCCCTGTCCGTCACGGAGATCGGCGGCGCGCTGCGCGTACCGGGCCGCCTCGTCGGACTGCACTTCTTCAACCCGGCGCCGCTGCTCCCGCTGGTCGAGGTGGTCAGCGGCTTCGCCACGGAGGAGGCCGCGGCGCGGCGCGCGTACGAGACCGCGCGGGCCTGGGGCAAGACCCCGGTGCGCTGCTCGGACACCCCCGGCTTCATCGTCAATCGCGTCGCGCGCCCCTTCTACGCCGAGGCGCTGCGCGTCTACGAGGAGCGCGCGGCGGACCCCGCGACCGTCGACGCGGTGCTGCGCGAGTCCGGCGGCTTCCGGATGGGCCCGTTCGAACTGACCGACCTGATCGGCCAGGACGTCAACGAGGCCGTGACCCGGTCCGTCTGGGACGCCTTCTTCAAGGACCCGAAGTTCACGCCGTCCCTGGCCCAGCACCGACTGGTGCAGGCGGGCCGCCTCGGCCGCAAGTCGGGGCACGGCTGGTTCCCCTACGAGGGGGACGGCGCACGACCCGACGGGGACGGCGCACGGCCCGCGCCCAGGACCGAGGCGCCGTGCGAGGCGCCGGCCGAGGTGACCGTCACCGGTGACCTCGGGCCCGCGGCGGTCCTGCCGGACCTGCTCCGCGAGGCGGGCGTCAGGGTGCGCGCCGTGGACCCGGGGGACGCCCGGGGCCGGGGGGGGTTTGGGGCGGGGGGGGGGGGGG
>NZ_JAIUKE010000598.1 GCF_020176795.1 Streptomyces sp. 8L
CGTACCCCCGTCCCCTCCCCGTAGCCCGTCCGTGCCCGTGGCCCGTGGCCCGGAGCCCGTACCCGACCCGTCCCCGTGTCAGTGTCCGGCGTCAACGCCCGTGACCCGCGCCCGTATCGGAGGAGCGCACTCGACGACACGTCGCGCACTTCAGCAGGAAGGCTCTGCGATGAAATCGGCGAAAATACCCCGGCCCGGGCCTCGGCCCCGGCTCCGGTTGCGGCCGGGGCCCCGGCCCGTACGGCGACCGCGGCACACCGGCACCGTCCTGACCGCGCTCGCGGCGACCGCGGCCCTCGCGCTGTCCGGCTGCGCGGCCGGCGGCGACGACGGCCCCGTCGCGGCCACCGCGCCCGCCCACCTGTCGGGCACCGTCCAGCTCTGGCACCACTACTCGGGCCGCGAGGCCGATGTGATCCAGTCCGTCGTGGACGGCTTCGAGAAGAAGTACCCCGATGTGAAGGTCGACGTCCACAGCGGACAGCAGGACACCAAGATCACCCAGGTGGTCTCGTCGGGCGGCGACGTCGACGCGATGATCACCAACGTCAACTCCACGCTCGGCACCGCCTGCAAGACCATGGCGGACCTCGCGCCGTACATGCGCCGCGACGGCGTGCGCACCTCCGACTTCCAGGGCATCTTCGCCGAGGCCACCGCGTTCGACGGGCGCCGCTGCTCGCTGCCCACCACCTCCGACGTGTACGGGCTCTACTACAACACCGCACTGCTGAAGCGGGCCGGCTACACCCGGCCGCCGCGCACGCTCTCGCAGTTGGAGGACATGGCGCTGAAACTCACCACGTACAACCGCGACGGCTCCATCAAGACCCTCGGGTTCAACCCGCTGGTGGGTTTCCAGCAGAACACCTCGGCCACACTCGGCGGCACCGCCGGGGTGACCTGGATGAAGCACGGCGACTCGGCCGTCGCGTCCTCCCCGCAGTGGCACCGGCTCATCGCCTGGCAGCGCGGCTTCGTCAAGAAGATCGGCTACCAGAAGCTGAAGACGTTCACCGCGGGCCTCGGCGACGAGTGGTCCGCCGACAACGCCTTCCAGACCGGCCGCATCGCCATGACGCTCGACGGCGAGTGGAGGGTCGCCTTCATCCAGGACCAGGCCAAGCACCTGAAGTACGCCACCGCGCCGTTCCCGGTGCTCGACGGCAGCGGGCAGAAGTACGGCGGGGGCTTCGTCTCGGCCGCCGACATCGGCATCGACAAGCGCTCCACGCACAAGGAGGCGGCCTGGGCGCTGGTGAAGTACCTGGCCACCGACACCGGCGCGGCCGTGAAGCTCGCGAACGGCGTGAAGAACATCCCGGCCCTCAAGAGCGCCGCGGCCTCCCCGGACCTCCAGGCCCCCGTGCAGTACCGGACGTTCATCGACGCGTCCCGCAGCCCGGCCAGCGCCACGAGTCCGGTCACCGAGATCGGCGCCACCCTCACGGCCACGATGGACGACTTCTGGACCACCTACCAGGAGGGTTCGGGCTCGGGTCTGACCAGCGGCCTCAAGAAGGTCGACACCGACATCAACAACGCACTCGGCTTGCGACGGGCGAAGTGACCCATGAGTGATGTGAATGCCCTCGGCGGAGGAAGCGGTACAACTACCGGGCCCGGCACGGGTATCGGTACAGGCGGAGGCGCTACCGGGCCCGGCACGGGTATCGGTACAGGTACAGGCGCCGCCGCGGGCGCCCCCGGGGCCGGCGCACGGGCCGCCAGTCGGCGCGCGCTGCGGAGCAGAATCCCCATCTGGTCGATGATGGCGCTCGCCACCATCGGGCTCGTGGTCTTCTTCCTCTACCCGCTCTGCGCCAACCTCTACTTCTCGTTCACCAACTACGACCTGGCCAGCTCGCCCAAGTGGATCGGGCTGCGCAACTACACCTACCTGTTCACGCAGGACCCGCGGGTGTGGAAGGCCGCCCTCAACACCCTGTGGTTCGTGGCCATCCTGGTACCCGTGCGGATGGCCTGCTCGCTCGGCATCGCCCTGCTGCTGACCCGGCGCAAGCGCGCCTCCGGCTTCTGGCGCACGCTGTTCTACGTGCCGGCGCTGGTGCCGCCCGTCGCGTCCGTCGTCGGCTTCGTGTTCCTCTTCAACCCCGGTACGGGACCGGTGAACACGGTCCTGAGGGCCTTCGGGATCAAGGGGCCGCTCTGGTTCAACGACCCGTCCCTGTCCAAGCCGTCGCTGCTGCTGCTCGGCGTCTGGATGATGGGCGACATCATGGTGATCTTCCTCGCCGCGCTCCTCGACGTACCGAAGGACCAGTACGAGGCGGCGGACCTGGACGGCGCGGGCGGCCGGCAGAAGCTCTGGTACATCACCCTGCCCAACATCTCGCCCGTGGTGCTGTTCTCCGCCGTCACGGGGGTGATCGCCGCGCTCCAGTACTTCACCGAGGCGGCCGTCGCCTCCAGCGTCGCCAACGGCAAGACCGGCATCGACGCGGGCCCCGACCAGCTCCTCGGCTATCCCAACGACTCCCTGCTCACCTACACCCAGTGGATGTACGTGCAGGGCTTCAGCAGCTTCCAGCTCGGCTACGCGGCCGCCATGGCCGTCGTGCTGTTCGTCGTCGCCGCAGCCGTGATGGCGATCCTGCTGCGCAGGGCCGGACTGTTCCGGCAGAAGGGGGTGTGAGCACCGTGACCGTCAAAAGGACACTCGCGTACGTCGCCGAGCACGCGCTGCTCATCGCGCTCGGCCTGATCTTCCTCGTCCCGATCGTCTTCGTGGTCCTCACCTCCTTCATGGGCGGGCACCAGACGCTCACCGGCGCGGTGTGGCCCCACCCCTGGCAGTGGGCCAACTACGCGAAGGCGTTCCACACCGCGCCGCTGCTGCGCTGGTTCGGCAACTCCCTGCTCTACGCCGGGGTTTCGACGATCTTCATGCTGATCTCCTCGGTGCCGATGGCGTATGTGCTGGCCAAGGTGCGCATCCGGTTCGCCGGTGCCATCTTCTTCGCCGTGATCATCGCGATGCTGCTGCCGCCGCAGGTCACGCAGGTGCCGATCTATGTGATGTGGGCGCAGTTCCGGGTGGTCGGCACCATGTGGCCGCTGATCCTGCCGCACCTGTTCGGCAACGCCTTCTCCATCTTCCTGCTGCGGCAGTTCTTCCTGTCCATCCCGACCGAGTACATCGACGCGGCCCGGATGGACGGCAACGGGGAGTGGGGCATCCTCACCCGCGTCATGGTGCCGATGGCCAAGCCCGGCATCGCGGCGGCCTCCATCTTCATGTTCTTCCAGTGCTGGAACGACTACTACGGGCCGCTGCTGTACACCTCGGAGAACCCGAGCCGGTGGACCATCGCGTACGGCCTCGCCTCCTTCCACGGCTCCCACACCACCGACTGGGGCGTGATCATGGCGGTCACCACCCTCGCCACCCTCCCGGTGGTCCTCGTCTTCTTCTTCGCCCAGCGCACCTTCGTGGAGGGCATCACCCTCACCGGTGTGAAGGGGTGAGCCCGCCGGGGCCGCCCGCACGGGCCCCCTCGTCCCCGGCACCGGCCACGGCCCCGGACGCACCGGGGCGCCAGAACCAAGCACTACGCGTGAAGGACAGTTCATGAACGGAAAGACCCTCGGGATCGGCATCGTCGGTTCCGGCTTCATCGCCCACTTCCACGTACGGTCCTGGCAGGCGATCCGCGGCTCCGACATCGTCGCGACCCAGTCGCGCGACCTGGACCGGGCGCGTGAACTCGCCTCCTACGCCGAGGAGTTGCGTGTCGGTGAGGACGTCACACCGTACGACGACATCGCCGCCCTCGTCCGGGACGAGCGGGTCGACGCGGTGTGGGTGCTCACCCCGAACCACACCCGCGTCCAGGTCGTGAGGGCGATCTGCGACGAGGTCGCCGCCGGGCGCGCCGCGCTGCGGGGCATCGCCGTGGAGAAGCCGCTCGGCCGCGACCTCGCCGAGGCCAGGCAGGTCGCCGCGCTGGTCCGCGACGCGGGCATCCCGCACGCGTACCTGGAGAACCAGGTGTACTCGCCGCGCCTGACCCGTACCCGCGACCTGATGTGGGCGCGTGGCGCGGAGCGCTCGGGCACCCCGTACCTCGCCCGCTGCACCGAGGAGCACTCGGGCCCGCACTCCGCGTGGTTCTGGGACAGCGAGGCGCAGGGCGGCGGCGTGCTCAACGACCTGATGTGCCACTCGGTCGAGGCCGGGCGCTTCCTGCTCACCCCGCCCGGCAAGAACCCCTCCGAGTGGCTGCGGCCGGTGTCCGTGACGGCCACCGTCGCCTCGCTGCGGTGGGGCCGCGAGAAGTACGCGGCGCAGCTGGCCGAGACGTATCCGGGCGTGCAGGACTACCGGGCCACACCGTCCGAGGACTACGCCAACGCGACGTTCACCTTCGTCAACGGCGACGGCGAACCGGTCATCGTGGAGGCCATGACGTCCTGGGGGTACGTCGGCGCGGGCATGCGGCTGTCGTTCGAGCTGCTCGGCCCCGAGTACTCGATGAACGCCAACTCGCTGAGCGGCGACGCGAACGTCTTCTTCTCGCGGGCCCTCGAACAGGCCGCGGGCGAGGACATGCTGGAGAAGCAGAACGCCGAGCAGGGCCTGATGCCGGTGATCGCGGACGAGCCCGCCGCGTACGGCTACACCGCGGAGAACACGCACATCACCCGCGCGTTCGCCGACGGGCGGCAGCCGCTCGAATCGCTGGACAGCGGTGTCGCGGTGACCGAACTGCTGATGGCCGCCTACTACGCGGCGGAGACGGGGACCGTGGTGCGCTTCCCCGTCGACCTGGGCGACTACGTGCCCGCGATCGCGCGGCGCGCCTGGCGCCCGCGCGAGGAGAAGGGGGCACGCGCGTGACCGCCGCCGACCCCGTCCCCTCGCACGGGCCCGTGTACGGCCGCACGTACGACGAGGGACGCGCGGCCGAGACCGCCGCGCTGCGCGACCTCGCCGCGTCGCTGCCCGCGCGGCTCACCGGCGGCGTCTGGCGGCCCGAGTGGCGCCGCGTCCTGTTCGCCGGGATCGGCGCGAGCTGCGCCGCGCTCGCGTCGCCGCTGTACGCGCTGCGCGCGGCCGGGGTGGACGCGTCCCGCAGCGACTGCTCGGACTACCCGGCGGCGGCCGGCCGCCCCGACGTGGTCGTCGCCCTGTCCCAGAGCGGGCGGAGCCGGGAGACCGCGGACCTGGTGACCCGCTTCCGCCGGGCCGGCGTGCCCACCCTGGCGGTGACGAACGCCGACGAGAGCCCGCTGCGGGACGCCGCCGGGGCCGCCCTGACGCTCGGCGCTCAGCCGGACAGCCGGGTCTCGACGACCGGTTTCGTCGTGACGTACGCGGCGCTCGGCATGCTCGCCGATGTCGCGGCGCACGGGGCGGTGGACGAGCGCTGGCGCGAACTGCCCGACCTGATCGAGGAGTCGGTGGCGCGCAACGCGGCGGTGCTCGCGGACTTCGCGGCGGGCCCGCTCGCGCGCGGCTCGGCCGACGTCGTCGCGTCGGCGCCGCAGCTCACCACGGCCGAGGCGGTCGCACTGCTGCTGCGCGAGGGCCCGCTCGTACCGTCGGCGGCGTACGGCACCCGCGCCTACCTGCACGGGCCGATGGACTGCGCGAGCGAGGACACCAGCCATCTGGTGGTGGGCGGCGCGCGGGAACTGGGCCTGGCCCGGCAGCTGCTGGAGAAGCCCACCGGGGTGCTGACGGTCACGGACGGCTCGGAGCCGGTCCCCCGGGGCGCGGCGGCGGTGACGGTCCCGGGGCGGCTGACCGCACCGCAGCGGGCGCTGGTGGAGGTGTGCGTCCTCCAAGAGCTGGTGGCCGCCACGGCGGCGGTGCGCGGCAACCCGGTGGACGAGGTGGCGTTCGCCAGGGAGGACACGAAGATCGCGGCGCTGGCGGAGCTGTAGGGCGCCGGGCGGTCGCGTCGTGTGACCGGGCCGGACGGGGCGAGCGGGGGCGGGCCCTGCGATCGGGCCGCGGCG
>NZ_JAIUKE010000599.1 GCF_020176795.1 Streptomyces sp. 8L
GAGCTCCGTTACGCTTTGTCCTCGACCCCTCAACGCGCTTGCGTGACCTGCGAAAACGCTAACTTCCCGGCCTTGGGGCCTGTCCCCGAGTGGTGGACACCTCTGAGAGGAGGCATCTTTTGATGAAGGTCTACTCATCCGATTTCAAGGCGGACGCTGTCGCGCTGTATCTGTCGGGCCCGAGTCACACTTTCGAGGGCATCGGTAAAGATCTGGGGATCAGCCGGGAGACGCTGCGTAACTGGGTGCGGGCCGAGCGGGCCCGGCACGGCCGGGACGGTACGACGCGGGTGGATTCGCCGCCGACGGCCCAGGAGCTTCAGGTCCAAGAACGAGGCTCTGCCGGGAGTTGGCGACGGGATGTCATCCGTCGCGTCGCGCGTTCGAGGATTCCCGAAGGTAGCCTCGGAAATAGGCCCACGAAAGGAAGCCCTCATGTCCATCGCAGTTACTGGATCCACCGGGGTTCTCGGATCCTTCGTCATCGACGCGCTCCTGGACCGCGTGCCGGCGGACCGAGTGGTGGCCCTTGCTCGCAACACGAACAAGGCGCAGCACTACGCCGACCGGGGCGTCACGGTTCGTCACTTCGACTATGATTCCCCGGCCGATCTGCCTGCCGCGCTCGACGGTGTGGACCGCCTTCTGCTCATCTCGGGATCGGCGGTGGGGCAGCGTTTTCCGCAGCACCAGGCGGTGATCGACGCGGCGAAGGTGGCCGGGGTCGGGTTCTTCGCTTACACCAGCATTCTGCACGCGGATACGGCGACCGGACCGGTCGCTCCGGAGCACCAGGCCACTGAGCGTCTCCTGGCCGACGTGCCGTTCGCGGTCGCGCTGCTGCGCAACGGATGGTACACGGAGAACTTCATCGAGACGGCGCAGCAGGCCGTCTCGACCGGGTCGTTGATCACCAGCGCAGGCGACGGCCGCGTCTCCTCTGCCACGCGCCAGGATCTCGCCGAGGCCGCCGCCGTCGTCCTGAGCGGTGACTCCGTCGATTCAGCGACGTATGAACTTTCCGGCGATGTCGCGTGGACGCACGCCGACCTCGCGCGCACCCTCTCAGAGCTGTCGGGACGCCCGGTCGAGCTTCGTCAGCTCTCCTCGGATGACCACCTTCGGGTGCTTGTCGATGCTGGTGTCCCGGAGCCGGCGGCACAGTTCGTCGTAGCGAACGACCAGGCGATCGAGCGCGGTGAGCTCGGTGGCCTGACCGACACCCTCTCCAAGCTCATCGGACACCCGGGAACGTCGCTCGCGGATGCTCTCCGTCCGGCGCTCACGCAGGACTGATGCACGGGTATCGGGAAGAGAGCCTCAATGGCTGAGGTTGACAAGACCCGCTCAACGACCATGACCGATGCAGGGGAGATCTCTCCAGGGAACCTGTTCGTCGGAGGGACGTGGCGCGAGGCGTCCGACGGCGTCCGCCGCGATGTGGTAAGCCCCGAGACGGGCACGGTCATCACCGACATTGCCTGGACAACCACGTCGGACGTGGACGATGCGGTAGCCGCGGCGCGCTCCTCGTTCGAGTCCGGGGTGTGGTCACAGATCTCCGGCCGGGGGGCCTTGGGACAAGGCCCGGGGAACCTCAGTGCCGACTCCGCCCCCGCGGAACGCTTCGCGTGCGCGGGGGCGGCACTCAGCAGCAAGGCCCGGATCGCGTGTGACACCGCCGGCGGGTTCGAGGACTGGCCGACGAGTCCGCCACCGATGCCCAGCGCCAGGCTGTGCCGCTGTTCACGCTGGGCCGGGCTCCTCTGCGCCTGCGGGAGAGCCCTGGTCTTGTGAGATTGGTGATCACGGTTCTCCCGCTCCTTCCAATGGCGGTCGGTCCAGCGCGTGGACACCGGCTGCCGTTTGCTCAGCGGTCCGAGTCCTCCGCGTCCGCGTCGTTGAACACTTCGAGCGAGGGCGCCCAACGCGACACCTCCACGATCCCGGAAGGGATTCGGAGACTCTTGCTGTATCCGAACTCCTGGAGTGTCTCCAGGGCGTGTTCGCGACCGTAACCGCTGTGTCCTACGCCCCCAAAGGGGGTTCCCGTGAAGACACGGTTGTAGTTGTTGACGAGGACCATGCCGGCGGTCAGTGCCCTGCTGACGCGAAGGGCGCGTTCAGAGTCACGGGTGAAGACACCGGCGACCAGGCCGAAGTCGGTGCCGTTGGCGATACCGACGGCCTCGGCCTCGTCGTGGAACGGGATCACGCACACCACGGGGCCGAAAACTTCCTCATTGGCGATCCGCATGTCGCGTGTCACACCTGTGAAGAGCGTCGGGGCTACGAAGAAGCCGTCTACCAGCCGCGGGTCGGTCGGCAGGTCCGCCTGCGCGGTGAGTTCCGCGCCCTCGCCGACAGCGATATCGATGTAGTCCAGCACCCGCTTGCGTTGTGCCTCCGTCACCAGAGGCCCGACGTGGGTGCCAGGTTCGGCGCCGTCCCCCACACGTAGCCGGCGCACCGCGGTCGCGTACCGGTGGACGAACTCGTCGTGGATACCGGAGTGGACCAGGAGCCGAGAGGCGGCCGTGCACGCCTCTCCCTGATTGAAGTACCCGCCCTCCACTGCCCATCGCAGGGCCGCGTCGAGGTCGGCGTCATCGAAGACTATGAATGGGTTCTTCCCACCAAGCTCCATGAGGGTCGGGGTCAGGTTTTCCGCCGCTGTTTTCAGTACGGCGGTTCCTGTCGTGGGCGCGCCGGTGAAGGAGATCTTGCCGATCCGCTTATTCCCGGCCAGGTGGGCTCCGACCTTGCCGAGACCCGGAACGACGTGCACCACATCATCAGGGAGGACCGACTGGACGATCTCGATGATCCGCATCACAGACAGGGGCGCCTGCTCCGGCGGCTTGATGACCACGGCGTTGCCCACTGCCAGGGCTGGAGCGAGCTTTCCTGCAGTGTGCAGCGGCGGCCAGTTGAACGGGACGATCGCGCCGATGACGCCGTACGGCTCCAGCACGGTGATGTCCAGAGTGCTACCCGCATCGCGAGCCTGGTTCGGAATGACTTCGCACAACCCGGCGAAGAGCTCAAAGATGGCCATGCAGGCCTCGAGATCGAATCCGCGGGACTGATCGAGGGGCTTGCCGTTGTCGCTGGTCTCTAGAGCGGCGATCTCGTCCGCGTGCTCCCGTACCGCCTGCGCAACCTTGTGCAGCCACTGGCCGCGTTCGCGGGGGGTGCGGTTCTTCCAGGACAGGTGACCGCGGTGTGCTGCCTCGATGGCCTCCCCGACTTGCTTCTCCCCGACCCCTTGGATGCTGATGAGGGAAAGGCCGGTGGCCGGATTGTGCACGGTGAAGCGGTCAGCGGGATCGTCGGAGGACCAACGGGTCCGCACGGGGTCCGCGTCCACGAAATCAGGGGTGGTGCTCATAGCGGGTTTCCTTCCGTCGGTGGCCGCCGTGCCTTGTCCAGGGGGCGGCCGGTGAAGTTGGATCAAGGGCGGCGGTCCAAAGTGACATCACCGGGCAAGAGGCGGAGGCGGGCCGCGTTCTGGCCCGCGATCGCTGCGAAGTCCTGGGCGTTGGGAACCGTCTGCCGCAACAGACCCAAGGGGTCGACGGTCCCCATGTCGAAGGGGTGGTCACTTCCGAGGACGACGCGGTCGGCGCCCACTGCGGCGACCAGGGCCTCCAGCGCCCCGGGAGTGTTGACCACGGAGTCGAACCACAGGCGGCGCAGGTAACTGCTGGGCAGTTCACGGCAGCCGCGGGACTCCGGCCTTACCTGCCAGGCGTGGTCATTGCGGCTGGAGAGCACCGGCAGGAAACCGCCGCCGTGCGCTGCTATCAGCCGGAGCCCAGGGAAGCGGTCCAGGACGCCGCCGAAGATCAGGTGCGAGAGTGCGACGGCGTGCTCGACCAACTGGCCCACCGAGTTGGACAGGTACCAGCGGTCGAGTCGAGCCTCCAGTGCGCAATCCCAGGGGTGCAGGAAGACGACGGCCTCCAGCTCCTCTGCGCGGCGCCATAGGTCGTCCAGCCGGTGATCCGACAGTTCGACTGTCGCACCGGCCACGGGGTCCTCGGCGTACGAAGAGATCTCGATGCCGCGTAGCCCGCACTCCAGGACCGCGTGCTCCAGCCACTCGACCGCGTGCTCGGGGTGCTGAAGCGGGACGACGCCCAACCCGCACAGTCGGTCCGACTGCGCGGCGCAGTGGCTGGCGATCCCCTCGTTGGTAACACGGGTGATCTCCTCGGCCAGCGGGAGATCCGCCCAGGAGTGGTACTGGGTCGGGACGACCGAGACGACCTGGACATCGACCCCGGCATGGTCCATGACGCCGATTCGCACGTCGGGATCCGTCAGCTTCGGCAGGCTTTCCGTGAAACGTTCAGTACTCGTCAGCGCCGATTCCGGGCCCGAGCGACGTATCTCGCGCTCGGTGAATGCCCGAAATCCCTCGCGGCCGCTCACGAGCTCGTGGAGCTCGGACAGCCAGGCATGGGCGTGCACGTCGATCGTTGAATCGGGGGTGCGGGGAAAAGCGACGGACATCGGGAACCCTTTCGCAGTGGTGCGGGATCGTCATGGTGCACACCATCCACACCCTGAAGGAAGCAAATTTCCCCTATGCCGGGCATCGAGTGAATCTATTCAGCTGTCCCGGTTGCGACCCGGGCCAGGCACTGACGCAGCCATCGGTGGCCGGGGTCCGCATCATGTACCGGATGCCACCAAAACGTCTCGACGAGCGGCACTGCGTCGAAGGGGCACTCGAGCAGTCGCACATTCAGTGCCGTGGCCATGGCACGGACCAGCTTCTCCTGGACAAGGGCTATCCCGCCGCTGCGTTGGACGAGCAAGGGCAGGGCGAGAAAGGAGTCGGCGATGGCGGAGACCCGCGGCCTCACACCGAGCAGCTCCATCTGCCGCCACGCCGGGACACGGCCCTGGGAGTCGGGAAAGGTGGCGACCCACGGCAGCGCCCGGAGATCGTCCATCGCCAGCCGTTCCCCTACACGCGGATTGTCCCGGGACACCACGCAGACCCATCGATCGCGGTGGAGTTCCACGGAGCGGGGCAGGTCGACGTAACCCTGCGGCATCAGTACACCGTCGATGGTGCGGAAGAAATCGGTGTCGCTGCTGAGCGACTGGCGCGTCACCGGCTCGAAACGCACGCGCACGCGGGGCGCCTACCGCTCCAGCAAGGCGACGAGCGGCGCGCCAACGACACTGACGCCGTAATCGGACGACACCACGCTGAATTCACGGCCGGAGACGGCCGCATCGAACTCCGACTCGGCCGAGAACACCCGGTCCACCGCGGCCACCGCCGAGGCGACCAGGGGGCGCAGGCGTTCAGCGAAAGGGGTGAGCAGGTAGTGGTTGCCGCTGCGGGTCAGCAAATCGTCCGAGAAGTGGCGCCGCAGCCGGGCCAGGGCGGCGGACAGCGTGGGCTGGGTCCGTCCGAGGCTCAGGGCGGCACCGGTGACTGCGTTGCATCAGCAGGGCGTGCAGGGCACGCAGCTGCGGAACGTCCAGGCCATCCATGGGGGATGGGTCCGGGGGGCGAAGGAGGAGGCGACTGCACTGTGGACGTCCGTTTCCCGGAGATGGCGGCCGCCGTGGTACACAGACGGGCCGAAATGATCTGACGGCCTCAGCGTAGACATCGCCGGCCGATCTTCCCAGGACGGCCGACCTCTGGGGCGTTGCACCGTCACCCAGCGCGATCCACAGCCAGACCCCGATCACGGAGTTCGAGCAGAGCCCGGAGCGGCCGCCCCCGGGCGGCGTCCGGCCCGCGTTCCCAGGTGGAAGGTCCAGTCGGCCGGCGCCCCTTGACAGCGACCACCTGCAGATCGATGGAGCCGGGGACCGCGAACTGCGGCACCAGGGCGATCCCCAAGCCCTGTCGCACGCAGTCGACCGCAGTGGTGACGTCGTGAGGCGTCCCCCGGAGTGTGGGCACAGGGGCTCATGCCGTGATTGAGAGTTTAGCTGCTCGCAGAT
>NZ_JAIUKE010000600.1 GCF_020176795.1 Streptomyces sp. 8L
CCCCCGTACCGCCCCACCGCCAACCTGCGCGGCCCGTCCGAACTCCACGTCGCCTTCGACGCCCTCACCCCCTGAAACAACCGAGCGGGGCCCCGCGCGGCCGGCACGATCCTGGTCACGGCCCGCCGAGCCGCCTGACGGGTCCGGCGGACGGGTTCGGTGAACGGGTCCGGCGGCCGGGTCCGGCGGCCAGGTTCGGTGGACCGGTCCGGCGGACGGGCTCGGCGGCCAGGTCCGCCTGACTGGCTCGGCGGACGTGTTCGGCGGCCAGGTCCGGCGGACGGGCTCGGCGGCCAGGTCCGTCTGGCGTATTCCGCCGGCCGGCCTCGGCGGTCAGGTTCGGTGGACGGGTGTCGTGGGTTTCTCCACCTCTCGGTCGAGGTGCTCCACCCCGTCCTCCCCCGTCAGGCCGATGCCCCGGGCCCGGGGGCCGCCTACTGTGGGCCGTCCACCGGGGGACGAGCGACACGGGGAGTAGGTGCACCACCATGCGGGACCAGGAGCGGCAGGGGGACCGGCCGGAGGGAGCGGGCGGCGGCGGGGTCGCCGTGCGGGTGGAGGGGTTGTGGAAGCGCTTCGGCGAGCAGGTCGCCGTCGCCGGCATCGACCTCGTCCTGCCCTCCGGGCAGTTCATCGGGCTGGTCGGCCCCAATGGCGCGGGCAAGACGACGACGCTCTCGATGATCACCGGCCTGCTCCGGCCCGACCAGGGCCGGGTCACGGTCGCGGGCCACGACGTGTGGCGCGACCCCGCCGAGGTGAAGGCCAGGATCGGGGTGCTGCCCGAGGGCCTGCGGCTGTTCGAGCGGCTCTCCGGCAGTGAGCTGCTCGGCTACACCGGCCGGCTGCGCGGCCTGCCGGGCGCCGAGGTCGACAAGCGCGCGGACCAGCTGCTGGACGTCCTGGACCTGACGGGCGCGCGGGACAAGCTCGTCGTGGACTACTCGACGGGCATGCGGAAGAAGATCGGTCTCGCCGCGGCGCTGCTGCACAACCCCGAGGTGCTGTTCCTGGACGAGCCGTTCGAGGGCGTCGACCCGGTCTCCGCGCAGACCATCCGCGAGGTGCTCGAACGGTATACGTCCTCGGGCGCGACGGTGGTCTTCTCCAGCCATGTGATGGAGCTGGTGGAGTCGCTGTGCGACTGGGTCGCCGTGATGGCGGCGGGCCGCATCCGCGCGCAGGGCACCCTCGCGGAGGTACGGGGCGACGCGCCCTCCCTCCAGAACGCGTTCCTCGAACTGGTCGGTGCGCAGGGCCGCGGGAGCGACGGGTCGCTCGACTGGCTGGGCGGTGGCAGGCGATGAGCGCCCAGGCACCGGCCCCGGCCGCACCGGCGCCCGCGCGTGCCTCGGCGGGCGGCCTCGTCTCCGTCTTCGTCCGGCTGAAGCTGTCCCTCCTGCGGGGCGGCCTGCGCCAGTCGTCCAGCAGGACGGCGGTGTGGGTGACGTCGCTCGTCGTCGTCCTGCTGCTGTCCGCCGGTACGCTCCTCGGCCTGGCCGCGCTGCGCGGCGTGGACGACGCGGCGGCGCCGGTCGTGCTGCTGACGCTGGTGCTGGCCCTCGGCTGGCTGCTGATGCCGCTGTTCTTCCCGAGCGGCGACGAGACCCTGGACACGACCCGGCTCGCGATGCTGCCACTGCGGCCCCGCCCGCTGACGGGCGCGCTGCTCGCGGCCTCCCTCGTGGGCATGGGGCCGGTGTTCGCGCTGTGCCTGCTGGCCGGCGCGGCCCTGGCGACGGCGCACGGCGCGGTCGCGGCGGTCGTCGCCGTGGTGGCGGTCGTCGTGTCGCTGCTGACGTGCGTGGCGCTGGCGCGGGCCATGGCCACCGCCAACACCCGCCTGCTGACCTCCCGCAAGGGCCGCGACCTGGCCGTGCTGAGCGGCCTCGTGATCGCCGTGGGCATCCAGCTCGTCAACTTCTGGGTGCAGCGCATCGGCTCGTCCACGGGCCTCTCCTCGCTCGACCCGACGGTGTCCGTGGTGCGCTGGATTCCGCCCGCCTCCGCGATGGGCGCGGTCCAGTCCGCGAGCGAGGGCGCGTACGGGCGGATGGCGGCGCAGCTCGTTCTCGCGCTCGCGCTGCTGGCGGGCGTGGTGGTGTTCTGGCAGCGGTCGCTGGTCAAGCTCATGACGGCGCCGGACAGTTCGACGATCGCCGCCGCCGCGCCGAAGCGGCGGGGCCGCCGCTCGGGCCTGTCCTCGCTGCTGCCCGAGAGCCGTACGGGTACGGCGATGCTGCGGACGCTGCGCTATGTCGTACGGGACCCGAAGACGAAGACCGCGTGGGTGACGTCGCTGGCGATCGGGCTGATCGTGCCGGTGTTCAACGCGCTCCAGGGCGCGAGCACCATCTATTTCGGGTGCTTCGCGGCGGGCCTGCTGGGCACGCAGATGTACAACCAGTTCGGCCAGGACACGTCCGCGTTCTGGATGGTGGCGATGACGATCGCGTCGAAGCGTGACGCGTATCTGGAGCTGCGGGCGCGGGCGTTCGCGCTGGCGGCCGTCACCGTGCCGTACTCGGCGCTGGTCAGCGTGGTGATGGCGGCGCTCACCCACGACTGGAGGGCGCTGCCCGAGGTTCTCGGCCTGTCCTGGGCGCTGCTGGGCGCGCTGCTCGCGGGCGGCGCCTTCGCCTCGGCGCGGCTGCCGTACTCGATCCCGCAGGAGAGCAGGAAGAACGTGGCGCCGGGGCAGACGGGCCTCGCCGTGATGTCGATGTTCGGCGGCATCGTCGTCGCGGCCCTGCTGGCCTCGCCCGCGCTGGGGCTGACGCTCTGGCTGCATCTCGGGGGCCACAACGGGTGGACGTGGCTGCTGCTGCCGGTGGGTACGGCGTACGGGGCGCTGGTCGGATGGCTCGGCCTGCGCACGGCGGCCGGCCCCACCGCGGACCGGCTCCCGGAGATCCTCGCGGCGGTCAGCAAGGGCTGAGGGCAGGGGCCGCAGCCGGGAGCCGGGGCGGGTCCTCGGCCCCGGCGCCCGGGAGGTCAGCCGATGCGCGCTCCCGTGCCGCTGACCCGGACGCGCGGGTCGCCCGCGCGCAGGGTGACGGTGAGTTCGCCGGGGCGGCCGAGGTCCTCGCCCTGGTGCAGGGTGAGGACGGCGGCCTCGGGCACCAGGCCGAGCTCGCGGGCGTACGCGCCGAAGGCGGCTGCCGCCGCGCCGGTCGCCGGGTCCTCGACCACACCGCCGACGGGGAACGGGTCCCGGACGTGGAAGACGGTGGCCGACTCCCGCCACACCAGGTGGACGGTGGTCAGGTCCAGGCGGCGCATCAGGGCCTCAAGGCGCGTGAAGTCGTACGCCAGGTCCGCGAGACGGGTGCGTGTCGCGGCGGCGAGCACGAGATGGCGGGCGCCGGCGAACGCGATACGGGGCGGGAAGGCCGGGTCGAGATCGCCCGCCGCCCAGCCGAGCGCGGCGAGCGCCTCATCGAGGTCGGCCGCGCGCACGTCCTCGGTGTACGGCTCGACGCTGGTGAGCGTGGCCCGCAGCACCCCGTCCGCCTCGGTGACCTCCACCGGCACCGCGCCGGCCCGCGTCGCGAACACCAGCTCCCCTGGGCCCGTCCGTTCGGCGAGCGCGAGGGCCGTCGCGACGGTCGCGTGCCCGCAGAACGGCACCTCGGCCTTCGGGCTGAAGTAACGGATGCCGTACGCGCGTCCCTCCTGGCCCTCGGTGCCCCGGGGAGCGGGGGTCAGGAACGCGGACTCGGAGTACCCCAGGTCGGCGGCGATGGCCAGCATCTCGTCGTCGTCCAGGGCGGTGGCGTCCAGAACGACACCTGCCGGGTTTCCACCCTCGGGGGCGCTGGAGAAGGCGGTGTACCGCAGCACTTCGGGCTGCCGCGCGTTCGTCGTCATGCGGGCGCCAACACGCTTGGCCCCGCGACTATTTCTGGCAGCGTGTCAGGGGAGCGCCCGGTCGTGCCCGGACGGTGTACGCGAGGTGCCGCGGACGCCGGCCCTCACCTCGGCATGGACCGCGCCATCGCGTCCAGCCGGGCCCGCCACCGCGACGGCTCCGTCCCCGCCGGTGCCGCCGCCGTGGCCCCGGCCCGCTCCAGCAGCACGGCGGACACCACCAGGAACTCCGCTGTCAGCGCGTGGACGGCCGCGTTCCCCGTGCCGCCCGCCAGGGCCGCGAGACGGCCGTGGAACGTCCGGAAGGCGTCCGGGTCGACGGCGTACTCGTCGTCCACGGGGTCGGAGATCCCGGAGCGCGCCCCGCTGAACCTCTCCATCGCCCGCGCGCAGTCCACGAAGAGCCGTCCGGCGGCCGAGGCCGGATTCCAGACGGTCTCCCCGTCCACCTCGAAGAAACAACTCACCGGGGCTCCCCGTCTCAGCCGGTCAGTACCCCGTTGAGGAACGGCTCCGTGGCCGCGCGCCAGGCGGCCGGGTCGCTGTAGTGGACGAGGTGGCCGGCGTCGGGGATCTCCGCGTACTCCCCGCGCGGCAGCACCCGCACCATCTCCATGGCCTCGGCCCGCCCCAGTTCGCCGTCCACGCCGCGCACGACCAGCGTCGGGCAGCGCACCTGCGCCAGCTCCTCCCAGTGCGCGTCCAGGACCCATGTCTCCCGCGTGCGCAGCATCTGGCGGCGGGAGAAGACGGGGCGCCAGCCGTCCTCCCGACGCGTCAGCATCTCCGCGTGGAAGTCCCCGCGCGCCGGTATCCGGCCTCCCGCGAGCCAGGGGTCCTCCTCCGCGAACCAGCGGCGCCCTTCGCCCAGCGAGGGGAACGGAACCGGCCAGGTCCGGAACCAGTCCTCCCACTCCCGCTGCGACGCGGCGCCCAGCGCGGAGGCCCGCATGTCGAAGATCACCAGCGCGCGCACCAGGTCCGGCCGGCGCGCGGCGAGCTGCCAGGCCGTCAGCGCGCCCATCGCGTGCCCGACGAGCGTGACGGGCCCGAGGCCCAGGGCCTCGACCACGGCCTCCGCGTCCGCCACATACGCCTCACGCGTCAGCAGTCCGTCCGCCGGGCGCTCGCTCTCGCCGTGCCCCCGCTGGTCGAAGGCGACGACCCGGTGCCGCTCGGCCAGCCACCGCGCCGTACCGGCCCAGTGCGACGCGCGGCCCATCAGGCCGTGCAGCAGCAGCACCCCCGGCTCGGGAGGCCCGCCCGCGTGCGCGGCCGCCCCTGCCGACAGGGGCTCCGCGCCCTCGCGCCCGTACTCCCAGGCCGCGAGGCGTACCCCGTCGGCGCCGATCACATCAGTGCGCCGCGCCCCGCGCTCCGCGTGCTGCTTCGGCATGTGCCCTGGCACCCCCTTCGGTTCCCAGCGGTCGAACCAGATTCCGGTGTGGTCGTTCTGTTGCTGTTGCTGTTGCTGTGGCTGTCGCTACGGCTGACACGACTGCTACGACTGCTACGACTGCTACGACTGCTACGAGCGATACGACGGTCGCGACTATGCCCGTCGCGCCTGTGATGACTGTTACGGCGGCTGTGACGACGGTCGCGGCTGTCGTGACCGTCGCTCCCGGTGCGTCTGACACGCTCGGTGTGCCTGACGCGCCTGGTGGTGACCGTCACGCCTGGTGTGACGGTCGAGGCTGCCGTTTCGTTGTGACGCCCCCCGCGTCACCTGTCATCGGGCCGCCGTCGAGCGGTCGAACCCGTGTCGGTTCCGGCTGGATCTTATCGAACGATTATTCGAACAAAGCGTTCCCGCGCCCAACATCGCTCATTCGAGTGACAGCCCCTCAGGGTTGGCCGTCGCGGCTCTGGGGAGATCTTTTTCCGGGAGGCGGGCCGCTCGGGGATGACGGTCCGCGGGAGCCGACCCTGGGAGCTCGGGGCTCCGGGTCGGCGAAGGGGAGGAC
>NZ_JAIUKE010000601.1 GCF_020176795.1 Streptomyces sp. 8L
GCCTGCTTCCTTCAGGCCGGGCAGCGTTCTGCGGTCGTGGTCGCGGTGATGGGCTGGTTAGCTGTAGTTCTGGATGCGACGCTGGCAGTCTGGGCAGGTGATTGGGGTGCTCTCGTCGTGGTGGTTGACGGCCTCTTCGCGCTTGCGTTTTCCGCATGTGGTGACGAGTGTGAGGCCGGAGTCCTGTGCTTTCGCTGCGTGGATGATGTGCTCGCGGGGGCCTTGGATGCGGTGAGGGTAGAGGTCGGTTTTGATGACGAGACCCTCGCTCATGCTGGTACTCCTCACTGCTCGACGGCGCGGTCGGCGGGAAAGTGGCGATCGGGGGCGTCCCGATGCTGGTCACGCCACTGGAAGTGGAGATCTCGCCGCTCTGCGCACAGGTCGTCCCAGTAGTCGCGGGCCCGGTTGAATGCCTTGTATGCGGCGTCGATCTCCTCAGTGAGGCGGCGGTCCTGCTCCTCGTACTCCTCGCGGGTCATCGGCTGCGACGGGCCGACCTGGGCTACGGTCTCGCGCAGGGATTGCAGGCTGCTGATCGCGGTGTCGGTGTCAGGCATGATGTGGCGGGGCTCAGTCATCGTCTCGCTCCTCACTTCTCGGTGGTGCGGTATTGGACGGGTCGGTCTTGGGTCTTGACGAGGAGGCCAGTTTGGGCGAGGTCGCGCATGGCCTTGCGTGCACGTTTCTCCTGCTGCCGCTGGTCGCCTTGGCCGTGTCCGGTGTCGTGGAGGGCGGTGACGGCCCGTTGCGTGTCCCACAGGCCACCCAACGCCCGCACCGTCTGTGCCAGACTCTCCGCGACGGTCACCGGCGGCCTCACTTCTCGGTGGTGCGGTCGGTCTCCGGGCGGGGTTGTGCAGGGGTGGGTCTCCTGCACGAGGTACACGCCGGGCCGCACCTGCACAGGCGGGGCCAGGTGACAGTGGCACGGGATCACGGTGCTACAGGTCGGGCAGAGTGCCATACTGGCCTCACTTCTCGGGCTCGCCGTGGGCGAAGGACAGGAGGCGGTGCATCGTCCAGGACGCGTCGTCGCCGGTCTTCGCGGCCTTCCCGAGCACGTCCCGCAGTTCGTGGGCCTCGGCGTCGGTCAGTTCGATCGTGGTGGAACCGTCGTTCTCGACCCTGCATACCTTCATGGCTGTTCTCCCGTCAGATAAGGGTGATCTTTTCGATCTCGCCGTTCTTGCGGACGAGAATCTCTCCGCCGTCAGCGAGCTGGGCTTCGATGAAGTCGTAGACCTGGATGGCCCGGTTCACAACGTCGGTCTTGCTGAGCTGGGCGCGTTCGACGGTGCGGAGCAGGGCGTCGTTGGCGCGGGGGGTGAGCTTGCAGTTGAGGGCGGTGAGTTCGAGGTTGGGGGTCATGGAGCCTCTCTCGATCGTGTAGCTAAAGACTACACGATGGGTAGTCTGGTGTCGAGTCGGTTGATGCCAACAGCCCCTGAGCAGCGCCGAATTACCCAGGGAACACCGCACCCCAGACGCCCATACGCTCGTCGTGTGCTGCTCTCCGACACCGACATACGCGCCGCCCTCACCACCGGGGCCGCCGCCCTCGACCCCTACGACGACACCCTCATCCAACCCGCGTCCATCGACGTCCGCCTCGACCACGCCTTCCGCGTCTTCGAGAACCACCGGCACGCCTGCATCGACCCCGCGCAGGACCAGGCCGACCTCACCCGCCTCGTCACCGTCGACCAGGGCGACCCGTTCGTGCTGCACCCAGGGGAGTTCGTCCTCGCCGCCACCCTGGAAACCGTCACCCTCGGACCCGCCCTCGCCGCCCGACTCGAGGGCAAGTCCAGCCTGGGGCGCCTCGGGCTCGTCACCCACGCAACCGCCGGCTTCATCGACCCCGGGTTCACCGGGCAGGTCACCCTGGAGCTGTCGAACGTGGCCGCCCTTCCCCTGAAGCTGTGGCCGGGCATGAAGATCGGGCAACTCTGCTTCATCAGACTGACGTCGCCGGCCGCGAAGCCGTACGGGCACGGCGCCACCGGCTCCCGCTACCAGGGCCAGCAGGGGCCCACCGCATCTCGCTCGCACCTCGGATTCGTGCGGGCGTGACCCGTCCGGGTGGGGTGGAGCAACGTCCGGCGTTCCGTGCCACCGTGGAGGCATGACAACACCACGCCGCTTTCACCTTCAGCGCGACACCGACATCACTGGAATGTCAGGCACGGGCCATGTCGCCGACGGCATCCTCTGGTCCGACGGCACCGCATCCGTACGATGGGCCGGCACGCGCCCGTCCATCGTCTTCTGGAGCCGCCTCGCGGATGCTGAGCACGTTCACGGCCACGGCGGTGCTACCCGCATCGTCTGGGACGATCCCGAGCCTGTCGCCGGGGCCGACATGATGTGCCCCCACTGCCCGGACGGGCACACGCCTTCAGACGGAGGTTCGCAGCCCTGGTCCGCTTCGCGCGTTCGATTGTGGCGATCCATCCCTCTTGATCGTCGTCCTCGTCTGGCTCCCAGTACCAGACACTCCCGACCCTCCCGTGTGCGTCGAAGACATCGAACATCTTCGGGTCGTCAGTGGCGCGCAGTTCTATTCCCACGGCTGCCTCCCCTTCGCTTTGCTTGCAAGAGAGGTAGCCCCGGTTGTCGCAGAGCCAGAACACACGATGCCCCAGAGCCATCGCGCCCCGCCCAGGCCTGTCTCGGCAGAATCGATCCTGACGAAGAAACGGGGACTTAGTCCCCGGTCGCTTGCGGGGTAGGGAAGGTCCGGTAGAGCGAGAACGCTTCACCGAGATCCTCCTGCGTCCAGTCCCGCTCAAGGCAGGTGGCGAGGAGGACTTCGCGGGCCTTGTCGCGACCGTCGCGGTCGTACGTCTGCTGCACCTTCGCTGCGAGTTCATTCATGCCATGAGAACGTGCACGCCGGGCGCGAGTTACGGCCGATCGCGTCGGTCACGCTTCGGGTGCCGCTCCCGCCATTGATCCAGCTCGCGCACTGGCCAGAGCGAGGTGCGCCCGATCTTCTTCGGCGCCGGGAAGTCTTCCTGCTTGGCGAGGTTGTAGAGGCTCTGCCTGTTGATGCCGAGGTGTGCGGCGGCTTCGTCGGAGGTCAGGTAGCCGGTCAGGTCCATGGGCTCAGCATAGGCCGTGAAGAGTAGGTCGACTACTGCTAAACTAGAGTAGCTCAACTACTCCATTGGGGGACTGATGCAAGAGGCGCTGACGCCTGAGCTGGAAAGACGCTGCGAAAACGAGGGATGCGCAGAGCTCCTGCCGCCCCGGCGACGTAAGTACTGCTCGCCTGCTTGCGCAAAGAAGGCCGCCAACGCTCGCGACGATGAGCGCCACGCGCAGTTGGCCAGCAAGATCTGTAGGGACTGCCAGAAGGTCCAGCCGATTGGAGAGTTCCGGCCGCCGCGCTCACCGAGGTGCCTGGCCTGCACACGGTTGATGCGACAGGTGGACTACGAGCGTCGCGGAGGCAAGGAGTACATCTACGGCCACAACCTCAAGCGGTACGGCCTGACGCTGGAGGAGTACCAAGACAAGCTCGCTACTCAAGAGGGCCGTTGCGCCATATGCGGGGACGAACCTCCCGAGGGTAAGCGTCTGCACGTCGACCACAACCACGAGACAGGAGCGGTTCGCGATCTCCTCTGCCGCTGGTGTAACTACGCCCTGGGCAACGTGAAGGACGAACCGGGGCGCCTGCTGGCGATGATCTCCTATCTCGAACGCCACGGCATCCCGCTGACGACCGGTGGCCTGCTCCGGGGAGGCGATGCAACATGATCATGAAGAGCCTGGGATAATTTCCCTTGTACGTCTCTGCTTATCTGAGAGGGGATCTCGTGGTTCCGGCCCGGAGCAACGAAGACGCAGACTGCGCCTGCGGCCGAATCACGGTCGGCATTACCGTGACCGACACTCGCAACTGGCACCCGGACTGCCCGGCCCACGGCACCGCGTCGGCTTGGTGGAACTCGGAGGAACAGCAAGCTATGCGTGCAGCCAGGCGTGAACAGCTAATTGGTCTGTGGCGGCGAGCACGGGAAGCCCGACGGGCTGCCGCGGGGCAAGCCAGTGAGTGAGGACGCCGAGGTGGTCGATGCCGAGCTGGTGGACGACGACCACCTCCCCGCCGTGCGCCCCGACCCGGCACCCGCGCGCCCGGTCGTCGACCGGCACACGATCCTCTACCCCGGCCAACAACTCCCCACCGAAGCCGACCAGCCCCGCTACACCGAACGCGACCTGTACGTCTCCGCAGAGACCCAGGAACGCCTAGAGAATCAGTCCGCGCCCGCGAACACCGACCGCAACTACAAGTCCCAGCGCGGCAAGTTCGAACGCTGGTGCGCCGAACAAGGCCGCGTCCCCAACCCCTGCACCACCGCCACCTACGTCGAATACGTCGCCCACCTCATCCGGGAAGGCCGCGCCCCCAACGCCATCAGCGCCGCCATGTCCGCCGTCCGCACCATGCAACCCGAAGACAAACGCCCCGGCACCAAGCAAGCCCGCGGCATGCTCAACGAGTACCGCAAACAGTGGGGCAAACGGAACAGGGTCCGTAAGGCCCCTGCCATCACCAACGCAATGATCCGGGCCATGGTCGATACCTGCGACCTGCACCACCCGACCGGCCTACGCGACCGATGTGCCCTCCTCATCGGGAGGAAGGCACTGAACCGGCGCATTGAGCTCGCAGATCTCTCCATCGCAGACGTCGAAGTGGATGACGACGGAATCGCCGAATGGGTCGGCCACTCTAAGACAGACCAGGAGTCCAGGGGCGAAGAGACCTACATCCCCGCCGACCCTGACGACCCTCGATATGACCCGGTCACCGCCGTGCGGGACTGGCTCGACTGCCTCCACCACCTCGGCATCCACGAGGGCGCTCTGCTACGAGCACTCACCTCGGCGGGGACTCTGCAAAACCGCGTCACAGCCACCAAGCGCGGCGACTACGTCACGGGCGACGCGATCAACGACTGGGTCCGTGGTAGGGCACACAAGGCGGGTCTGTCGAACTGGCAGAAGATCACTGCGCACGGCCTGCGCCGCGGCGGAGCCCAGGAGATCGCGGATGCTGGCGGGGACCCCACGAAGCAGGGACGGTGGAAGCCGGGCAGCTCGGTCGTGAAGCGCGAGTACCTGGACCGCGCCCAGTCCCGAGCCGAAAACCCCTGGCTCCAAGTGCAGGCGAGACGGAAGGCGTCCCAGGAGCCGGAGTAGCCGTCATACCGACGGCTACTATGTGCGATCCCAGTTGTCGTCGCCGACGGCGTTGTTGGCCCACTCGCGGATTCGTCCGTCGACTTCCCTCTGGTGATCTGCGTCGAGCTGGTCGTAGAGCTCGTCGAACTCTTCTTCTTCGAAGGTGTCGACGTTGGCCATCAGTTCGCCCACGATCGTGTTCTGCTCGTCGAGGCTGAGTTCTGGCTTGCTCATGCGTCCCCTCCACGATCTCGGTGAAGGCATCCTTGCACGCGGTGCCGCGTTAGGGCTCAGCCGGCCGCGGGTTCGTATCAGAGGCCTGTATGGCTGAGGTGCTGTGCCCGGAGGTGTCGTCCCTGGTCGTCAACCAGAAGGAGCGGCGGGCAGTCGGGGCAGGAGAACAGTTTCTCGGTTCCGATCCAGCGCCAGCCGGCGTCCCAGAGCGGGGAGTGGTCGCCGTCTTCGGGTACGGCTGCTGCGGTCTTGCAGGTGGTGCAGGTGATGGTAGCGCGCGGCATCGGCGGTCCTTGACGAGCTACTGGATTGCTGAGGGATCGTCCCATAGTCCTGTGTGGGCGATGACGTCGGCGGTGACGGGCGGGACGCGGTCGGCGAGGAGGGGGTG
>NZ_JAIUKE010000602.1 GCF_020176795.1 Streptomyces sp. 8L
TGCCCGGCCCCTCCCCGGGGGGCGATTCCCGGGGGGTCCGCGGGGGGGGGGGGGGGGCCCCCCCCGGGGGGGGGGTGGGCGGAACCACGGCGGTGACGGCGGCCGGGGTGCTCCGTGATGCGCCGACCCCCACCGGCCCCGGAGAGCCGGGAGGGGTCCACGGACGGCCACCGCCACCTGTCTTGGGGGGGCGGGCGGGCCGGGGCGTCAGGGCACGAGGATCGCCCTGCCGCGCACCCGTCCGGCCTCCAGGTCGTCCAGGGCCTGGGCGAACGCGTCGAGCGGGTACCTGGAGGTGTGCAGGGTGACGAGGCCGCGCGCCGCCAGCTCCATCAGCTCGACCAGGTCGGTGTAGCTGCCGACGAGGTTGCCGATGAAGTTGATCTCCGAGGAGATGATGTCGATGGTCGGCACCCGGAGCGTTCCGCCGTAGCCGATGACGTGGTAGTCGCCGGCCCTGCGCAGCATCGCGATCCCGTCCTCGATGGCGCCGCCCTCGCCGACGAAGTCGAGTACGGTCTCGGCGCCGTGCCCGCCGGTGAGTTCCCGCACGTGGTCCGCCTGGCCGCCGTCGGCGACGACCGTGTGGTGGGCGCCCAGCGTCCCGGCCAGCTTGAGCGCCTCCGGCGAGCGGTCGACCACGATCAGCTCGGCAGGACTGAGCGCGCGCAGCGCCTGGATGCCGATGTGCCCGAGGCCGCCCGCTCCGATCACCACCGCCCTGTCCCCGGGCGCCAGCCTCGCCGCCGCTTTCTTCGCCGCGTGGTACGCGGTGAGCCCGGCGTCCGCGAGCGCCGCCACGTCGGCCGGGGCGAGCGAGGCGTCCAGCTTGACGACGGCACGGGCGTTGGTGCGGATCAGCTCGGCGAAGCCGCCGTCGGCGTCGATGCCGGGGAACGCCGACGCCTCGCAGTGCACGTCGTCGCCGCGCCGGCACGGCCCGCACAGCCCGCAGGTGACCAGCGGGTGCAGGATCACCGGGTCGCCGACGGCCACGTTGCCGACGGCGCTGCCGACCGCCTCCACCCACCCCGCGTTCTCGTGCCCCTGGGTGTACGGGAGCGCCACATGCGTCTTGGGCTCCCACTGGCCCTCGATGATGTGCAGGTCGGTGCGGCAGAGCCCGGCGCCGCCGATCCGCACGACCACGTCGAGCGGGCCCTGGACCCGGGCGTCCGGCACCTCCTCCACGACCGGGGTGCTGTCATAGGCGTGGGTGCGTACGGCCTTCATGCGGCGCCTCCCCCGAGTGCGCCGTCGTCGGCGCCTCCCCCGAGTGCGCCGTCGTCGCCGTCCTCCCCGCCGTCGTGGTCGGGGGCCGCCTCGCCGTACCGTACGGCGAACAGCCCTTTGCACATCTCCGAGTTGGCGTCGATGCCGACTCCGGTGGTCCTGGCGAGCGTGAGGTGGCATTCGATCCCGGACGCGGGCACCGCGCGGCCCGCCTCGTCCACGAAGGCCGGCGCGCCCGTGGAGCACGGCAGGCCGAGCGCCCTGCGGCGGCGCAGCAGTGGCAGGCCGACGCGTTCCGGCAGGTCGCCGAGGCGCGCGTCGGCCAGTTGCTGCACGGTCCAGCCGTGGTCGAGCAGCCGTCGCCCGATCCGGCCCTGGCTCGCGATCATGCCCTTGCGCAGGAAGACGGTACGCAGGTCGTCGAGCCGGTCGGTGTCGGCGAGCGCGGGGAACGCGTCGTCGAAGCCGTCGCCCCTGGCGACCCCGGCGTTGATCTCGTCCGACGCGAAGTGGTCCTCAAGCTCCACCTCCACCTCGGCGGCCCAGTCGAGCGCCCTGAGCGCCCTGCGGGCGTCGTCCACCATCAGCCAGGCGAAGTTGGGCGCGCAGAAGTAGGTGGGCAGGCGCAGGCGGGCCGTGATCCGCCCGCCCGCCACACTCACCCGGTGCACGAACCCCAACTCGGTGATGGGACGGTCGAGTTCCGGGTCGAGGACAGTAGCGAGCGCCGCAGTGACCTGCCGCGAGCGGGCCGCGGCACGCCCGGCGGCGGTCCCGGCGGGACGCGCCTCGGCCGCGGGGTCGGCAGCGGGCACCGCGCGGGCCCCCGCCCGCCCGGTCGCGACCGCGCTCACGCGGCCACCGCTCCCGGAGCGGAGAGGCGCGCGGACTCGGGCACCTTGATGTCGTAGAGCCTCGCCATGTTCAGCCCGAGGACCTTGCGCTTGATGTCGGTGGTGAGCTCCCCGTACTCGGAGCGCATGTCCTCCGGGATCTGGAAGTCCACGAAGCGTTCCACGAGCCACTTCGGGCTCCAGATCGCGTAGTCGCTGCCGAAGGTGATGCGGTCCTCGTCCAGCCAGAACAGGAGTTCACCCATCACCTTGGCGAAGTAGCGGGGCCGCGTGTGGATGAACGGGAGGACCACGGCGAGGCCCGCGTACACGTTCGGCTCCTGGGTGGCGATCCAGCAGAAGTCGTCGAGGCGGGGCACGCCGGAGTGCTCGATGACGAAGTTGAGGTTCGGGAAGGAGGTGGCCGCCACGTCCACGTCGGCGACGTCGAAGGCGTCCCGGTTCAGCGGCCAGATGGTGGGGCCCTTGTGGACGTGGATGTTGCGGATGCCGAGCTCCTCGCACTTGGCGAGGTAGGTCAGCGCGCCCGGGTCGCTCAGCTTGTAGCCCTTGGAGTCGCCGCGCCACTCGGCGGTGTACAGCTTCACACCGCGCCCCCGCAACTGCCACTCCTCCGCGAGCTGTTCGAGGCGGTCGAGGCCGGCCTCGCCGTCGCGCGGGTCGAAGGCGCCGTTGACGATGAACTTGTCGGGGTGCTTGCGGACCAGCGCGCCGTTGGTCTCGGTGGTGTTGAAGCCGCGGTGGTAGAACTCGCTGAGGTAGGTGGGCTGGAAGATGGCCCGGTCCACGTATCCGGTCTCGAACAGGTCGTGCAGCAGGTCCGCCTCGCTGTACTTGCGGAACTTCTCCAGCGGCCAGACCCACTCCTTCGGGCTCAGGTTGCGCTGGTAGTCGTAGAAGCAGCGGATGAACCCCTCCCCGTACTTGTTGGCGGTGTTCTCCTCGCTCGCGTCCCAGAAGTGGATGTGGCCGTCAACCACGAAGTAGTCGATTCCGTCCTTGTGGTACATGCGCGCTCCTTCATCACTGCTCGCGTCATCACGGGGTGCCGGGGGCCCCGCCCCCCGGCGGCCGGGCCCCGCGGGGTGCTTCGGGATTCGCCGGGGGCCAGGAAACGACGTGCCCCCGGGGGTGTCTCAGGACTCGACGGGGCTGAGGTCGAAGTCGATGTACTCGGCAGCGTCCTCCGGGTTGGCGAAGAGGATGGTGCGGTCGTCCAGGTGGACCATGCGCCCGTAGTGGGTGGACATGATCTCCTCGAAGTCCTGGACGGAGAACTCGACGCCGAGCGCGTCGGAGATCTCGTCGAAGTCGAAGTCGATGACGCGGTCGCCGTCGACCCGGATCATGGAGGGGTAGTCGGTGACGACGACGCCTTCCTTGCCGCGCATGACGTCGGCGACGACGTACCCGTTCTGGTTGTTCATCAGCGTCACACCGCAGCGGTTGGACGAACTGCGGTCGACGGCGAACCGCCCGCTGTCTGTTCCGGTCACTTCGCGCTCCCCTCGGTCTCGACGTGGGCGTCGGCGCCGAGACCGAGGCCCCCGAGCAGCGCCACGACGCGTTCCTTGGCGCGGTCGAGGCTGTCCTCGAACCGCAGCACCTTCTCCTCCGGCTGCGACCACAGCGGCTGGAGCCTGCGCGCGGCGTCCAGGCTGACCGGCACCCAGCGCTCCAGCCACCGCTGGAGCACCTCCCGGTTGGCCGCTCCGTGTGTGTCGTCCCCTCCGAGCAGCGAGAACAGCGCACGGGTGTAGCGCAGGTCGCGGTCGTAGTCGTTCTCGCCCGCGCCCATGACGGTCGGCGTGGTGAAGTCGCCGTTGCGGGCCGCGATCTGCATGACGAGGTGGCTGCGGAACAGCTCGCCGACGAGCGGTTCGAAGACGAGGTTCGCCGCGAACAGCGCCTCCGCCCAGTCCTCGACGGCGGTGATGCGCTCGACGTTCTCCCGCACGCCCTGCCAGGCGGGCTCGGACTGCCACACCTCGCGGTGCGCCGAGCCGTCGAAGCGGGCCAGCTGCTCCTCGATGTCGAGGTTGTAGAGCGCGAGGTCCTGGGCGAAGCGCAGCTTGTGCGCCGCGTTCACGGCCATCGCGTTGTTGATCATGTTGGTGGGCGCCGAGCGCTGCACCGCCACGAACACGTGCATGCCGAGGCCCTGTTCCGCGTGCATCCAGGCGCCGACGTTGCGCTCCACGAAGCGGGTCCACGTCGGGGTCCACTGCGCGTACGCCTCGGCCTTGCGGGCGCCCGCCAGGTTCTGCTGGATCTGCCGCACCACGTTGGCGTTGTTGCGGAAGATCGTCTGCTCCCACTCCTCATTGGGGTCGCGGAAGCGGTGCCAGTCCCCGGCCCGCAGCTCGGTCCACTCCTGCGGGTAGCCCTTGGAGCCGTCGGCGAAGCCGTAGATCCAGCCTTGGAGGAGGTGGCGTTCGGGGTCGGGCTGGACGTCGAAGGTGACGTCCTCGTACATGCTGGCCCGCATCTTCTGCGGCTCGTAGTAGTTGAAGGCGCGGCTGGTGGAGCTGGGGAACACCAGCGCGCCGGCCTCCGCGTCCGTGAACTGCGGTTGGGGGAAACTGCGGGTGGCTGTCTCTGCCATGCGTCTGTGCTCCTCAGGTGTCGGTGGACGTGGTGAACCTGTCCTGGAAGACCCGCTCCTCGGGCATGCCCTTCGCGGTGAGCACGGCGGTCGCCGCGTCGCACATCCCGGGCGGGCCGCACAGGTAGGCGTCGAAGCCGGCCAGGTCGCCCTCGTGGCGCTCCACCACATCGGTGATCAGGCCGTGCTCGTAGGGCCCGGCGGCCGGTTCCTCGGACAGCGCCGGTACGAAGGCGAAGTCCGCGAGCCTGCTTCCGAGTCCGGCGATCTCGTCGAGGGCGAAGAGGTCGCGGGCGGTGCGCGCGCCGTAGTAGAAGCGGGTGGGACGGGTGGAGCCCGATTCCGCGAGGGCCCGCAGCTGCGCCAGGATCGGCGCCATGCCGGCGCCGCCGGCCAGCAGTACGAGACCCCGGTCGGGGGCGTCGCGCATCACGCAGGAGCCGTAGGGCCCCCTGACGGCGAGCGGGTCGCCGACCGAGAGGCGCTGTTCGCGGCCTTCTCCCTGCCCTTCCCCGCTCCCCCTTTCGAGCAGCCCGGAGAAGAGTCCGCCGGGATAGCGCTTGATCAGGAACTCCAGGCGGGCGCCCGGCTTGTCCTGCGGGAGCGCGGCCATGGAGAAGGACCGCCAGTGGTCGGTGCCGGGCACCCGGATGTCGATGTACTGGCCCGGGCGGAAGGGGAGTTCACCCTCGCCGGTGAGCTCGATCTCCAGCCGGACGATGTCGTGGGTCATCTCCTCGACGGCGGTGACCCGGGCCGCTGCGTCCCGGGGCGGGATGCCGGAGAGGAGCATCTCCTCGTCGTAGTTGATGAGTTCGACGTCGAGATCGCCGTAGGCGTGCGTCCGGCAGAGCAGGACGTAGCCCTCCTCGCTCTCGTAGTCGGCGAGGGCGAAGGTCGAGTAGCGCTCCATCTGCTGGTCGCCGTCGAGCAGGAAGGACTTGCAGGACGAGCACTGCCCTTCCTTGCAGCCGTGCATCAGCATGACGCCCTGGCGGAACGCCGCGTCGAGCACGGTCTCCTCTTCGTCGGCCTCGATCTCGATCCCGACCGGCTCGAACCGGACGCGGTGCTTTTCACCCACGGAAAGCCTGCCTTTCGCGGGGAGGAGGGGGGCTCCCCGCCGGGTG
>NZ_JAIUKE010000603.1 GCF_020176795.1 Streptomyces sp. 8L
GACCTCCCCGACCTCCCCGGCATCCCCTGCCCTCTTCGCCGTCAGCCTCAGCGCCGCCTTTCGGCACCGTCGGCACCGGCACGCCGTGTCGAAGCGGGCCCCGTCGTCCGTGCATGATCCCCTTCGGGGACTCGCAGCCTCCGAGGACTTCCCCCTGAAACCGCGTCAGGTGCGCGCGGCTCTCCCGGGCGCGGCTCGGCCGCGGCGGCCCGCCGCCGCGCCGTCCGGGCGAAACGGGGGTGACAGTCAGGCGAAGAGGGGGTTGCCTGAGTCTTCCGGCGAGGGCAGTGCCAGGCTCTGTGCCGCAAGGGCAGCGATGATGGCGGTTTCGGACGGGAGAGGAAGGTCGTCTCGACGTGGCGAACGCGGAGGGCAGTGCGCGGGGTGGTACGGCACCGAGAGGGGTGAGTACCGGACTCGTGGCGGCGCGCGCGCTGCTGTGGCTCCTCGCGGCGGTGCTCGCCGCGCGCCAGGCCGCCGCCGTCCTCGACAAACCACCGGGCAGACGCCTGACCGACCTGGAGACCTGGACGGGACCCGGGGGAGTCCTCCATGTGACGGGCTCGCTCTACGGCCGCGGTTCGACGTTCACCGGCACGCCCTTCGCGGGGCTCGTCCTCAAACCACTGGCCCGCTCGGCGGAGCAGGCCCTCGGCGTCACCTGGACCCTCAGCACGCTGCTCCTCGTCGCCGCCGTCGGAGTGATCGCGGCACGCGCCCTGCCCGGCCGGGTGCCCGTGCCGGCCGCGCCCGTCGCCGTCAGCCTCCTGATGGTCTCGCTGCCGGTGCGCAACAGCTTCCACCTCGGCCAGACCAGCATCATCCCCGTCCTGCTGGTCCTGCTCGGCTGCTTCGTCGCACGCGGGGAGCGGTTCGCCGGGCTGCTCGTCGGCGTGGGCGCCGCGCTCCAGCCCGCCGTCCTGCTGTTCGCCCCGCTGCTGTGGCTGACGGGGCGGCGGAAGGCGGCCCTGACGTCCCTGGCCTCCTTCGCCGGCTTCTCGCTGCTCGCCTGGGCGGTCCTGCCCGCCGACTCCCGTACGTACTGGGTGCACCACCTCGCCGGGATCGGCCTCGGCGAACCCGGCGCGGGACTCGCCAACCAGTCCCTGCACGGCGCGCTGCTGCGCTTCGGGGCGCACGGGCCCTGGGGCGTCGCGCTCGCCGCCGTCCTCGCCGCCGCGGTGATCTGGACCGGGCTGCGGCGCGCCGTACGGTACGCGAAGGACGGCCAGTTGCTGCTGGCCGTCGCCGTGACCGGATGCGTGGCCGTCGCCGTGTCCCCGACCGCCTGGCAGTACCAGCTGATGTGGATACTGCTCGCGCTGGCCGGGAGGGTCGGTACCCGGGCCAAGGACCGGCTCGTCTGGCCCATCGTCGTCGTCCTCGTGATGACCCTGCCCGGTACCGTCCTGCTGCCGAACATGGGCGTCGTCGCGCCCGTACGGGAGAACGTGCCGCTGCTCGCGGCCCTCGCGGCGGCCTGCGTCGTACCGTTCCTCTCCCGTACCTCGCCGTACTTCGACAGACCCGTGCCGACCGATTACGCGCAGCCCGTACCTGCCAGGTTCCGCCGGGTCCCGCTCGCCGCCCCGGTGTGGCGGCGGCTCGTCGGCCGCCCGAACCTGGTGCTCGAACTGCTCGTCATCCGTGTCGGCTACTCCGCCTACTCCTGGATTCGGCTCGCCGCCGCCGCCGACCCCGCGACCGCCGACCGGCACGGCCGCGAGGTCCACGCGCTGGAAGCGGCCCTCCACATCAACATCGAGCACTGGGCCAACCACGCCATCACGCACGTCGGATGGTTCCGCGACTTCCTCGACTTCTACTACGAGACGTTCCACTTCGCGTTCCCGCTGGCGATCCTCGCCGTCCTGTACTGGCGCAGCCCCGCCGACTACCGCTGGGCCCGCTCCTCCCTCTCCTTCGCGACCCTCCTGGCGCTCGTCGGCTTCTGGTTCTTCCCGCTCGCCCCGCCGCGGCTGATGCCGGGCCTCGGCTTCATCGACACCGTGCACGGCCCGCAGGACCTCGCCCACCCGAGCTACGGGGCGATGACCGCCCTCACCAACCAGTACGCGGCGATGCCGTCACTGCACTTCGGCTGGTCCCTGTGGTGCGGTGTCACGGTGATCGTGCTCGCGCCCAAAACGTGGATGAAGCTGGTCGCGCTGCTCGACCCGCTGTTCACCCTCTCCGCCATCATCGCCACCGCCAACCACTGGGTGCTCGACGCCGTCGGCGGCGCGGCCGTAGTGGCGGGCGGCTTCGGCCTGACCTATCTGCTGGGCGGACCGCGCCGGCTGCTGCTCGGCGTCCGCACCGCGGGGATCGGCGGACCGGCTCTCGCGGCGGTGCTCGCGCCCGACCCGTTCCCGGTCAAACCCCTGCCGCCGGACGTACGGTCACCCGCGGACGGCCCCGCGCCGCCGCAGAGCGCCGGGCGCCCCGACGACCCCGGCGCCCAGGACAGGCCCGATCACAGGACGTCCCCGCCCTGCTAGGCCGGACAGGGCCGAGGAGGTGTCAGCCGCGCGGACGGCCGTGCGCGCTGCGGCGGTTGACGACGACGACACCCACCGCGATCAGTACGACCAGGGCGATCGCGACCCACCAGATGGCGCCCGACCAGACCGGGCTGGTGTCGGCGTCCGCGGCCGGGGAGACGTAGCTCGGATTCAGCGCCGCCTCGGACGGCGTGGGGCTCGGGCTGGTGCTCGGCCTGGCCGTCTTCGTGGGGCTCGCGCTCGCCCCGGGCGAGCCCGCGGGGCGCGGCGCGGGCTTGGCCACCGCGGGCGGACCCGCCGCCTCCAGCCCCTTGACGAGGTCGGTGCCGCCGAAGTCGGACGGGTCGACGCCCGCCGTGTGGGCCGTGAAGATCAGCCGGGCGTACGCGGCGGGCCCGGCCTTCTTCGTCCACGCGGCGCTGTTCGCCTCCAGCCAGTGCAGCGCGCCCGCGGCCTGCCTGCCGTATCCGGCGGAGCACATCGCGATGACGGCGTCCGCCGTGGCCGACGGGTCGGCGGCACCGGAGGCGGTCGTCAGGTGGGAGCCCGCGGGGGTGAGCATCGGCGCGAGGTAGGCGGCGCCGTTGCGCGCGACGACCTCGGGGGTGTTCGCGCCCGCCGTGTGGCAGACCGGCGCGGGGCCCGACTGCACAGGCGCGGCGACAAGGCGCTTGCCGATGCCGCCGAGCAGGGCCTCGGCGGTGGAGCGCGGGTCCGCGGCCGGCCACTGCCCGGGGGCCGGCAGGGTCGCGGCGAAGCCGCCCGCGCCATGGCTGACGGAACAGGGCAGGGCGAGGCCGACGAGCGCGTCGTACCCCTGGTTGGTCGTGTACGGCGACCGTACGGAACTCGGCCTCGCGCCCGTCATCGCGATCGTCCCGATCACCAGGGACGTGGACGACGCGTCCGTGGGCGCGCCGGGGGAGGTGCCCCAGCCGCCGTCCGTGTTCTGCTGCGTGCGGAGCCAGTTGAGCGCCGCGGTCAGGCGGGGCTTCTGGCCGCCGACGCTGGCCAGGGCCTGCATCGCCAGGGCCGTCGCGCCGATGTCGCGGGGCGTGGCGGGCGTACAGGGCGCGCCGGCCTGCGCCCGGTACGCGGTGAACGAGCCGTCGGCGCACTGCTGCGCCTGGAGCCAGCGGATCGCGGAGTTGGCGGGCCGCCGGTTCGCGGCGTACAGGCCCAGCATGGCCAGCGACTGGCGGGAGACGCCGTCCTTGGCGGGGTTCGTCGCGCCGTACAGCGCGGCGTCGGCCGCACGCGGCTTGTAGGCCTTGGCTTTGGCCTTGGCCGGGTGCTTCGTGGCCGCCGTATGGCTCGTGTGGGGCGCCGGAGCGGCGGCGGCACCCGGCGAGAGGGCCAGGCCGCCGGAGAGCAGGGCGGAGGCGGCGAGAGCGGCGGCTGCTCGGCGGGCGGCGGTGGTCATGGTGCGGACGCGACTTCCCTGACGGGCGGCGGGGGACCGGGCCACTGTACCGGGAGCCGGGAGCACGCCCCCGCGCGCGTGCGCCCCCGGGCCCGTGCGTGCCCGCCGCCACGCGTTGCGGCCCGGCACCCGGTGCGGCCGGCCCCGCGCACCGGCGGCGGGCCCGGCGCAGACCCGCCGGCCGGGCGCCGTCGGCGGTCTATACGCCGGTCATCGGGAGGACGCCGGCCAGTTCGCGCCACTGGGCCAGCGGCAGGTCCGTGCCCGTCTTCTCCGTCACCACCTGGACCGCGACGTGGTCGGCGCCCGCGGACAGGAACTCCCCCACCTTCCGCGCGATCGCGTTCGCGTCGCCGAGGCCGAACACGGCGTCGACGAGCCGGTCGCTGCCACCGCCCTCGAAGTCGGCCCCGCCGAAGCCGAGGCGCTCCAGGTTCTTCGTGTAGTTCGGCAGCTTCATGTAGAAGCCGAGATAGGCGCGGGCCTTCGCGCGGGCCGCCGTCAGGTCGGGGTCCAGCACCACCTTCAGCTCCGGCGCGAGGAGCGGGCCCCGGCCGAGGATCTCGCGCGCCTGCGCCGTGTGCTCCGCCGTCACCAGGTACGGGTGCGCCCCCGCCGCCCGGTCGCCGGACAGCTTCAGCATCTTCGGGCCGAGCGCCGCCAGCACGCGTCCGCTCGCGGGGACCGGCTCCGGCGCCTCGTCCAGGCCCGTCAGATACTCCTTCATCGTCGAGTACGGGCGCTCGTAGCGCTCCGCCAGGGCGCTGTGGCTCGCGCCGAGGCCCAGCACGAACCGGCCCGGGTAGCTGCGCTCAAGATCGGCCCGGCCCGCCGCGACCTCCTCCGTGCTGTGGTCCCAGATGCTGAGGATGCCCGTGGCGACCGTGAGCCGCGTCGTCGCGTCGAGCAGCGGACGGGCCTCGGCGACGGAGGGGCTGCCGCCGATCCAGACCGTGCCGTAGCCGAGGGATTCCAGCTCCGCCGCGGCATCGCCGATCCGGTCGCCGTGCTCGGGGTTGCTCGTACGCAGGGCACCGCTCCAGACACCGATGGTGCCGAAGTTCGTGGAGTTCTTCGTGTTCATGGACGCCATGGTGGCGCCAACCAGGCTCCACGGCCCGTTGTTCCGTCTCGGCTCCGCCCGAGTGCCGTACGGACATCCACGCTTCCATCACGAAATGGTCACCAAGGGAACATCTGGGTCCGCTGTGCGGCAGTCCGGCGCTACGGTCGGGCCTCCGACGAACGGTCCTGGGGGGACACATGGTTCGCAACGCATCGCCCGAACGGCCGTTGGCCACGGCCCCGTCCGCTGGATTCGACGAAGGCCGCGGGCCGCGCGGCCGGGGAGCGGGGCCGCGCGGGCGCGTGCCGCGGCCCGCCGCCGCTGCCCTGTTCCTGGCCGCTGTCTGCGCCGGCGCCTCGGGCTGCGGCGCCGGCGGAGGGCCTGGGGCGGCCGCGGCCGATGTGACGCCGACGGTCACCGCGACCGCCACGGAGACCGTCACCGCCACGCCGCCGCCCGCGGACCCGACCGCTACGGCGACCGTCACCGAATCGGCCGACCCGGCGCCCACCGTGACGGTCACCAGAACCCGCACCGTGCACGTCACGGTCAGGCCGGCCGCCCCGCGGGCCGCCACCGGGACCGGGGGCGGCAGCGGCAGCGGGAGCGGGAGCGGCGGCGGAGGGAGCACGCGGTACTACGCCAACTGCACCGCCGCACGCGCGGCGGGTGTCACGCCGCTGCACCGGGGGGACCCGGGCTACGACGCCCATCTCGACCGCGACGGCGACGGAGTGGCCTGCGAGTAGCCGCGAGAAGGCTCGGGAGCGGCACAGGCCGAGGCGTACGACGAGGCGCGGGGCTGGGCACAAGGGGAGGCGCGGGGG
>NZ_JAIUKE010000604.1 GCF_020176795.1 Streptomyces sp. 8L
CCCCCACTCCACCCCATCCCATCTCGTCCCATCTCGCCTTCAGTTCTTCGCTCTTCTTTTCGACTCCCCCCACCGGAGGCACCCGTGGAACCCACCAAGCGGCGCTCCCCCTACACGCGGCTCCTCGCCGCGTTCGCCGCCGCACTGCTCACGACAGGCGGCCTCGTCGCCGCGTCGCAGACGGCCGACGCGGCGCCCGCCCCCGCGTCCACGACCGCCTCGGCGGCGCTGCCGGACCACGCGCTCGTCGGCTACGTGCACGCCAGCTTCGCCAACGGCTCCGGATACATCCCGCTCGCCGACGTCCCCGACTCCTGGGACGTCATCGACCTCGCCTTCGCCGAGCCGACTTCACCCACCTCGGGCCAGATCAACTTCAGCCTCTGTCCCACGAGCGAATGCCCGAACGTCGAGTCCGCCGACGCGTTCAAGGCGGCCGTCAAGGCCAAACAGGCCGAGGGCAAGAAGGTCCTCGTCTCCATCGGCGGCGCCAACGGCAAGGTGCAGCTCACCACCACCGCCGCGCGGGACGCCTTCGTCGCGTCCGTCTCCGACATCATCGACACGTACGGACTCGACGGCGTCGACATCGACTTCGAGAACGACTCGCTCTCCCTCGACGCCGGGGACTCAGACTTCCGCGCCCCCACCACGCCCGCGATCGTCAACCTGATCTCGGCCCTGAAGTCGCTGAAGGCCAAGTACGGCAGCGGGTTCCAGCTGACGATGGCCCCGGAGACGTTCTTCGTCCAGCTGGGCTACCAGTTCTACGGGCCCGGCGCCTCCGGCTCGCAGGACCCGCGCGCCGGCGCGTACCTCCCGGTGATCTACGCACTCCGCGACGACCTCACGCTGCTCACGGTCCAGGAGTACAACTCGGGCCCGATCATGGGGCTCGACAACCAGTTCCACACCATGGGCGGCGCCGACTTCCCCATCGCCATGACGGACATGCTGCTCACCGGCTTCCCGGTGGCGGGCGACACCTCCAGGATGTTCCCGGCCCTGCGCCCGGACCAGGTGGCCATCGGCCTGCCCGCCTCGGCGAACGCGGGCGGAGGCTACATCGACCCGGCGGCCGTCACCCAGACCCTCGACTGCCTCACGAAGGGCACGAACTGCGGTACGTACGCCCCGCACGGCACCTGGCCGGGAATGCGCGGCCTGATGGCATGGTCGGTCAACTGGGACGTGTTCGGCGGCAACGCGTTCGCGAACAACTTCGACGCGTACTTCGGCTGACCGCCGACAGGCTGACACGGGTGCCGGGTGCCGGGTGCCGGGTGCCGGGTGCCGGGTGCCGGGTGCCGGGTGCCGGGTGGTGCCGGGAGCGGGCTCGGCCCGGTCCCGGCACCCGCGTCAGCCCCTCAGGTCCACCAGCAGCGGCGGCGCGGGGTCGCCGCCGACCGTCCGCAGCGAGAGCACCGCGTGCCCGGCGGGCACGGTGTGCGCGAGGTCGGACGCCGACCAGCGCTCGCGCTCCACCTGGCGCACCGTCACCGCGTCCGTCGTCACGGCCTTCCCCGTGACCAGCTTCCGGAACGAGTGGATGGCCCGGGTCAGCGGCTGGTCGGCGAAGACCGTGCGCTGCGTGACCACCTTCGTCTCCACCCACTCGGTGCCCCACGCCTCCGCGAACCGCTTCCCGTCCCACGTGGTGATCCCGGCGAACGCCATCCGGCAGCCGACCGCGCCGAGCAGCGCCGTGTGCAGCGCTTCCGGCACGTCGTCGAGCGTCCGCAGCGTGAGCACCGCGCCGGCGTTCACCGACCGCAGCCGCTGCACCCCGCGCACGGTCTCCGAGGTGAGCGTGCGCGTGGCGTCGTCCAGGACGAGACAGGCGAACAGCGAATGGTCCGTGCGGACGGCCGCGTTGGCCGTGAACTGCGCGAGCACCAGCCGGGCCAGCATCCGGGACGCCTCGCCGTGGCCGCGCTCCGGCAGGTCGATACGGACCCGCAGCGGGTGCTCCAGCGTCCGCAGCGAGAACAGCCGCGTCCCGCCCGTCGTGTCGAAGAACCCGGAGAACGCGGGCCTGTCGAGCAGCGCGACCCGGTCCGCGAGCGCCCGGCCGGGATCGCCGGGCGCCGCCGACTGGCGCTCGCGCGCGTCGAGTTCGCGGCGCATGGCCCGGTGGCCGCCCGCGTCGAGCGCGGCGCCGAGCGCCCGAACCGCCTCGGGCGTCCCGTCGAGGAGCTCCCGCAGTTCGGGCACGCCGGGCAGCCGGCCGTACGCGGCAAGGAAAGGACCGAGGAGCTGCGCGAGCGCCGTCGCCGCCCGCCTGCTGTCGGTGTCGGCCAGATCACCGACCAGGCCCTCCGCGAGCAGCGCCGCCGCTTCGTCCGGGTCGGCGGTCCCGCCGTAGAGGTCGAGGTCGTAGTCCGACCGCGGATCACCGAGCTTGACGACCACGTCGTACGCGGCGTCGGGGCCGAGCTGCGTCCCCGCCGCGCACACCGCGACGACGGCCGCCTGCCCGGCCAGCGCCTGGAGCGCCAGCGACTCGACCACCGGCCGTACCAGGGCATGCGTCTTGCCCGCGCCGGGCGGGCCGACCGCCAGCAGCGACGTGCCGAGCAGCCCCGGGTCCAGCGCGAGCCCGGTGCCGCGCCTCGCGTACGGGTTGCGCTCCCCGTCCTGCACCGTGCCGAGCCTGACCTGACGGGCCAGCAGATCGTGCCGGGCCGCCCGGACGGGCAGGTCCCGGCCCCCCGACGGATGGACACAGGCCGCCGCGCCGTCCCGCCGTACGGCCTCCGCGAACGCCCCCAGACGCCCGGGATCGACCCGCACGGAGCTCCAGGCCCTGCGGATACGGGTGAAGTCGACGTCGTTCATCCGGCCCTCCCGCACCTCGGCCGCCAGGCGCCCGGCGATCTCTCCCTGCCCGGCGGCGCGCAGCTCGGGCCACTCGGCGAGGTCCTGCTCGGGCGGGGGCGCCGCCTCGGCGGGCGCCTCCTCGCCGCGCGGGGCGGGACGCCGGCCGAAGACACGGCGCAGCAGCTCGGGCCAGCGGCCCAGACGGCCGAAGACCGCCGCCATGAGCAGGAGCAGGAAGATGTTGTAGATGTGGAGGGCGTTGTTGCCGGTGACGGTCCCGGGCCACGAGTCCGGTGTCAGGACGAGCAGGGGCCAGATCCAGAAGCTGCCCAGGTAGCCGTTGGACACGAGAGACCAGAGCAGAAGCGTGGCTGCGAGCGAGATCACCGCCCCCACCGCCAGCTGCCGTACCGGCGTCAGCTCCGGTGCGACCGCCGGCCGGGGCCGGTGCCCGTACGTCCAGGTTCCCGGCCCGTCCGTGCGGCGCGGCGTGTGCAGCCAGTCGCGCAGGGTCGGTCCTGTCGCCGGCGCGTACCCCGGCGCGGGCGGCACGGCGGGCTTCTCGTGGGGGCCTGCGGGCCCGGCGAGGACCGAACCTCCCGGGCGGCTTGCGAAGCCGGCGAAAACCGAATCCCGGTGTGGCCCGCGAGCCCACCGAGGACCCGCCTCCCGGGGCCGCGTCCCGGCCGCCGCGCCCCGGGGTCGGCGTCAGGCGTTCGAGACCTTCTCCGCGCGCCGGGCGCGCAGCTCCTCCTCGGACGAGCCGCGCCGCCAGTACCCCACGAACGTCACGCGTCCCTTGTCCACGCCCCGTTCCCGTACGAACAGCCGGCGCATGGCCTTGACCGCGTCCGCCTCGCCCGCGAGCCAGACGTACGGCCGGGTGCCGCGCCTGGCGGTCGTACGCGCGGCCTCCAGCGCCCGCTCGCCGGGGCGCGCACCCGGCGCGTCGTCGCCGACGAGCCAGGTGATCCGCGCGTCCGCGGGCGTCTGGAGGGGTCTGCGGTCGGCCGTGTGCGGCACGTCGAGCCACACGTCGGCCGCGAGCCCGGCGGGCAGCGTCCCGAGGATCGCCTCCGCCGCGGGCAGCGCCGTCCCGTCGGCCCAGATCAGCACCGAGTCGGCGTCGCGGGGCAGCCGGAAGCGGACCGCGGCGTTGTCCGCGACCCGGGGGCCGAGCACCACGGCCCGCTGCCCGGGCACGGCCCGCGCGGCCCAGCGCGTCGCCGGCCCGAGGTCGCCGTGGAGCACGAAGTCGATGTCGATCTCGTCCGGGTCGCGCCGCAGCGCCCGCAGGGTGTACGAGCGCATCACGGCGCGCACGTCCTCGTCGAGGGCGCGCCACGCGGGCCACCACCCCTCGCCCTCCTCCAGCGGCACGACCGGCGCGTCCTGTCCCGGCCGCGGCAGGAACAGCGACAGGCTCTGGTCGAGGCCCAGCGACGCGCAGTGCGCCAGGTCCGCGCCCGAGAAGGTCACGCGCACCGTGGACGGGCCGACCAGACAGGTCCTTTCCACGGACACGTGGAAGAAGCGGTACGGGCTCAGGGGAGCGGTGAGGGTGGCCGTCATGTCAGCTGACCTTCTTCGCCTTCTCGATGGCCTTCGCGAGATTGTCGAGGATCGGTGCGCACTGCGCGTACGAGAAGATCGGTTCCGCCACGCGCGGGATGACCTGCCCGGCCTTCACCGCGGGCAGCTGCGCCCAGGTGGGCTTGTCCGCGAGGGCGGAGGGCTGGAGCGCGGAGGAGCGGTTGTCCATCATGATGATGTCGGCCTTGTACTTGCCGGCGTTCTCCCAGCTCAGGTTCTCGAAGTAGCCCTGCGCGTCGACCTTCGGCGTCACGAACCGCACGCCGAGCTGCTGGAAGTAGGCGGTGTCCGCGGACATCTTGGCGAGCGACACGTAGAAGAGGTCCTGGCTCGCGGAGCCGATGAGCACGGTGATCTCCGGGCGGGCCTTCGCGGCGGCGCGCCGCCGCGCGGCCGCCTTCTCGAAGGCCGCCTTCGCGTCCGTGACCTTCTTCGCCTTGAGGTCGGCGCCGAGCGAGACGGCCAGGTCCTCGTGGCGCTGGATGGCCTTCGGGATGGTGGTCGCAGAGGCCTCCAGGGCGACCACCGGCGCCAGCTTGGTGATCTGCGCCTTGGACTTGTCCGGCACGTACCAGAGCTCGCCCTTCTGCCACTGCTCCGTGACCAGCAGGTCCGGGCTGAGGGCCGCGTACTTCTCGACGTTGAACTCGCCGTAGACGTTGCCGATGATCGTGACCTTGTTCACGTCGAGGTCGCCGGCCTGGATGTCGGCGGAGCCGTCCTTCTTCTTCGTCGGGCCGAACACGCCCTTGACCTCGACGCCGTAGTCGTGGAGCGCGGCGGCCGTCCCGATGAAGGCCACGATGTTCTTCGGTGTGCTGCCGGCCTTGGAGACCACGCCGCGGTCGTCCTTGAACGACCAGGGGCCGGTCTTCGCCGTCCTGCCACCGCCGTCGGACTTCGTCCCGGCACCGTCGCCCCCGCCGCAGGCGGCCAGCGCCGCGCCGAGACCTATGGCGCCGCCCGCGGCGAGCAGGCCGCGGCGGCCGACGGAGGTGGTACGGATGTCGGGCATGGCGGTCTCCCGCTTTCGTCGCGCCGACCTGGGAACAAAGGGAGCCAGGACCGGCTGATGAGCACGTTCTGGGCAGGTTAGCCTAACCTCAGTCGCGCGCCGACGCCCGGCCCACCGTCCGGAGACTCGCTGCCCTGAGCAGGCGACCGTATGCCGTGGGCCCCTCGTGATGTCCCTCATGACGTCCCTCGCATGACGTCCCTCGCGCGCCGTCGCGCGCGCACGCCGCGGGGGCCGGGGGGGGCCGCCCCCCCCCCCCGCGGCCGCCGGGGGGGGGGGGCCCCGCCGGGCGCGCGCGGGCGCGCCGGGCGACGCGATGGCGCGTACGGGAACCACCGGGCCGGGTATTGCCGTTGCCCAGCCCGAAGGCGTTTGGAAA
>NZ_JAIUKE010000605.1:0-2127 GCF_020176795.1 Streptomyces sp. 8L
GGGGGCACCGGGGCATCCACCCCGGAACACCCCGGCGGGGGGGGGGCCCCGGCGCCCCCCCCCGCGCCCCCCCCCCCCCCCCCCCCCCCCCCCCCCCCCCGCGCGCCCCCCCGCGCCCCCCCCGGCGCCCCCCCACACCCCGTTCCGCCCGGTCCCACCGGTACGGCTTCCGCCCGCGGCTACGGCAGGGCGAGCATCCGCTCCAGCGCCGCCTGCGCGTAGTGCGCGGTGTCCGCGTCCACCCGGATCTGGTTGATCTCGTTGCCGTCCGCGAGCGACTCCAGCGTCCAGACCAGGTGCGGCAGGTCGATGCGGTTCATGGTGGAGCAGAAGCAGACCGTACGGTCGAGGAAGACGATCTCCTTGTTCCCCGCGGCCTCGGTGGCGAACCGATTCGCCAGCCGCCGTACGAGGTTCAGCTCGGTGCCCACCGCCCACTTGGAGCCGGCGGGCGCCGCCTCCAGGGCCTTGATGATGTACTCCGTCGAGCCCACCTCGTCGGCGGCCGAGACGACCTCGTGCCGGCACTCCGGGTGCACCAGGACGTTGACCCCGGGTATGCGCGCGCGCACCTCCTCGACCGAGTCGAGCGAGAACCGGCCGTGCACCGAGCAGTGGCCGCGCCACAGGATCATCTTCGCGTCGCGCAGCTGCTGGGCGCTCAGTCCGCCGTTCGGCCGGTGCGGGTTGTAGACCACGCAGTCCTCCGGCGACATGCCGAGGTCCCGTACCGCGGTGTTGCGGCCGAGGTGCTGGTCGGGCAGGAACAGCACCTTGTCGCCCTGCTCGAACGCCCAGGTCAGCGCCCGCTCCGCGTTCGAGGAGGTGCAGATCGTGCCGCCGTGCCTGCCGGTGAAGGCCTTGATGTCGGCGGAGGAGTTCATGTACGCGACGGGGACGGTGCGCTCGCTGACGCCCGCCTCCGCCAGGACGTCCCAGCACTCCGCGACCTGCTCGGCAGTCGCCATGTCGGCCATGGAGCAGCCGGCCGCGAGGTCCGGGAGGATCACCTTCTGCTCCGGGGACGTCAGGATGTCCGCCGACTCGGCCATGAAGTGCACACCGCAGAAGACGATGTACTCGGCCCCGGGCCGGGCCGCGGCGTCCCGCGCGAGCTTGAAGGAGTCGCCGGTCACGTCGGCGAACTGGATGACCTCGTCGCGCTGGTAGTGGTGGCCGAGCACGAACACCCGGTCCCCGAGCCGCTCCTTCGCGGCGCGGGCGCGCGCCACGAGGTCCGGGTCGGATGCGGCGGGCAGGTCGCCGGGACACTCGACCCCCCGCTCGCTGTGCGGATCGGCCTCCCGGCCGAGCAGCAGCAGCGCCAGCGGTGTGGGCTGCACGTCGAGTTCCGTAAGGGGTTGGGCCGTGGTCACGTCACGCACCCTTTCTTCTCTGCGGACCGGTGTACTGCGTCGCGCCTTTTCGTCGGATTGACGCTATCTATCATATCTGCTTCGCGTCATATTGACGATGCCGATACCGTCGATGTGACGCGATCCCTCGCCGCCAGAGCGCATCCGCGGGGCCGCTCCGCACAGGTGCGCGGTGTGCGAGCATGAAGGGGGAATGAGTACCGAGTCGCGGAATGAATCCGCGGCCACGCCGGTTTCCACAGTCGGTAAGCAGTCCGTACAACCCGGGAGAGAAGCAGATGTCCGTATCGGACGAGACCACCACCGTGAGCGACGGCATCCTCCTGTCCGACGCCGCCGCGAGCAAGGTCAAGACCCTGCTCGACCAGGAGGGTCGCGAGGACCTCGCGCTGCGCGTCGCCGTTCAGCCCGGTGGCTGCTCCGGCTTGCGTTACCAGCTGTTCTTCGACGAGCGCTCGCTCGACGGCGACATCGTCAAGGAGTTCGGTGGCGTCAAGGTCGTCACCGACCGCATGAGCGCCCCGTACCTGGGCGGCGCCTCGATCGACTTCGTCGACACGATCGAGAAGCAGGGCTTCACCATCGACAACCCGAATGCGACGGGTTCCTGCGCCTGCGGCGACTCCTTCCACTGAGCCGCACCGCCGGAGTCCGGCGGGGGCGCGAGGCCGGCCCGGGGGGGGGGGGGGGGGCGGCGGGCCCCCCCCCCCCCCGGCGGGGGGGGGGGGGGGGCCGGCGCGGCGGGGGGGGC
>NZ_JAIUKE010000605.1:2134-5799 GCF_020176795.1 Streptomyces sp. 8L
CCCCCCGCCCGGCCCCGCCCCCCCCCCCCCCCGGCGGGGGCCCCCCCCCCCCCCCCCCCCCCCCCCCGGGTCTTCGTGCGTCTCCCGGCGCTTGGCCCGTTCCGGCCCTGGCCCGTTCGGCGTCTGCCCGCCCCCTCCGGCGCGCGGCCCGCGCGGGCCTTCCGCGACCGCCGGGGCGCGGCTCCGAGCGCCCTCAGGACGCCGCGTGCGGCACCTTCGCGCCGGTCGTCGCGCTGAGCACGACGCGGTCGCCCAGCGGCCGCTTCAGCGTCACCGTCTTCGTGAGCCGCTTCGCCAGCGCCTCGCACATCCGGCCCGGCTCCCGGGCGGGCTGCCGCACGAGCACCCGCACCGCCGAGGCGGACTCGTCCGCCCGCAGCCCGTACGTGCCGCACACCCCGCCCCAGAACCGCACCGTCAGATCACGGCCGTGCGTGGTGTACGAGAGGGACGCCTGACCCATCCCGCCCGCCGTCCCCGCGGTCGAGGCACCGGGCGCGGGCAGCCGGCTCGCGCCGGAGCCGGCCCCGTCGCCGGGCCTCATCCCGTGCGGCGGCAGCGTCGGCCTGAGGTACTCGGGCGCCACGGCCGGCTGCGTCACCCGGTACGCGGGTGTGCCGCCGCCCGGATCGGCGGTGAACAGCCACGACGGTACGAGCGCGGGCCGGCCGTTCACGGTGCGCGCCGCGAGCCCGAAGGCCGCCGAGCCCACCGGCACCGTCCGCTCCTCCGCCGGGGACCTGGACGCGCAGGTCGCCGACGGCGCGGGCTCCGCGCCCGTGACCGGCCCGCCGGCCAGCGGCACGCGCGGGGTGCACCCGCCCGCCCCCGTGGCGCCGGACGCCGCGCTGTTCAGCGCCTTCAGCGCCTGCGCCGCCCCGGTCACCGGGTAGGAGGTGCCCGCCGCCGGCACGGTGAGCTGCCCGCTGCCGCCCGCGATCCGTCCGTCGGCACCGACCTGGAGGCCGGTCGTCCAGCCGTACGTGGGCAGCCCGGCCACCACCGGGTCCGCGTTCACCATCCGCTCGGCCCCCAGCAGCCGCGCCGCGTCGACGTGGGCGCCGCGCTGTCCCACGGCCGCGAGCACGGGCGCGGCGGCCTGCTTCGCCGCCGCCTCGCCCACCGCGCCGCCGGCCCTGTGCACGGGGCCGCCCGGGTCGGGGTCGGGGCCCGTGGCGGTGCTCGGGCAGGAGGCGCCCTTCGCGCAGGAGGTGCCGGGGGAGACGGCCGAGCGGGTGAACGTCCAGGTGCCCGGCGCCTTCTTCTGCACCCGCAGCAGCGGCGCCGCGGTGTCGGTCACCGTACCGACCTGCCAGAACTGCCCGTCCGTGTGCGGGGCCCCGGACAGCCCCAGCGCTTTCGCCAGTGCCGCGACCCGCGCGGCCGTCACGTCCGCGTCCGCGTCGTACACCCGCGCCGAGTCCGGCCCGTCCGGCAGGGGGCCCCGCGCCCGGTAGACCAGCCCGCTCGGAGCCGGCTCTCCCGGAGCGATGCCGGTCACCGATGACGGCGAGGGCGACGTCGACGCCATGGGGCCGCCCGGGTCCACCCGCTCGTACGCGGGACCGCCGTAGCCCACCGCGTCGTAGGCGGGGCCGATGCGCAGCGGCGGCTTCGCGTCAGGACCGCCGCCCGATCCGGCCGCGAGGTACGCGCCGCCGCCGGCCACGACCAGGACCGCCGCCGCCACCGAGGCCGCCACGAGCGGCGTTCGCCGCCTGCGCCTGCCCGGTGCCGGGGCCGCGGTCGCCTCCGGGTCGTGGTGCGTGGTCCCGTCGCCGGGTTCTTGCGGCTGCTGTGTACTGCCCACGGCTCCCGCTCCTTCGGCCGGTTGTCCGTTCGTATGTCCACGGTCAACGGTGGGACGTGGCGGCCCCCGGCCCGGTTCCGGGCGCCGGGGCGGGGGGGGGCGGGGGCGGCCGTCCTGTCCCCGGCGCCTCGCTCAGCCCCCGTACTCCGGCATGTCCGCGACCAGCAGCACCGACCCCGCGTCGACCCGTACCCCTGCGATCGGCCGCACCGGCACGCCCGCGACGCCTGGCACGCCCGCGACGCCCGGCATGCCCGCGGCGCCCACCGGCCGCGCGCCCCACCGCGAGGACATGCGCGCACAGTGGCCGCGCAGCTCCGCGAGGCCCGCCCCCGGCTCGATCCCGACCTCCGCGCCGGCTCCGCCGCGCTTCACTCCGTGATGGCTCATGCACCCACGGTACGCAGGCCGGGGCGCGCGGCAAACTTCCGCATTCGGGTGGGTTCCCGCCCATGTGCCGAGGTCCTCCTCACGACGGCCCTTGCGGGGAGCGGTAGCGTGAAGAGCCAACCGTTCGTATCCCCAGGAGCGTTCACGCCGTGCGAATCGCAGTCTCCGGCTCCATCGCCACCGACCACCTGATGACCTTTCCGGGCCGTTTCTCGGACCAGCTCGTCGCCGACCAGCTCCACACGGTCTCCCTGTCCTTCCTCGTCGACAACCTCGACGTGCGCAGGGGCGGTGTCGCTCCCAACATCTGCTTCGGCATGGGCCAGCTGGGCCTGCGGCCGATCCTGGTCGGCGCGGCGGGGGAGGACTTCGACGAGTACCGCGGCTGGCTGGACCGGCACGGGGTCGACACCGGCTCCGTGCGCATCTCCGACCATCTGCACACCGCGCGCTTCGTGTGTACGACGGACTCCGACCACAACCAGATCGGTTCCTTCTACACCGGCGCGATGAGCGAGGCCCGGCTGATCGAGATCCAGCACGTCGCTGACCGTGTCGGCGGCCTCGACCTGCTGCTGATCGGCGCCGACGACCCGGAGGCGATGCTCCGGCACACCGAGGAGTGCCGCACCCGCGGCATCCCGTTCGCCGCCGACTTCTCCCAGCAGATCGCCCGGATGGAGGGCGACGACATCCGCACCCTCCTCGAAGGCGCCACATACCTCTTCTCGAACGAGTACGAGAAGGGCCTCATCGAGGCCAAGACCGGCTGGACCGACGCCGAGATCCTCAGCCGCGTCGGCCACCGCATCACCACCCTCGGCAAGAACGGCGCCCGCGTCGAGAAGATGGGCCACCCGACCATCGAGGTCGGCTGCGCGCAGGAGGAGGCCAAGGCCGACCCCACCGGCGTCGGTGACGCCTTCCGCGCGGGCTTCCTCGCGGGCCTGTCCTGGGGCGTCTCCCTGGAGCGCGCGGCCCAGGTCGGCTGCATGCTGGCCACGCTCGTCATCGAGACCGTCGGCACCCAGGAGTACACGCTGGCGCGCCACCACTTCCTCGAGCGCTTCACCAAGGCGTACGGCCACGACGCCGCCGTCGAGGTCCAGGCCCACCTGCCCGCCTGACCCGGGTACCCGGGCGGCCCGGCTCAGGACAGCCGGCGGACCAGGTAGGCGACGCCTCCGTCCGCCGGCCGTTCGCCCGCGTACTCCTGTCCGCGCATCTCGCACCACGCCGGGATGTCCAGCCGGGCCGCCGCGTCGTCCGACAGCACCGCCACCGTCCCGCCGACCGGCACGCGGCCGAACACCTTCGCCAGCTCGATGACCGGGATCGGACACCGCTTGCCCAGCGCGTTGACGACCATCGCGTCCGGCTCGCCGGCGCTCCCCGGCTCCCCGGGCGCCTCGGCCGGTTCGGGCTCCCCGCCCCCTCCCGGCGTCTCCGAGGCGGGCTCCGCACC
>NZ_JAIUKE010000606.1:0-3629 GCF_020176795.1 Streptomyces sp. 8L
GCCCACTCCGCCTCATCACGCATCCCCAACCCCCCAATCACAGACCACGACCCGACACACGCACAATCGCACACCCACCAACCGGAAAGACACCACCTCGACCAAACAACCACGGTAGGCAGGCGCATCCGGGAACCCGCGCACCGCGTAAACCCGGGGCCGACAGCGCAACCACCGCCAGCCGGGAGTGCGCGTAGCGAAAAAACATCCGACTGCGGGTCAGCGGGCGCAGCACACCCCGATCCTCCCTGCCGCGCGGATACAGGACACACAGGCCCACGGTCACCCGGCCGACGGACCGGCCGCAGTCGACGACCACCTGCACGATCCGTTCGTCCAGGCCCGGCTCATCCAGACAGCCGCACACGACATAGAAGAAGTCGCGGCCCGCTTCGGCGAGCAGACGATGGCATTCGAACGCCCGCACATTACTTACACCACGACCACCGCATCGACGACCGCACCGCATCCGCGCGCAGGCTACCTTTCGCGGGCGTGGCGTCCCGTGTACCGGTAGGGCGACCTCCGTCGACCAGCCCCGCAGATGACCCAGCCCGCGCCGGCCGCAGCGCCGGCTGCCGCCGCTGCGCGGGTGGTGCGGTGCGGCGGGCGACGGGTTTCGTCGCCAGCGGCGGCGACTGGCGGAACGCATCGATCGTGTCGGCCACCGCCAGGGCGTGCGCGGCGCCGGCCCTGGCCGCGTCACGTGCTGTGCCGCCCATCTCCTTGACCGGACGGCCGAGCTCGGACGCGGCGGCCGCGAGACCCGCCGCAGTGAGGTTCCACAGATCCTGTGCCACCGGCATCCCGGTCCGGCCCGGCCGATAGCTTCGGCCGAGCGACTCCGTCAGCCCCGCGTCCCGCAGATCTTTGGCCGCGTTGCGGACCGTCTGCTCGTCCGCGGTGCCCGGCAGCACCAGCTGCCGCAGCTGCCCGGCCGTGGCCACCTTCACCACCCCCAGCGCCAGCAGCACCAACGACCGCGCCCGGCAGAAGGACGACAGACGGAGGGGTGTACAGATCCGGATCGTCCGTTCTTCCTCTGAGAGCGCTCCCGCGCCTATCGTACGGACGGCTTCGGCGACTCGAACGTACAGTGGTGAACATTCCAGATGGCAATGAACGGGCTCAGGCCCACGATCAATGATGTAGCGCGAGCGGCTGGCGTGTCCCGTGCGACAGCTTCCCGAGTCGTCAATGGTGCCCCGGGGGCGTCTGGAGTGGTGCGAGCCCGGGTCCACGCGGCCGTTGCCGAGTTGGGATGGCAGCCCAACGAGAGCGCCCGAGCGCTGGCTTCCGGCCGGCGGCGTGCCATTGACGTCATAGCTATGCCTTCGGGCGCCGGAATCGGCTGGCTCGGCACTCATCCCTACTTCAGCAGGGTCCTGGCTGGGATGATGCCCGTCCTTGAAAGCGCCGACTTGCAGCTGCGGTTGCACGCGATGAACCGCGAGGCTTCTGTCGACACTGTCGAGGAGATCGCGTCGAACGCTACGCTCGGCGTGCTGCTCGCCGACACCACCCCGGAAATGGCGGCCCGTCTCTACCGACGGGGCCGCCGAGTCGTATCGATGGTGCCCACGGCCGCGCGCGTACCGGGCATGGAAGCGGACAACGACGGCGGCGCGTACGCGGCAGTCAAGGAACTCTATGGGCTCGGTCGCCGCCGAATAGCCGCAGTCCATGGCCCCGCCGACAACCCCTGCGCGACCAGTCGGCGTCTGGGGTACCGTCGCGCGGTCGCCGACCTGGGGCTAACGGCCGTGGAGGCTGACGGCGCCTTCAGCCGCGAAGGCGGCTACGCCGCTGTGCTGCGGATGCTCGAATCGGACCCTCGCACCGATGCTCTGTTCGTCGCCTGCGACCTGATGGCGGCCGGCGCAGTCCAGGCCGTCACCGCCACGGGCAGAAGCGTTCCGCGAGACGTCAGCATCATCGGCTTCGACGACAGCATCGCCGCCGCCTGCTCAACCCCGCCATTGACCACGATGCGCCTTCCTGTCGAGGAGATGGCCGCAGCCGCTGCCGGGTTGCTGCTCGACGGCAGCCTTGTGCCAGGCCACCGGCAGCACTTTCCCGTCGAACTGGTCATCCGGCAGAGCACCGAGCACCACAGTCACTGAAGGCGCCGGGGACTATGACCGCCACGGCCTTCACGAACAGGCCGTGGCTGTGGAACCCGTGCCCGACAAGCAGACGGTCCCAACGTCGGCGGCGAGGACATATTTCCCTGGCCGACCGTTGGCAAATGATTCGAGGTCCCGCGTGGGCCGAGCACGTCCTGGAGGGGCAATGGAGAGCATCACGAAGAACCGGCAGTCGCCGAAGACGCTGCGGGCGATGGTAGCCCGCGCCTACGGCGCCGAGCAGGTGCCTGCGGCGGCCAGCGAGGAGTGGGTCGAGGAGCTCGGCCACGGCTGGTTCAACGTGGCCTATCGCATCCGGCTGCGGGACGGCGCGCAGGTCGTCCTTAAGATTGCGCCGCCGTCCGATGTCGAGGTGATGACCTACGAGCATGGGGCGATGACGACCGAGCTCGCCGCCCTGAAGCTGCTGCGTGAGCGGACGTCGGTCCCCGTCCCTGCCGTCGACTTCGCTGATGACTCGCGCGAACTGTGTGACGCCGCCTACTTCTTCATGCCCTACATCGACGCCGACAACTTCGGCATCGTCAACGACAGTCTGTCCCCGGCCGAGCGCGACATCTACGGTGAGGCCCTCGGGGAGGCCAACCGGGAGATCAACTCCCTGATGGGTTCCGGCTTCGGACCGCTGGCCGGACCGTTCCACCCCAGTTGGCGCACCGTGTTCACCGGCATGGCCGAGGATGTCCTGAAGGACGGCGAGCGCCGCTCGGTCGACCTGGGCTGGGACTACACGCTGATCCGGGAGCTCCTCGCCCTGCACGCGGAGGTACTCGACGAGGTCGTCGAGCCCCGCTATGTCGAATGGGACCTGTGGAACAGCAACGTCATGGTCCGGGACGGGAAGATCGTCTGCATCATCGACCACGAGCGGGCTTTCTGGGGCGACCCATTGATCGAGGCCGGCTTCACCGGCATAGACAGCCCCGACTTCGGCGATCCCACAGCCTTCATACGCGGTTACGGCCACCCGGCGCTCACCGAGTCCCAGCGGCAGCGGCGGCGCCTCTACACCCTCTACCTGCTGCTGATCATGGTCATCGAAACCGTCTACCGCGGCCACCAGGACACCGTCCAGTACGACTGGGCCCGCGGCCAACTCGACACCCTCATGGCCCAGTTCGGACACCACCGCGCCTCGTGAACCACGCCGCACATACCACGCCGGACACCGCGGCCACCCTCGGCACCCGCCCGGTCGGCAGGGTGCTGTGGGAGAACTGCACCCAGACCACCGCCTCCGTCGGCCTCTACGGCGTCTACGCCCTCACTAACGCCTGGTTCGTCGCCCAGGGCGCCGGGCCCGACGCGGTCGCCGCTGTCAACCTCGTCGCACCCCTGCTGCTGATTATGGGGGCAGTGTCCAGCACCGTCGGCGCGGGCGGCGCCTCCCAGGTGGTCGCCCCCCAAGCGGGCCGCGGGCCCCCCCCCCCCCCCCCCCCCGCGGCGCGACCCCCGCGCAGAAAATGGGGGGAAGCCCCCCCC
>NZ_JAIUKE010000606.1:3638-5796 GCF_020176795.1 Streptomyces sp. 8L
ACCCCCGCCCCCCGCCCCCCCGCGGCGGGGGGGGGGGGGGGGGGGCCGGGCCCCGCGGGGGGGGGGGGGGGCCCCCCGCGGCCCCCCCGCCCCCCCCCCGCCCCCCCCCCCCCCCCCACTCCGCCGCCCGATCTGCGGGCAACGCCTTCATCCTCTTCTGGGTCACCGCCGCAACCACGACCCTGGCCGGACTCCTGGCGCTCGACCCCCTGCTCAGCGTCCTCGGCGCCCACGGGGACATCCGGGCCCCCGCCCACGACTACGCCGCCATCCTCCTTGCCGGCGCGCTTGTGTCCACGGGCTTCTCCAGCCTGGTCCGGGCGGAGGGGCGGATGCGCTTCTCCACCCTGCTCTGGCTGATCCCGGTCGCCGTGCAGATCACCCTCGACCCGCTCCTCGTCTTCGGCCTCCACCAAGGCGTGCGCGGCGCGGCGCTGGGCACCGTTGCCGGGCAGGCGGTCTCGGCCGGGATGAGTCTGTGGTTCTTCTTTGCCCAGCGGCGGCGCCCCTACCGGATCACCGCCGCAGACCTGCGCCCGCACGGGCCGACGGTGCGCGCCCTCGTCGGCATCGGCGCCCCGTCCTTCCTCGCCGGTGTCGGCGCCACCTTCCTCGCGCTTGTCGTCAACACGACCCTGACCGCGTACGGGACGGCCACCGCCCTCGCAGCCTACGCCGTATGTGCCCGCCTGCAGACCTTCGCCGCGATGCCCCACCTCGGCATCGGCCAGGGCCTGCAGCCCGTCGTCGGCTACAACGTCGGCCTGGGCGAGAGCGCCCGGGTCCACCGCGCCCTCCGCCTCGCCCTGCGGGCGACGCTCCTCTACGGGGGGACGATCGCCCTCATCCTCGTCGCGTGCGCGGGCCCGCTGGTGGGTTCCTTCCTCCAGGGCCCCGCGGCGGGGACAGCGACATGGGCACTGCGGTTTATCGCGCCGGGGCTCGTCTTCGCGGGCGTCACGCCAGTCGTCTCCTCCTACTTCCAGGCGACCGGCCGCCCCCGTCCTTCCTACCTCTTGTCGCTCGGGACCCTGGTGGGGCTCAAGATGCCGCTCGCCGCGGCTCTCGGCTGCCTCGGCACTACCGGCCTGTGGATCGCCCTCAGCCTCGGCGAACTCCTCTCGGCAGCAGCCGCGCTGCTCGTGTTGCGACAGCAACTCGCACACACCGCACCCGTCCCCCACCCGAAACAGCAATAGCCTCCGGCGTCCGGATGGTGCGGTCCGAGATCGTGAGCCCGGCCTCCCGGGCGGCGCGTCCCCGCGTGCGGCGATGCGGCCTGTCGTCGCGGCGTTTTACCTGGAGGGGGCGGGGGGCGCGCCGGGGGTGCGGTCGGCCGGGCTGGCGAACATGGTCGTGATCTGCGTGGCAAGCGCGGCGATCGTGGCGAGGGCGAAGGCGATGAGGCCGAGCGGAGGGAGGGAGAGACGGACAGGAGCAGGGCGAGTTCGGGGTACCTCGGGCCGACGGCTTGCAGCGTCTCTGCGATGGCTACGAGTTCCGCGATTCAGCGACGACTCCGCGACGTACCGTCCGCGACACTGAGTCATCCCTCCGATTCCCCCGACCCGGCCCGCACCATGCCCTTCCGCAGCCTGCTCCACACGGCGAGGACCGCACACGCAGCCAGACAGCCCGCTGCGGTGATCAGCAGTGCCGTGTCGGCGGCTGCTTCCGAACCCACCCCGCGGTCTTGGTCGGTGACGGCCCCGGCCAGTTCGACGCCGAGGCCGGCGGTCACGGTGATGACCGTCTTGGTAACTCCCGACGCCTCCCCGGCCCGCTCCGGCCGGATCACCGCCTGGGTAGCGATGAGCGTCAGTGAGTTAGCCACTCCGAGGACCGCGCCGCCCACGGTGGCCACGGCTACGTACAAGGTGAGGGAGGAGGTCCGGGCGAGGCATGCCAAAACCAGCGCTCCCCCGCACAGGCAGCCCACCATCAGCCGTACCACGGCCCATGGCGGCACCCGCCCGGCGAGCGGCCCGGCGAGCGCCATGGCCAGCGCCATGGCCAGCGCGGGGGCAAGGAACGTGGTGCCCGCAAGGACGACCGAGAGGTCCCACTGACCCTGGAGCGTTAGAAGTCATCTCATTTGGTGAGGCGTCGGTAGCAGATGAGAGTTGCGGCGATGCCTGCGAAGGCGAGGAAGTGTTCT
>NZ_JAIUKE010000607.1 GCF_020176795.1 Streptomyces sp. 8L
CCACCCTCCCGACCCGGACGGAGTATCCATGAGAGTCCTGATCACCGGCTTCGAGCCGTTCGGCGGCGAGGCCGTGAACCCTTCCTGGGCCGCCGCCCAGCAGGTGGCGAACGCCCGCCCGGACGGGCTCGACATCACCGCGCTCCGGCTCAGCTGCGTCTACGGGAAGTCGATCGAGGAACTGCGCGGCGCCGTCGCGGACACCGAGCCCGAGCTGGTCCTGTGCACCGGCCAGGCGGGCGGCAGGACCGGCCTGAGCGTCGAGCGCGTCGCGGTGAACGTCGACGACGCCCGTATCCCCGACAACGCCGGCAACCAGCCGGTGGACGAGCCCGTCGTGCCCGGCGGCCCCGTCGCGTACCTCTCCTCCCTGCCGGTCAAGGCCTGCGTCGCCGCCGTACGGGAGGCGGGCCTGCCCGCCTCGGTCTCCGGCACCGCGGGGAGCTTCGTCTGCAACCACGTCTTCTACGGCCTCGCCCATCTCATCGCCACCGAGCGGCCCGCCCTGCGCGGCGGGTTCGTGCACGTCCCGTACGCGCCGGAGCAGGTGGCCGGGCGGGCCGAGCCCTCCATGTCCGTGCCCGACATCGCGCGCGGCCTTGCCGTGATCGTCCGGACCGCCGCCCGTACCACCAGGGACCTCAGGGTCCCGGAAGGAGCGACGCATTGAGCGCCTCGCCCGAGCCCGCGAGCGGGGCGCCGTCCGCCGCGCTCACCTCGTACGCGGACACGTTCGCGCGGCTCGCCGTCGCCAACATCACCCGCGCCTACCCGAACTTCCCGGCCCACCTGCTCGCGGGCCCCGAGGAGCTGGTCGCGCCGCGCACGTACCACCCGGCCTTCTACGGGGCGTACGACTGGCACTCGTCCGTCCACATGCACTGGCTCGCGATGCGGGTCCTGCACCGCTACCGCCCGTCGGCCCCCCAGGCCGGAGCGATCACCGAGGCGCTGGACGCGCACCTCACCCCCGAGGCGATGGCGGCCGAGTCCGGCTATCTGCGGGCCCACCCCTCCTTCGAGCGCCCCTACGGCTGGGCGTGGCTGCTGATGCTCACGGCCGAGAGCGCGGCCCACGAGGACGGGCGGTGGGCCGCCGCGCTGGCACCCGCCGCGCGCACCGTCGCCGAGTTGATCCTCGACTGGCTGCCCAAGGCCCGCTATCCCGTGCGCCACGGCGTGCACAGCAACAGCGCCTTCGCCCTCGGCCTGGTGCTGGACAGCGCGGAGCGCGCCGGGGTCCCCCACCTGGCCGAGCCGGTCCGCGCGAAACTGCGCGCCTGGTTCGCGGGCGACGAGGGCGGCGCCCTGCGCTGGGAACCCTCGGGGCAGGACTTCCTCTCGCCGCTGCTGGCGGAGGCCGACGCGATGCGCCGCGCCGCCGAGCCCGCCGAGTTCAGACTCTGGGCGGGGGGACTGCTGCCCGAGCTGACGTCGGCGGCCCGCTCGGGCGAGCCGGTGCTGCTGGCGCCGCCGGAGGTGACCGACGCGTCCGATGGCCAGATCGGCCACCTCCACGGCTTGTGTCTCAGCCGCGCCGCCGCCCTGTACGCGCTGGCCGACGCCCTCGGAGACTTCCGCTCCCGCATCCTGCGCGACACGGCCGCGGCGCACCTGGAGGCCGGCCTGTCGGCGCTGGGCTCGGGCGATTTCACCTCGGACCACTGGCTGGCCACGTTCGCGGTGCTCGCGCTGGAGGCGGCGGACCCCGACCGCCCCGTCTGACCGGCGCGGCACAGCCGTCGCACAGTTCGGGGGACACGCAGCGCGTCCTATGGTGCCGCTCCGGTACGGGTGGCACGCTTAGTTGTATGAATATCCCTTTTCTGGACACTTGGCGCAGCAGGCGGCACGGAGACGGCGATAGGCCGTCGCCGGCCGCGGCCGCCCGTGAGCAGGAGGGGATCACGGAGCTGCTGTCGGAGTGCGAGCTGCTGCGGGTGTACGCGATGCGGTGGGGGCTGCGGCTCGACGACTCGGTCGACTCGCTGTCCGAGCTCGACCAGCTGCCGCCGCGCTGGCGCGAGGACACGGAGGAGCTGCCCTGGTTCGGCAACGACGCCGGCCTCTATCTCGGCACGGTGATCGTCCGTTCGGTGCCCGGCGCGAAGTGGCACATCTGGCCCAGTGGACACCCCGTGGTGCGGCTCGTGTCGGGCCGGGAGATCCAGGTCGTGGAGGCCGGCCTCGACTGGGCGGTCACCGGCGCCCCCGAGCTTGCCCAGGTATACGCGGAGGCCGCCGAGGTGTGACGCCCCGAATGGGCGAACTGTGTGCAGTTTGCAGTAAATCGCGCTTATGCCGGATTTATGCGTGTCGTCCCTGAAGTCCCTTAGGTGCGTGGATAGTTTGCGCTGACCTCGACAGAGCCGAGAATGGGGTAGGGCAGCGTATGGCCGTCGAATCGTTGATCGAGCCACAACGGCGCAGAGCAAGGCCTCCAGGCCGAATCTCGACTAGGGTGGGCAGTTCAGCCCTGTCGAGATCGGTGGCCGAGGGCGGCACCCCGGCCGCACCAGGGATGCTGCTGCGAGGCGCGCAGTAGCTCAGGGGCAATGACCCGGACCGGACAGCAGCCGGTGATCACTTCTCTGTTCAGGGGAGAAGGTCAGCTGCGGGCCGGCCGGGTTGTGCTCGGCGTGGGGCGGGGCCGCGTCGCGCGTGTGCGCGGCGGGGGCACCGCTCTCTTCTCGTTTCCGGGCCCTGCTGCCCGCGTGTCACCCGCTTCCGGCCTCCCGCGCACGGGGCCGGCTCCCGAACCCCGGGGCTTCTCCGTCCGGCTGCGGGCGCCTGCCGCGGCGTCAGGCTTTTGTCGCTTTGTCTCCGGCGCGCGGCGCGGACGGCGGCGCGCCGGCGGGCAGCGGTTCGCGCGCCGCCTGGGAGACATCCGCGACGAACTCCGTCATGTCGGGCCCGTACGCCTGGGAGTTGACCACCTTCAGCAGCAGGCAGAACGGTCCGTCGCCGTGCTTGCGGCGCAGCCGCTCGTGGTGCCGCGCCAGATAGCGCGCCGCGGCCTGATGGGTGATCGGGCGCTGTCCGCAGAACACGAAGACCGGGCGCGCCCCCTGGCCGCCCGTCAGCCGCGCGAGCAGCACGTGTTCGGCGACCCCCGGCTCGACGCGGTACCGCTCCCGGCCGATGCGGAAGGCCCCGCGGTCGGGGCCCGGCTCCGGGTCCGCCGCGATCGCGACGCCCGGCAGCATCGACGCGAGATGCGCGGCGGTCCTGCGGTTGCCGGCGGGGCCGCCGAAGCAGAACTCCGTGCGCTCGCCGAAGCCCTGCTGGGTCGCGTCGTGGGCGACCAGCCGCGTGAGCGCGCCGCACTCCCTGGCCACGGCGGACAGTTCGAGCAGCGCGAACACGTCGTGCCGGTGCACGGCCGCGTCGCCACCGGGTTCGCGGCCGACGACCGCCAGGCACTCCGAGTGCTCGGGCAGCCCGAAGAACGCCTGCTTCCGGCGCAGGGCGCGCCGCCAGAGAGCCGTACGGGCGAGCCAGCCGAGCCCTCCGCACACCAGGGCCGCCACCACGCCGAGCACGATGTCGCGTACGCCGTCCGTCATGGGCGCGCATGCTAGCGGTGTTCCGTACCGATGTTCGAGGGTTTCGAGGGTGCTGACCGGGCGCGGCTTCCGGCGTGCGGCCAGAAGGGGTTGCGGGGCCCGGCGTGACCCCGAGCGGGATGACGTGTTCCTGACGCATCGCGAGTGCCCGGGCTAGGCTGCGCGGACTGACCGCTTCTGGGGTTTCGGAGGTACGGATGCGCCGCTCCACCGCAGGGAACGTATCGGTCCTGGCCGTGGCCGCCGCCCTGCTCACGGCGGGCGCGGCGGCGCCCCCGTCGTCGGCCGCACATCCCAAGGCGCCGCCGTCGGCCGCACATCCGAAGGCCCCGGCGAAGACCCCGGTCGCCACCGGGTACGGGGGAGCGGTGGCCAGCGTCGACGCGGACGCCACCGCCGCGGGCATCCAGGTCCTCAAGGCGGGCGGCAACGCCGTGGACGCCGCCGTCGCGACGGCCGCCGCCCTCGGAGTCACCGAGCCGTACTCGGCGGGCATCGGCGGAGGCGGCTACTTCGTCTACTACGACGCGAAATCCCGTACGGTCCACACGGTCGACGGCCGAGAGACCGCCCCCGCCTCGGCGGACTCCGGGCTGTTCCTCGACGAGGACGGCAAGCCCCTGCCGTTCGACGACGCCGTCACCAGCGGGCGCAGCGTCGGCACCCCCGGCACCGCCGCCACCTGGGACAGCGCGCTGCGGGCCTGGGGGAGCAGGCCGCTCGGACAGGTGCTGAAGCCGGCCGAGCACCTCGCCGAGGACGGCTTCACCGTGGACGAGACCTTCCGGTCGCAGACCGCCTCGAACGCGGCCCGGTTCGCCGACTTCCCCGACACGGCGAAGCTGTTCCTGCCCGGCGGAGCGCCGCCCGCCGTCGGCTCCACCCTCAAGAACCCCGATCTGGCCCGTACGTACCAGGAGTTGGGGCGCCAGGGCATCGGGCTCCTCTACCGGGGCGACCTCGGCCGCGACATCGTGCGCACCGTCCGCACGCCGCCCGTCGCGCCCGGTACCACCCGCGACGTACGCCCGGGCGACCTCACCACCAACGACCTCGCGGGCTACCGCACGGTCTTCAGGAAGCCCACCGAGGTGTCCTACCGGGGCCTCGACGTGTACGGCATGGCGCCCTCGTCGTCCGGCGGCACCAGCATCGGCGAGGCCCTGAACATCCTGGAGAACACCGATCTCAAGGACGCCTCGGCCGTCCAGTACCTGCACCACTACATCGAGGCGAGCCGGATCGCGTTCGCCGACCGCGGCCGCTGGGTCGCCGACCCGGCCTACGAGGACGTGCCGACCACCGCCCTGCTCTCCCAGCGCTTCGCGGACTCCCGCGCCTGCCTGATCAGCGACAGCCGGGCGCTCACCAGCCCGCTGGCACCCGGCGACCCGCGCCACCCCGCGCCGTGCGCGAACGCAGGGAAGGCCGTGCCCACCCCGTACGAGGGGCAGAACACCACGCACCTCACGGTGGCCGACAAGTGGGGGAACGTCGTCGCGTACACCCTCACCATCGAGCAGACCGGCGGCAGCGCGATGACCGTGCCGGGCCGGGGCTTCCTGCTCAACAACGAGCTGACCGACTTCTCCTTCACGCCCGCCGACCCGGCCGTGCACGACCCGAACCTGCCGGGCCCCGGCAAGCGCCCGCGATCCTCGATCTCGCCGACCATCGTCCTCGACCGGCGGCACCGGCCGGTCTTCGCGATCGGTTCACCCGGCGGGGCCAGCATCATCACGACCGTCCTCCAGACCCTGACGAACCGCGTCGACCGGGGCATGCCGCTGGTGGACGCGATCGCCGCGCCCCGTGCGAGCCAGCGCAACGCGGCCACGACGGAACTCGAACCGGCCCTGTGGAACAGCCCGTTGCGCTCCCAGCTGGAAGCGCTGGGACAGAGGTTCACCGAGCTGGACGAGATCGGCGCGGCCACCGGCGTCGAGCACCTGCCCGACGGCAGGTGGCAGGCGGCGGCGGAGAAGGTCCGCAGGGGCGGCGGCTCCGCGATGGTGGTCCACCGCGCGGGCCCGCAGTAACGGAGGGGCCGGGGCGCGCCCGCGGTAACGGTGGACCGGGGGCGCGTCCGTGTCCCCGGGCGCGCCCCGGGCCCCGCCCCCCCCCCGGGGGGGCCCGGGCCCGGGTCTGCTCACCCTGGCCGGTGTGCCGGCCGGGGCGCGCGCCGGGGACGTCGTACGGCACTGTCTGGACCACCTGGC
>NZ_JAIUKE010000608.1 GCF_020176795.1 Streptomyces sp. 8L
CTTCTGCACCGCCCGCTGCTCCTGCGGATGGCGCGGCCCCGCCCGCAGATCGCGCGACCTCGCCCGCACCGACGCCCGCACGCACGAGACGGCTCCCTGACCCGCGCCTCCCGAGCCAACCCGTCGCGGCCCCGGCCAACCCGACCGCGATGCGGCCGGTTCGCGGCCTCGGCCGCCGCATCGCCGCCCGCGGCTCCCCGCTCTCCCCGGCACCCCCTCTCCCGGCCGCCGGGCCTCCCTCGTACCGTCTGTACCGTCTGGTACTGGCGAAGGACGCTCCCCCACGGGACATCCCCCATCTCCAGGTCCTTCGCGGGAGGGTCACCACGCATGAGCAGTCCCAGGGACCGCGCCGCGGGCACGGCAGCCCCGACCGGCGCGGCGAGCACGGACGCCGTCACGAGCGGCGCCGGAGGCCGCTTCGCCGTACGCCCCGGCGGGCGGCCGATGCCACGCAGAGGCGTGCTCACCGCCGCCGCGGCCCTGGCCGCGACCGCCGCCACGGGGACACTCGCGGGCTGCGACAGCGGCGGCACCGGCGGGGCCACCGGCCACAGTTCGCCCCCAGGCGGCGGCAGCGGTGCGACCGGCACGACACCGTCAGGGAGCGCCTCCCCCGGCGCGCCGACCTGGTCCGCGCTCGGCAAGGGCCTGGACGGCGACCTCGTACGGCCCGGCGACGCGGACTACCCGACCGCCCGTCAGCTCTACAACACGCGCTTCGACGGCCTGAAGCCCGCGGCCGTCGCCTACGTCACCGGCGAGGACGATGTCAAGGAGTGCCTGGCGTTCGCGCGGACGCACCGCACACCGGTCGCGATCCGCAGCGGCGGCCACTCGTACGCCGGCTGGTCGAGCGGCAACGGCCGCCTCGTCATCGACATATCCAGGCTCGACTCCCTCGATGGCGCAGCGGGCGACGGGGTGGTGGGCGCGGGCGCCAGGATCGCCGACGTCTACCGGACCCTCACCGGCAAGGGCCGTACGATCCCGGCCGGCTCCTGTCCGACCGTCGCCGTCTCCGGGCTGACCCTCGGCGGCGGACACGGCGTCACCTCCCGCGCGTACGGACTCGCCTGCGACAGCCTCGAATCCGCCACCCTCGTCACGGCCGACGGCACCACGCTCACCGCCGACGCCACCCACAACAGCGACCTGTTCTGGGCGCTGCGCGGCGCGGGCAACGGCAACTTCGGCGTCGTCACCTCCCTGCGCTTTCGCACCCACCCCGCGCCCGAGGGCGTCGTCGCGTTCATGAGCTGGCCCTGGGCCAAGGCCGACGCGCTCCTCGCGAGCTGGCAGGAGTGGGGCCCCGACCAGCCGGACGAGATCTGGTCGTCGCTGCACTTCGACGCCGGCCCCGGCGGGGTCGCGCCCACGGCGTCCGTCTCCGTGTTCTCGCTCGGCACCGAGGGCGACCTGCACAACGCGGTCGACCGCCTCGCCGACCAGGCCGGAGGCCCCGGACCCGCGAGCTCCGTCTCGCTGAAGAGCCGGAGTTTCGAGGACGCCATGGAGGTGTACGGCGGATACTCCGGCCTGACGTCCCAGCAGACCAGGCTGGTCGGCAGCGTCCCGGGCCGCTCGGCGCAGGGCGCGTTGCGGCGCGACACGTACGCGGCGGCCTCCGACTTCTACGACAGGTCCATGAGCCCGGCGGGCCGGCAGGCGCTGCTCGGCGCGGCCGAGGCGTTCACCCGGCTGCCCGCCTCGCAGGGCGGCGGCGGTTCGCTCCTGCTGACGGCGCTCGGCGGGGCGGTGAACCGGGTCGACCCGGCCGCGACGGCGTTCACGCACCGCCGCTCCCGGATGCTCGCGCAGTACGTGGCGTCCTGGCAGCCCGGCGGTACGGGCAGCGCCCACCAGTCGTGGCTGCGCTCCACCCACACGGCGATGCGCCGGTACGCGTCGGGCGCGGCGTACCAGAACTACACGGACCCGACGCTGACGGACTGGCGCACCGCCTACTACGGCCAGGGGGTCGAGAGGCTCACCCGCCTGAAGAAGCAGTACGACCCGGACCGCCTCTTCGACTTCCCGCAGGCGCTGTAGGCGGATGCCCGGACGTTCAGACGTTCGGGCGCCCGGACCTCCGGGCATCCGGGCCGCGCCCGTCTCGGTGAGCGCCCCCACCGGTCCGCTCCCCCGTACGGCTCACCGGCGTTGCCGCGGGGGGCGGCTGCGGATGGCCTTGACCCATGGCCGATGCCCCGCCCCCCTCCGTACGCCGTACCCCTGCACTGGTCGCGGCCGCCGCCGCGCGGCTCGTCCTGCTCGCCTCGGCGACCGCCACAGCCGTGGACCGGCCCACGCAGCCGCGGAAACTGACGCTGATCAGCACGGCGAACGGCGCGGCCCTGGCGGACGCGCACGGCAACCCGCTCTACCTGCGGGAGGCCGACAAGCCGAACACACCCGGCTGCACCGGCCGGTGCGCGGCGGAGTTCCCCGCCGCGGTCGGCGCCGCGGCGCGGGGCCACGGCGTGACGGCCGAGATCGGCCACACCCCGCACCACGCCCACGGCAGCGACCTGCCGCAGGTCCTCTACGCCCGGCACCCGCTCTACTACTGCGCGAAGGACCGGCCGAAGCGTCCGCGCGGCCAGGACGTCGACGGCTTCCGCCTCGTGGCGCCGGACGGAAGCCCCCTGCCGACGGGCGAGATCGGCACGGCGACATCGCGCCCCGAATCCCCGGCGCCCCGCCGGGCGACACCCCCTGCGACGCACCGTCCGGCGACGCCGTCGCACCGCACGAGCGCGAGCGCGAGCGCGGGTACGGGCGCCCGTACCCGCGCGGATACGGGCACGAGCGCGCATACGCGTACGGAGGCGCGTACGGACGTGACGCCCCGCGCCACCCAGCGTGCGACGCGGGCCCCGGTCGGTGCGCTCCAGGCGACGCCGTCGGGCGCGGCGAGCGGCGGCGCCGTACATCCCGTCACCGCGACGGCGGCGGGCCCCCCCCCGGCGCCGGGCGCCGGCCGGGTGTCCCGCGCGGTGGGCGCCCCGGCGGCGGGGGCCGCCTTGCAAAACACGCCTCGCGCCCTCCCGGCGCCGGGGCCCACCCCGCCGCCCGGGGCCGCTGGTGGGCCGTCCCCGCGCTTCCCCCGCACCCGCAGCGTGCCGAACACCTCGTCGGCGACCCGTACCGGCACCTCTGCGGTGGCACCGGCCTCGTCGGCGCCCGCCGAGAACAGCTCGGTGAGCGCCGCGTTCTCCGGCTGTACGACGCCGAGTTCGCCGTAGACGGCCCCGACCAGCTCGACCGCCGCCTCCACGATGTACTGGAGTGTGACACCGAGTTCGAGATCCGTGCCGATGCCGAGGACGGATTCGAGCAGCACCGGCAGCCGGTCGGTGCCCGCCGAGAGGCCGTGCCCGAGACCGTCACGCGTCCGCTCCGAGTGCCCGTCGCCCGCGGGCCCTTCACCGTGGCGCGGCTCCTCGACACCGGGCGCGATCTCGCCCGATGCGCCCTCGTCCGGTTCTTCGATGCCCGGTGTGGCCTCGTCCGGTTCTTCGATGCCCGATGCGGCCTCGCTCGGCTCTCCGACCTCCGGTGCGGCCTCGCCCAGTTCTGCGATGCCCGAGGCGGCCTCGCTCGGCTCTTCGACCTCCGGTGCGGCCTCGTCAGGGGCTGCGTCCTCGCCCGGCCGCCCGCAGGGCAGGGCGTCCTCGTCGTGGCCTCGGCCTGGCACGGTGGCGGGGGAGCGGGGTCAGTGCGCCTCGGCCATCGGGTCGGTGTCCAGCGGCGCGACCCTGCCCTCCAGCATCGCTCCCATCCCGAGGATGGTGCACACGTCGGGCCGCTCCGCGATCGCCACCGGCATCCCGGTCGCCTCGCGCAGCATGGTGTCGAGGCCCGGCAGCAGCGCGCTCCCGCCGACCATCTTGATGCCCGAGTCCGCGAGGTCCGCGACCAGATCGGGCGGGCACTCGCGCAGGACGCGCCCGATGCCGTCCTTCACCGCGGTCAGCGGGGTGTAGATCGCCTCGCGCACCGCCGCGGTGTCCACCTTCACCGTGCGCGCCACGCCCGTGGCGACGTCCCGGCCGTGGATCTCCATCGTCGTCGGGCCCTCCGCCGCCAGGGTGCTGTCGCGCAGCGCCAGCTGGATGGCGCGTACGGACTGGCTCGGCAGGACCAGCTCGTGGTGGTGGCGCAGGTGCTGGACCACTGCCTGGTCGATGGCGTTGCCGCCGACCGCGATGCGCTGCGCCGTCACGATGGAGCCCAGCGACATCACCGCCACCTGCGTGGTCGCGGCCCCGCACATGATGATCATGGTGGCGGTCGGGTCCTCGACGGGCAGCCCGCAGCCGACGGCCGCGGCGATCACCGTGTCCACCAGCTCGACCCGGCTCGCGCCGAGGCCCACGAGCGTCTCGATCGCGGCACGCTGCGACAGCGGGTCGCTGTCGTGCGGCGTGGAGGCCGCGGCCCGCAGCCGGGGCTTGCGGCGCAACTGGCGCCTCAGCTTGTCGCCGAGCAGGTGGCGCAGCATGCGCTGGGCCATCTCGATGTCGATGACGGTGCCGCCCGCCACCGGGTGTGCGACGCGGATGTAGTGGGGCGTACGGCCAGTCATCTGCTCCGCCAGGGTGCCGACGGCGATCAGCGATCCGGTACGGGTGTTGACGGCGGCGCAGCTCGGCTCGTCGACGACGAGGCCGGCCCCCTTCACGAAGACCCGGGTCCGGGCGGCTCCCATGTCGACGGCGATGTGGCAGCGGCGCAGGTTCTCAAGACTGACGGTCACGGCGGATCTCCCGAGCGGCAGGGACGGTCACCGGCGGCGCGGGCCCCGGTCGATACGTGAAATCCTGCTGCGACACGCCGCCCGGCGCGCGCTGGACTGCGCCGGGCGGCGTACGGCACGGGGCGCGCCCCCGGTGGGCGCTCAGGCTGGCGCCCACCGTTGCAGGAGCCCCCAGGTGAATTCGGCCACGTGCTCCGTACGGTCGACCGGGCTCGTGTCGCCCCCGGCCGGCGCGGGCGCGCCCCCGACCGGCCTCGCGGGCGCGCGAAACGCCAGCCCGAAGCGGGTCGGCGCCGTGCCCTCAAGGGGTCTGGCGGGCGGGAAGGCGCGGGCGAGTTCGTCCACGGTGCACCCCCAGGGCCGCAGGTCGGCCGCGGTCGACAGAGCAGGGGCGGGCGCGCCGGGCGCCCGTACGAGCCACTCGTTCCAGACCGCGCCGCCGGGCGCCACCATGATCTCGAAACGCAGGTCGGGCCAGAGCGGTACGGGCCACTGGAAGGCGTCGCACTCCAGGTCGCCGACGCGGCGGCGGAACGCGCGCGCCGGCTCCCCGAGCACCGAGCGGTACCGGGCACGGGCACCCCGGCCGCGCGGCGAGCGCACCATCGCCTGCCAGCGGCGGTTGGCCTCCCGCAGATCGGCCCGCGAGGCGCCCAGCGCGCGCCGGGCCTCGTCGACGAGGTCCGGCTGGTGGTCCGCCATCCTGCGCAGCAGGACGAGCTGGAAGGAGCGCGGCCCGAACGCGTCCCCGGGTGCGGTGCCTGAGGTGCCTGAGGTGCCTGAGGTCATGGGGCCATCCTCCCCAATCGGGCGGCACGGCGGGGGACACGGGGTTCCACACAGGATCTCCACACGTGCGGCTGTCTGTGGTGTCGTCACAGCGCGTAGCCTTCCAGCGCCATGGACTACTGCGACCGGTGCCGACGACACCTCAACGGTGCGCTGGCCTGCGCCGGATGCGGCACGCCCGCGGAGGACCTGCGCACGGGCCCCCGCCCAGGGCCGGCCCCGGGCCCCGC
>NZ_JAIUKE010000609.1 GCF_020176795.1 Streptomyces sp. 8L
CGCGCCCCCCCGCCCGCGCCCCCGCCCGCGGCCGGGCCCCGGCCACGCGGCCCCTGCCCGGCCGCGGCGCCCGCCCCCCCCGGGGGCCCCGGGGGCCCCCCGCCCCCCCCCCCCGGCCCCCCCGGGCGGCAAAAAACCCCGGGCCCGGGCCCCCGGGGGGGGGGCCCGCGGCCCTGAAGGCGCCGGCCTGATTGCCGATCAGGCTGGAGGACTCCAGGGTTCAGGCCCGCGGAAGGCCCACATTTCGTTCTCGTGCGTCGTCTGCTGATTCGTCTGCGCTCCGGCACTGGCCGCCGCGAAGGCATATGCCTTCGCCTGCTCCGCTACTCCCGCTGCCACCAGTGCCTTGGTCGGTCGCTCATCGCCGACGTGCTCGCGCACGGGCAGGGAGGACAGATCAAGACCGGGCAGGGAGGAGAAGGGGCGCATCTCAAAGACGCCCGGCATACCGGTGCCGTTGAGAATCAGGGACGAGGAGCCGAGAGAGGGAGCACAGGCGAAAGCGTGACCGGCCAGTTTGCCGGTGCTGGTGAAGCCGCTGGTGTTCGTGATCACTTCAATCGCCTCCTCTCGGCGTCTCGGGACCCGGCCGGAGCCGGTTCCTCACGTATGCGGACAGTGTCGTTGTGTGCTTCGACGCGCCCGGCCTGTCAAGAGCCGAGCATGTCAAGTACAGCACGGGAAGTCAGTCCTGGAGAAGACCGCCGTTCCCGTGGATAAGAACCTATGGGGATTCGCCCGGCGCGCGCAAACTATTTTCGCGACGAGTTTGCATCAGCTCGTCCCCTCTTCGCCGGAGCGGTTCTCACCTGCACAGATGGCCAGTACGTCGGGGCCGAAGCGGGTGAGTTTGCGGCGTACGACGCCGGAGATCCCGGCGAGCTCCCGCTCGTCGGACGGCACCGTCTCGGCGATGGCGATCAGGGTCTTGTCGGTGAAGACGCAGTACGCCGGCTGCCCCAGTTCGCGCGCCCTCACCTCGCGCCACGCGTGGAGCCGCTCGTACAGCGCCTCGTCCATGTCGGAGGGGCAGTCCTCGCAGCGCATCAGCTTCATCTCGCCCGCCTCCGTCAGCGTCCTGCCGCAGACGCGGCAGCGGGCGGGCCTGCGGTCGCGCCCGCGCCGCACGGGCTTCTCGTCTCCGGCGGCGCGCGCCGTGGCCGCGCCCAGCTCGACCGAGCCGCCCGCCCCGGACGCCGCCGTCCAGGTGGCGCGCCCGCCGCCCGGCCGCAGGCCCTGGAGGAAGCGCGTGGCCTTGCGGGACGGGCGTCCGCCGGGCGCGCGGGAGAGCGCCCAGGACAGCGAGAGGTGGACCCGCGCGCGCGTCACGCCGACATACAGCAGCCGGCGCTCCTCCTCGATCTGCGCCTCCGTCTTGGCGTACGTGATCGGCATGGTGCCCTCGGCGAGGCCGACCAGGAACACCGCGTCCCATTCGAGGCCCTTGGCCGCGTGCAGCGAGGCGAGTGTGACGCCCTGGACCGTGGGCGCGTGCTGGGCGGCGGCGCGCTCGTCCAGTTCGGTGACCAGGTCGGCGAGCGTCGCCTGCGGGCGGGCGGCCGCGAAGTCCTCCGCGAGCCTGACCAGCGCGGTCAGCGACTCCCAGCGGTCACGGACCGGGCCTGAGCCGGCCGGCGGCTGATCCGTCCAGCCCTTGGCGGACAGCACGGCGCGGACCTGGGAGGGCAGCTCGACCATGCCGTCGAGCAGGGCGTCGTTGCCGCCGAAACGCGCCGCACCGCGCAGCGCGGCGCCCGCCTCCCGTACTTCCTGCCGCTCGAAGAACCGCTCCGCACCGCGCAGTTGGTACGGCACGCCCGCGTCCGCGAGGGCCTGTTCATAGATCTCCGACTGCGCGTTGATGCGGAAGAGGACGGCGATCTCGCCGGCCGGGACTCCCGCCGCGATCAGATCGCGGATACGACGGGCCGTACCCTCCGCCTCGGCGGGCTCGTCCCCGTACTCCGTGTAGACGGGCTCGGGGCCCTTCGCGCGCTGCGAGATCAGTTCGAGCCGGTGCTCCGCCGCCCGTCCGCGGGCCTGGGCGAGCAGGCCGTTGGCGAGGTGGACGACCTGGGGGGTGGAGCGGTAGTCGCGGACGAGCTTGACGACCGTCGCGTTCGGGTGGCGGGTACGGAAGTTGATCAGGTGCTCGGGGGTGGCGCCGGTGAACGAGTAGATCGTCTGGCTCGCGTCGCCGACGACGCAGAGCGTCTCGCGATCGCCCACCCACAGCTCAAGCAGGCGCTGCTGGAGCGGGCTGACGTCCTGGTACTCGTCCACCACGAAGTGCTGGTACTGGCTGCGGACCTGGTCCGCGATGTCGTGCCGGTCCTGGAGGATGGCGACCGTCAGCAGCAGTACGTCCTCGAAGTCGATCACCGACCTGTCCCGCTTGAGCTGCTCGTACATCGCGTAGACCTGCGCCGTCTCGGCCGGGTCGCGCGCGGTCTCGCGGGCCGACTTCGCGATCACGGCCGCGTAGTCGGCGGGAACGGTCTGGGTGACCTTCGCCCACTCGATCTCGCCCGTGACCTCCCGCAGCTCGCCCCGGTCGAGGCGGAGCCGGCAGCGGGCGGCGGCCTCGGCGACGAGCGGCGCCTTGCGGTCGACGATCCTGGGCAGCTCGCCGCCGACGGCCCTGGGCCAGAAGAACTGGAGCTGGCGCAGGGCCGCCGAGTGGAACGTCCGCGCCTGTACGCCGCCCGCCCCGAGCTGGCGCAGTCTGCCCCGCATCTCGCCCGCCGCCCGGTTGGTGAACGTGACCGCGAGCACGCTGCCCGGCTGGAGCATCCCGGCGCGCACCCCGTAGGCGACGCGGTGGGTGAGGGCGCGGGTCTTGCCCGTACCGGCGCCGGCGAGCACGCACACAGGTCCCTGGAACGCCGTCGCGACGGCGCGCTGCTCGGGGTCGAGACCGTCGAGCACGGCGTCCGCGTCGGGGGGCGGGAGGGGTGAGGAGTGCGTTGCTGCTGTCACGCCGCCATGCTGCCAGGTCGCCCGGGACGGACGGGGGTCAGTGTCCACAGGCGGGGTGTGATGGTCGTACTGATGCAGGAGTCAGTACGTGGCGCGTGCGCCGTTTCCGTCGTCGGCAGGCCCCCGAGCGGCCGTGACCGCGCACTGTGGCGTGAAAGGCAAGCGGAGGCGCCCTACGGGAATGGTGGACGGGCGCTGTACGTTCCATGGATGCGCCGCGCCGGAGCCCCTGCCGGGCGGGCCGAAAACGAAGGAGCGCGAGGGACATGTCGGGCAATGTGACGATGTACAGCACCACATGGTGCGGCTATTGCCGTCGCCTCAAGGGCCAGATGGACCGCGAGGGGATCGCGTACACCGAGATCAACATCGAGCAGGACCCGGAGTCCGCGGCGTTCGTCGAGAAGGCCAACGGCGGCAACCAGACCGTGCCGACCGTGCTCTTCGCCGACGGCTCCACGCTGACGAACCCGTCGCTCGCGCAGGTCAAGCAGAAGATCGCAGCCTGAGCCCGGCGCGCGCACCGGACGGTCCCGGCGGCGCGAACGCGGCAGCGCGTCCCCGATCGGTGAGATCCGGCGCGAAGGCCCCGGAGAGTCCCGGCTCTCGGGGGCCTTCGTCGTGCCGGTGCGCCGCCCGGACGACCGCACGTGGCCGGCCGGGCGGGTCGGCCAGGGGTGGGCCGTCGGACCGTCGCGCCGGGGCCCGGCCCTCGCCGTCAGGCCCCCGCGTCGGATGTCGGCAGGGGCTTCGGGATCGGCTTGCCGTACCAGAGTTCGATCAGCCGGGCGGCGATCGAGATGCCCATCGGCGGCAGGATCTCGCCGCTCTCGATGGCCGTGCGCAGGTCCTCGCGGGAGAACCAGCGCGCTTCCTCGATCTCCTCGCCGTCCACGTTGATCCGCGAACCCGTGGCGCGCGCCATGAAGCCGAGCATCAGGCTGGACGGGAAGGGCCATGGCTGGCTCGCCACGTACTCGACGTCCCCGATGACGATGCCCGCCTCCTCCCACACCTCACGGGCCACGGCCTTCTCGATGGACTCGCCGGGCTCCACGAACCCCGCGAGGGTCGAGAAGCGGCCCTTGGGCCAGTGCACCTGGCGGCCGAGCAGCGCGCGGTCCTCCTCGTCCGTGACCAGCATGATCACCGCCGGGTCCGTACGCGGGTAGTGCTCGGCGCCGCACGCGGGGCAGCGGCGGATGTGGCCCGCCGCCGCGATCATGGTGCGTTCGCCGCAGCGGGAGCAGAAGCGGTGCAGCCGCTGCCAGTTCTCCAGTGCGACCGCGTGCACCATCAGGCCCGCGTCGCGCGCCGACAGCAGCATGCCCGCCTCCCGCAGCCCCGCGGCGCGCGCGGACTGGTCGAGGCGGCCCGGGAGGGAGTCCTTCTGGAGCGCGAAGTAGCGGACGCCGTCCTCGTCGGTACCGAGGAAGTAGCGGTGGGTCTCGGTGAGCGGCGCCTCGAAGGCCGGGGTCATCACCAGCTCGGTGCCGCCGTCGGGGGTGTCGTCGATGAGCACCTGCCCGCCGGAGACGACGAAGACCCGGGTCGTCGGATGGCTCCATGCGGCGGCGAGCCAGGCCTCGTCGAGACGGTGGTGCGCGGCGCGGTCGATGCCGCTGTCGGCGGTCAGCCCGATGGGCCGGTGTGCGGTGTCGTCACCGCTGGTGCTGCTGGTGGACACGTGTACTTCCAACTCCCCCTGATGGTGCGGGCGGCTTCTGGGTCGTGGCGGGCGGGCGAGTGCGTGCGGGGCGGTCCCGGGGCGCGTTGTCAGCGGCCGCACTCCGTACCGCCGGAGCCGCCGGGGGCCGGGTGGAGGGAGGCGCCCCGGGCCGGTCTGCGGGAAAGGACGTCGGACGGGGGGCGTGTGCGGACGGCACTGTCCGGGTTCTCGCTCATGATGTCGAGCCTAACCGGCCCGGCCCCGAAGCCTCCCGGGCGGTTGGCCGGGAGAGGCCCCCGCGCACGGCCGCCCGGCGCACCGCCCGGTCGCGTGCCGCTTCGGCGGACGGCGCTCACCGCGGTCCCGGCTCCCCCTTCAGTACGCGTTCCAGCGCCGCGCGGTCCGGCAGCCCCTCGGGCCGTACGGTCTCGCCGCTGCGCACGTGCACGAATGCGGCCGTCACAGCGGCGAGCGGCAGCCCGTGCCCCTCGGCCCAGGCGAGGCGGTAGACGGCCAGTTGCAGCGGGTCGAAGTCGCGGCCCCTGCCGGTCTTCCAGTCGACGATCTCGTAGGTGTACGGGTACGGGGCGTCCTCGGGCGCGGGTGCCCGGTACACCGCGTCGATCCTGCCGCGTACGACGCGGTCCGCGAGGGTCAGCTGGAACGGCTCCTCCACCCGGTACGGCGTGCGCCGGGCGTACGGCGAGCGCTCGAAGGCCGCCTTGAGCACCGCGAGGTCGTGCTCGTCGGCGATGCCGGGGTCCTCCGCGTCGCCGCCGGGCAGCTCGTCGGGGCCGAGGAGCGGCAGAGGCAGGGCCTCGAACCGCGACTCGACCCACGCGTGGAACCGGGTGCCCCGGCGCGCGGCGGGCCGCGGCGGGCGCGGCATGGGCCGGGCCAGCTCGCGCGCGTACGCGTCGGGGTCGGCCGCGAGGCGCAGCAGCTCCGTGGCGGACAGGGCGCCGGGCACCACCACGTCCCGCACCCCGGCGCGGGCCCGGGTCAGCTCCCCGGCGAGGGCGTCGAGATCCCGGTCCCAGGAGGCGAGGAGGCGCAGTTCCTCGGGCGTGGGGCCCGGCTCGCCGCGGGGCGGGGGGAC
>NZ_JAIUKE010000610.1 GCF_020176795.1 Streptomyces sp. 8L
GGCCGCCCCGCCCCCAGGCTCCTGAGCGAACAGCTGGTGCGCTACGCGGGCGACCCGCGCAGCGCCCAGCGGGTGGCGCTGGCCCAGGACTTGGGCTGGAAGGGCGGTGCGGGCCCCTTCGAGGTCATGCCGCTGATGGTGCAACCCGCCCCGGGTCTGGCCCCGGAGATCTACGAGGTCCCGGAGAACGCCGTACTCGAAGTGCCGTTGACGCATCCCCTGCACCCCGGTTTCGCCGCGCTGGGGCTGCGCTGGTACGCAGTGCCGGCCGTCAGCGACATGTCGCTGGAGATCGGCGGGATCACCTACCCTGCGGCGCCCTTCAACGGCTGGTACATGGGTACGGAGATAGGCTCGCGCAACCTCGGGGACACCGACCGCTACAACCTGCTGCCCACCGTGGCCGCGCTGTTCGGCCTGGACACCAGCAGCGATCGCACGCTGTGGCGGGACCGGGCGCTGGTCGAACTCAACCTCGCCGTCCTGCACTCCTACGAGCGTGCGGGCGTGACGATCGCGGACCACCACTCGGAGTCCCAGCGGTTCCTGGCGCACGTCGAGCGCGAGAAGCGGCACGGCCGGCCGGTCCCGACGGACTGGAGCTGGATCGTGCCGCCGCTGTCCGGCTCGGCGACCGCGGTGTTCCACCGGTACTACGACCCGGAGGACCCCGCCCTGCGCCCGGCCTTCGTGCACCGCACCCCCATGGAGCAGCCCGTCTGCCCGTACAACGGCGGCTGACGGCTCCTCACAGCCCAACTGCCCCTACAACGGCGGCTGACGGCACCTTGCAGCCCAACTGCCCCTCCAGCGGCGGCTGACGGCACCTCATGCCACAACGCGGTGCGTCGCGTGGAGGAACCGGGCCCCGCCCGACTCCGCGCCGGTGAAAGCGGCCCCCGCGTGCGAGCCGCCCGGAGGGAAGGCTCCCCCGAGGCGTTCCCGCTGAGCGGCCCGCGTCTCCAGTCAAGCGGGCCGGCCGGGCGCCGACTGGTCGCGCGCCGGGCGGAACCTGGCCGGGATGCGCTCCACCGCGCGGGCCGCCTCCGGGGTACGCACCACGAAGTGCACGTCCCAGCGTGCGCCGCGCGCCAGTTCCGCCTCGACGGCGCTCCATACGGCGGTCGTGCTCACCCGGTACGGAAGCCCGCCGCGCCCGGAGCCGAGCAGCGGGAAACACACCGAACGCAACGGCGGTGTGTACCGGTCGTGCTCCTCGGCCAGCAGTGTGAGCGCGCGCGAGGCGGCGCGTGTGAGGTCGGCGGGCAGTACGTCGTAGTCGTTGGTGCCGGGCCGGGGCCTCGCCACAGCCGCGTGGTAGATCCGTCGTACACCGCTGCCGGCCATGGCTCCGGAGCCGGTCGCCGCCACGGTGCCGGGGATCACCGGACGCCCGGACGTGCCGTTGCGCTCCTCCCACGCGCGCAGTTCGGCGGGGACCGGGTCCTCCAGCAGGTCACCGGTCACCCCGCGCACGGCGGCGGCACGGCGCAACGAGGCGGACACGGACGACTTGTACGGTTCTGGCAGCGCGAGGTAGGTGTTGACCGGGGAGACCACCACGTCCACGTCCCGCAGCAGGTCGACGGGGTGGATGTGGAGGGTGAGGCGTACGGTCCGGTCGCCCACGCGTACGTCCAGGGCCCTGTGGGTGTCGCCCTCCCAGTCGCCCTCGCCGGGACTGTCGGCCTCGCCCGCCGCCAACTTCACGATGTTCTCGGCTACTTGGCCGAGCACCATCACCTCGTGGTGCTTGCGGAAGCGTTCCCCGCTCACCCGGTACACCTCGGCGGCGCGGGCCCGGCGGGAGGACGCCGGCCAGTCCCGGGTGCCCTGGGCCAGGCCCAGGGAGTACTCGGCGGCGGTCCGCAGCGTGCCCGCGTCGAGTTGCTCCACCGCACGGCGGAGCAGGGCCTCGACGGCGCCCTCGCGGGTGCGCGCGGTGGCCGAGGAGGGCGCGGCGGCTGCGGCCACAGCGGACGCAGCCGCCTCCAAGGCGTGCAACTCGCGGCCCCGCAGCCTCAGCAGCCCGGCCCGCCGGACCACCTGTATCTCCGCGAGCAGTGCCGCGTGGTCGAGGGACGGCTGGTCGAAGGTCGGCTGGTCGGGGGACGGCGCCATGCGGCACACGATGGCACCACCCGTCCCGCGGGGACAAGCGGGACGCGGGGCAGCACGGCCGCACCGGCGCAGGGGCGCGGCGGGCAGGCCGCCGGGCGCGCCTCGCGGAGACCGGCCTTCAGGCGCCGGCGCCGCCGTCCACCGGCACCAGCGCGCCGGTCACCATCGAGGCCCGGTCGCTGAGCAGCCACGCGGCCACCTCCGCGACCTCGCGCGGGGGGGGCCCCCCCCCCCCCGGGGGGGGGGGGGCGCCGGGGGGGGCGCCCCCCCGGGGGGGGGGCCGCCCCCCCGCCGCGAGCTACGAGG
>NZ_JAIUKE010000611.1 GCF_020176795.1 Streptomyces sp. 8L
CCCCGCCGCCCCGGGGCCCCGTCAAGCCCGCCCCCCGGGGCGGGGCCCCCCCCCGCCCCCCCCCCGGCCCGGGGGCGGGGGGCCCCCCCCGGCCGGGGGGGGGGGGCCGCGCCGATGCGCTCGACGACACCGGGGGAAGCGGACTCCCACAGGTCGATCATCTCCGTGGCGGTACCGCCGGGCGTGATGCCGTTCACGCGTACCCCGTGGCGCCCCCAACTGACGGCGGCGCTCTCGGTGATGCTGTTGAGCGCGCGTTTCATCGCGCCGTACGCGGGGAGTTCCGGGTTCGCCCTGCGGCTGCCGATGCTCGACGTGTTGACGATCGCCCCGCCACCGCCCCTGCGCATGAGGGCGGCCTCCGCGGTCATCGCGGTCCAGTGCGAGCGGAAGTTCACCGCGAACTGCTCCTCGATGTCCTCGTCCGTGGTCGTGTCGAGTGGTCCCGGCCGCTGGATCGCCGCGCCGTTGTTGAACGCTCCGTCGAGCCGCCCGTGCAGCTCCGCCACGCGGTCGACCGCCGCGCGGATGCCCGCACGGTCGGCGAGGTCCAGTGTCACGGCGTCCGCGGTGCCGCCGCCGGCGCGGATCTCGGTGACGATCCGCTGGAGGGCGTCGGCGCTGCGGGCGGCGAGGACGACTGCGGCGCCCTCGGAGGCGAAGAGCCGGGCCGCGGCGGCCCCGATGCCGCGGCTGGCGCCGGTGATGAACACGACCTTTCCGGTGAGCAGGCCGATGGGCTGGGTGTCGGTGTGGTTCGTCATGCCGTCAGTGTCGGTCCGGCCCGCGGGGCGGATACAGGCACAGCCAGTACCAGGGTCCGGCGCCACACTCCACCCGGAACGGAGGTACCGGTGTGTTCCATCCGGCGGTGGCCGGGTTCGCCGGCTCACATCTCCCTGCGCAGCCTCTCCGTGAGCGCCCGGCCCTTTCGCCGCCACGACAGTCGCGGGACGCCGAGGGCTTCCGCTCTCGCGACGCCTCCCCTCATCCGTCCGTACTGAGCGTGGCTTTGATCCGTCCGCCGCTGGACCTTTCAGAGACCGCCGTCCTGCGCGGCGCCGGTCTGCGGGTCCTCCTCCTGCCGCGTGGTCAGAAGGGCCAGGAGGAGCCGGGTCTCGGTCAGCAGACCGCCGCAGACCGCGGCTGTCGGCCCGGGCCGCCTCGGCAGGCCGTCCGCCAGCGGCTCCAGGGCGGCCCAAGCCGCCCGGGCCGCTTCCGTCTCCCGGTCCGCTCCCCCGGTCCCCGGTTCCCGCAGCGCGTCCGCCCAGGTGGCGCACACGTGCGCGACACGTCCGACGAGAACTCCGTACTGCTCAAGGAAGTCGGGGGGAAGCACGGGGAGAGCGCGCCCGTCCCCGGTCACGTTCGACAGGATGCGTACGGCACCGGCGAGATGTCCGACCACCGCCTGCCAGCGGGCGTCCTCTTCGGGAGGCGGCGGCTCGGGACCCGGCCGACGGCGCAGTCGCCTACCGGGGTTGACGCGCAGGCTCTCCGTGGTCCACCGCCGTGCCTCGAACAGGGCACCCAGCACGGTTTCGAGGCGCGCCACCCGGTCCCTGGCCTCGGCCGTGCCGTACTCCGGCCCCTTGTCCCCGATGTCGTCGGCGATCAGAGCGAGCAGGTCGGCACACTCGTGTGCCAGCCGCCGCATCTGGTCGCGCACGTTGCGCAGGTGCACGGGCGGCAGGACGAACGCGTTCACACCGATCCCGATCACCGCTCCGACCGCCGTCTCCGCCAGGCGGTAGCCGAGCGCGGGCAGCGTGTAGGTGCCGTACGTGATGACGAACAGGGCTGTCGTCGCCCCGTAGATCCCCTGTCGTCCGAGCCGGCGGTAGGTGCCGGCCAGGACGAGGAACGGCAGGGCCAGCGCCATCGCGCCGAGGGTCCTGCCGCCGGTGACGGCCATGGCGAGGGACGCCGCCACCGCGCCCACCGCGATGACGGCGAACTGCTGAAGTCCCGACCGCACGGACCGGTAGACCGTCGCGTCCACCAGCGCCAGCGCCGTCCACGGCGCCATCAGGGCCAGCGGGGCCCGGAAGAACCAGCCGGCCAGCGCCCAGGCCAGGACCGCGGCGGCGGACGCCTTGAGTGACTGCACCACCGCGTCCCGCTCGGGCCCCGGAGACGCCACGGCGTACCGCGCCGTCCGGCCCACTGCCGCCGCTTCCCAAGCGATCCACCGGCCAACCGCCACCGTTCCTCCGTTCACGACGTCTCCGGCCCCGCCGCCCGCGTGCGGAGGCGGCAGGTCCGTGCTCCGGGGCGTCCCGCCGCCATCCGGACCCGGGTGACCCCGATCCCTTCCCGCGTAACCCGGACGCCGCGGTGGCATGGCTCACTGGTGCGGCGATACGCGGCAGGCGTCAGCTCCCCGCGGTCTGGAACCGGCGCTCAGCGCCGTCGGGCGGAGGCGCCGCGCCCCTCACGGGCAGACGGAACTCGCCCTGCGGGAGCGGGCGGCCGGAACCAGGATGGGAGGGAGGTGAGACACATGGCCAAGAACAGGAAACCGCGCAAGGGAGACAGGGTCGCCTGGAAGAGCCACGGGGGCGAGGCGGTCGGCGAGGTCGAGGAGGAGATCACCGAGCGGGTGCGGTCCGCGGGACGGACGGTGGACGCGAGCGGGGACGACCCGCAGTACCGGGTGCGCAGCGAGAAGTCCGGCAGGTCCGCGGTGCACAAGCCGGAGGCGCTGCGGAAGAAGGACCAGTGAGCGAAGCCCTCGCACGCCGCCGCTCGCGGGCGGCCCGCGGTGCGGTGCGGCACGACCGCGGGGCGCCTCGCCGGCCGGGCCGGTCCCGTCGTCCCTGCGGTGTGCCACGTGCCCGTCGCATCGGGCTCGCCCGGTGCGACAGCGACGGCTCCCCCGCGGCCGGGCCACGGCCCCGACGACGGCGGTCGCGGCCGGAGCGCGGGTCCGCCGGCCGCTGAGAGCGCCGGCTCACCTGGCGGCGGAACCGGGGCGTCCGCTGACGTCGCCGGCCGGTTTCGGGCGGAGATCCCGCATCACCCGTGCCACTCGCAGATCAGCACCGTCGCGTCGTCATCGAGTCTGCCCCGGTGGTGGCGGAGCACGGCGTGGATCAGCCGGCGCATGGTCTCGGCGACGGGCAGGTCGTCGGCGTGGTGGCGCACCAGGAAGTCCAGGAAGTGCTCGAGACCGAACTGGCGCCCCTCGCTGTCCCTGGCCTCGGTGATCCCGTCGGTGTACATGACGAGGCGGTCACCCGGTTCCAGCTGCTCGTGGCAGACCACGACGGGAAGGTCGAGGCCGGTCCCCATGGGCGGGGAGGG
>NZ_JAIUKE010000612.1 GCF_020176795.1 Streptomyces sp. 8L
AATCGTGGGCGGCTACGGCAGCCTGCATGCTCAGCTGGGCACGGCCAGCGCCGCTGACAGCCAGGTTGGAAAAGGCTCACTGTTTGCGCTGATCGCTCTTCTCGACGCTTTCGCGGAGCCGGTCGTCCACGAAGGTGGACGGTCCGGTGTGTCCGTCCTTGAGCCGTTGCGCCGCGTTGATGGCGCTCAGTGTCCCACCCCAGCCCTCGGAGAGTACATGGAAGTGCAGGTCCTCCACGAGGTGACGGGCGACGCGCTGGCGCATCAGCGCGTGGGTCATGCGCCGCACGTGTCGCTCGTTCTTCATCATGCCCTGGGCGATCTCCAGGGCGCGGGGCAGCAGTTCCTCACGTGGCAGCACTTCGTTGACCATGCCCCACTCGAGGGCCTTCTTGGCGTCGATGTTCGCGCCCGTGTAGCCGTAGTAGTTCGCCCGCTTGTCACCGATGAACTTCTGAAGTGACTGGAACAGGCCGTCGCCCGGGGCGAGATTCCGGTTGAAGTGAGAGTCGTAGAGGTAGGCGTCGTCGGCCATGAGAGTGAGGTCGCAGTAGGTGAACACCTGCGTCAGTCCGGTGTGGGTCGGGCCGTTCATGATGCCGATTGTCGGCACGTCGACGTCGAAGACCACGGCGTTCGCGAGCGCCAGTGCGTCCGGCCAGAGCTCGACCAGCTGGTCGGAGAGCTTGAGCGGGTCCTCGGCCAGCGATTGGGCCACCGTCTTGAGAGCTTCCGCGTCCATGGCTGCGAACAGGTCGTCGCCGGTGCCCGTGAGGATGATGACCTCGTTGTCGGGGTCCATCCCGGCGTATTTGAGGATCTGGGGGATAGCCTTGTGCATTCCCGGGCTGATGATCGCGGAGCCGTCGTTCGTGTGGAGCCTGATGACGCAGATGCCCTCCTCACGGGTGATGACGGCGAAGTCCTGGTACCAGTCCGCGTACTCCTCAAGAGAGATGTGGGAGACGTACGGTGCACCGTTGGTGTTCCGGAGCATTTTCCTGGGCACGATCTTTCCTCCAGTGGTTGATACGTGAGCTAGCGGTCGGCGGCGGCCTGCTGGTTCGCCTCGGTCAGCGCTGCCGCCCACGCCTCCATGGCGAACTGGAGCGCGAAGCCTTCAAGGAACCTCGCGTAGTACTCCTTGAACATCGAGTGCGTCATACGCCGGGCGAAGGCGTCCTTTCGCATCAGGACTTCCGCTATTTCCCACGCCCGTGAGTTGATCTCCGAGTGAGGGACGACCTCGTTGACGATTCCCCAGTCGAGGGCGGTCCTTGCGTCGATCCGCTGGTGCATGTAGGCCATGTAGCTGGCCCGCTTGATGCCGATCAGTCCTTCGTAGGCCTGCCAGGTGCCGTCGGCCGGGACGAGGTTCTCGACGAGGTGCTTCTCCTCGAAGGTCGTGGTGTCACTGCAGATGGTGATGTCGCAGAGAGTGGCGAGCGCCGACATGGCTCCGGCGGGGCCGTTGACGGCGCCGATGGTCGGCACGTTGATCTGCTCGATGAGGTTCTTCACCAGGGCGGTGCCCTCGAGGTACAGCTCGTGCATGGCCAGCTGGCGGGCGGCAGGGTCACGGCCGGCGGCCTGCTTGGCGTGCTGGACCACTTCGTCCGGTATGGGGCGCACGAAGCTGTCGCCGGTGCCGGTGATGATGACCAGCTCGTTGTCAGGATCGGCGCCGACCAGGCGGAGGATCTGCGACCAGCCGCGGTGGTGGGATTTCCCGAAGACGGCGGAACCACCCTTGCTGTGCATCCGGATTTCGCAGATGCCGTTCTCGCGGCGCAGCGCGAACGCATCCTTGAACGCGTCCGCGTACTCGTCGAAGGGGACGTGGGGGACCGTGGGAGACCGCATGCCGTCGAGGAAGTCCTGCACGGTGTCAGACATCGCTGCTCCTGTGCTTCATCTGCTTAATCGGGCAGGGCGAGGTGAGAGGCGGCGCTGAGCTCGCCTCAGGCGCGAGCACTGCAGGCTCCGATGGTCCCGGACCAGGCCTGGACGCCCGACTGGAATCGGTATTCTTCGAGGAAGGAGCGGCGCCAGGAACTGGTCATGAGCTCGTGGGTCAGGCGGCGGACGCTGCGCGGCTTGCGCATCATGTCCTCGGCCATCTCCCAGGCGCGGTCGTAGATGGTCTGCGACGGGACGATTTCACCGACCATGCCCCAGTCAAGGGCCTGCCGGACCGACCACTCCTGACCCGAGAGGGTCAGGTGGTTGGCACGCTTGGCGCCGAGCATGAACTGCAGCGCGAAGTGCCAGCCGTCCCCGGGGACGTTCCCCAGGGTGTAGTGCCTGCTGCTGAAGCTGACGTCGGGGGCGCACAACGTGAAGTCGGTGAAGAAGGGCAGTTCCAGGTGGAGGTTCTGGAACCCGGGCCCGTTGAGAACGCCGATTGTGGGGATGTCGAACTCGAAGAGCATCGTCTGGATCATCTTCGAGACCCGCTGGTAGGTGTCGAGGATCAGCTCGCTGAAGGCTTCCGGCTCCTCCTCCTGCAGCGTCTTCACATATCGCAGATAGTCCGCGTCCATGCCGGTGGAGAAGGCGTTGCCGGTCCCGCCGATGATGAGTACCTCGTTGTCGGTATCGGCGGCAATGGCCCTGAGGGCGGCACCCCAGCCCCAGTTGTGCTCCTTCTTCCACTCGGTGGCTGCACCCTTGTCGTGCATCTTCAGCTCGACGATGCCGTTCTCCCTGCGCAAGGAGAAATAGTCTTGGAAGCGTTCGGCGTACTCGTCGAAGGCCTCGTGCGGGGCGAATCCAGAGGTTTTCATCCGATGCCATTCCGTTCGGTGGGATATCAGACGACCGACGGCGACCGGCGATGGGCCGGCGTGCACGTGACGACGAACACTAGACATGTGTAGTCTAAGTTACAAGCGTCTTACAGTGCGAGTCTGAGCCGTCCCGGTCATGGACCGAGTGCCTGTGGCCACGTGAGAGTGAGCGACTGATGCTTGAAGGTCTTGTTCTGAACGACTATCCGCTGACCGTCCGTTACATCCTGGAGCGGATGCGCACCGTCTATGCCGATTCGACGGTCGTGACGCTGCGTGATGGAGGCCGGTGCGATACGGTCACATTCACTGAGATCGGCGACCGGGTCGACCGGCTTGCCGGAGCGATGCATGCCCTGGGTGTGCGGCCCGGCGACCGCGTGGGCACGCTCATGTGGAACACACAGGAGCATGTCGAGCTCTACTACGCGATCCCGGCGATGGGCGCGGTGCTGCACACTCTGAACCTGCGCCTGTCGCCCGAACAGCTGACCTACGTCATTACGCACGCCGAGGACCGCGCGATCATTGTCGACGACTCGCTCGTCCCGCTGCTGGAGGCCATCGCTCCGCGACTGCCGACCGTGGAGCACATCGTGGTCGTCGGTGACGGCTCCGCAGGCGAACTGACGCAGGCATTGCGCTACGAGGACCTCATCGCCGACTCTGCGCAGGGCATGCCCGACGTCGAGATCGACGAACGGGCCGCCGCGGCCCTCTGCTACACCAGCGGCACGACCGGCAACCCCAAGGGAGTCCTGTACTCACACCGGTCGACGGTCCTGCACGCGATGGGCCTCGGCCTGGCGGACACCTTCGGCATCCGCAACAGCGATCGCGTCCTGCCGGTCGTCCCGATGTTTCACGTCAATGCCTGGGGGCTCCCCTACGCTGCAGGCCTGACCGGGGCCAGTCTGGTGCTCCCTTCGAACCATCTGAATGCCGCGCCCCTGACTTCCCTGATCGTCAAGGAGCGTGTCACCGTCGCCGCGGGAGTCCCTACCATCTGGCTGGACGTCCTCCGGTTCGCGGACGAGCATGCCCCTGATCTGTCCTCGCTGCGCCGTGTCGTCTGCGGTGGTGCCGCCGTCCCGCGCTCCCTGATGGAGAACTTCCTCTCACGGCACGGTGTCCGCATCGAGCAGGCCTGGGGCATGACAGAAAGTAGTCCACTGGCTTCGTTCGCAACACCGCCGGCCGGTGCCACCGGCGAGGAGGAGTGGCGGTACCGCACCACGGGTGGGCGCATCATCCCGCTCGTCGAGGCACGCATCGTCGGCGAGGCGGGCACGCCTTTGCCCTGGGACGGGATCAGCACGGGCGAGGTCGAGCTCCGGGGGCCGTGGATCGCCTCGAGCTACTACAGGGATCCGGCACCGGACAGGTTCGCCGACGGATGGCTGCGGACTGGCGACATAGCGGCGATCGAGCCAGGCGGCTATGTCCGGCTGACGGACCGCACCAAGGACGTGATCAAGTCGGGCGGGGAGTGGATCTCGTCGGTGGAGCTGGAGAACGCCCTGATCGGGCATCCGGCGGTCGCTGAGGCAGCGGTGATCGCGAAGCCCGACGAGCGCTGGTCCGAGCGTCCGCTGGCCTGCGTGGTGCGGGTCCCGGACACCGACGTCAGTGCGGAGGAACTCGCCGTCTATCTGCGTGATCACGTCCAGCGATGGTGGATACCGGACGCGTACGCCTTCATCGACGAGATCCCCAAGACCAGCGTGGGCAAGTTCCACAAGAAGGTTCTGCGTGCGTTGCTGGCCCAAGGCGATCTGCGCCACCGGCAGATTTCGAATCGTGCGCCGGTGGAGCCTGGCAGGGACACCACGCCGGAATGATCACCAGGACTCCGTGTTGCCGGGCGCTCCTGTGCGAGGGGAACGGGCACCGACAACAGCGGACCGTGGCCGACCGATCGGAACGGTACCGCGACGCAGCACGACCTTCGTCCAAGGCAGCACATGCGCAGCGGACGTGCCAAGGGCCAGTATCTAAAGTGGTCCGTGCCGATCCGCTCCAATCAGCGAACGAGGTGCCAGAGTGGCCGACGATCAGCGCCCGGACCATTTCGTGGATGCCGGGCCTGCGGCCCCGCCACCGGATCGGAGGGTCCGCCGTTCCCGGGCGGCGCTGTTCCGTGCCACGATCAAGCTCGTCTCCGAGCGGGAGACGACCGCGATTCCGCTGAGCGAGATCGCCAACGAAGCGGACGTGACCCGCCAGGTGGTCTATGCGCACTTCGGCGACCGAGATATGTTGCTGGTCCAGGCCGCGCTCGACCTCTTGCAACGCGAGGTCATTGCCCGCCGAGCCGACGACGAACCGCTAGGCACCACGGACCGACTGCTCACGGCTCGGCACATCGTCCAGTACCACCGCTTCTACCGTGCGCTGATGACTGGATCCACCGCGTTCGAGCTGAGCCAGGCGCTCATGCGTCTGCTGTCCCCGGTCAGCAGACGCATGCTCCGCGAACGCCACGGCACGAGCCTGTCGAGGCGGAGCCTCACCGACCTCACCACCTACGCCATCGGCGGTGGTATCGCCGTGCTCACTGTCTGGCTACGGGAATGCGAGGATCCGGACGCTGAGGAACTGGCCAGGCGGTTTTCCACCTTCGACTTCGTATTCGCCCTCAGCCCGCAACAGGTGTAACTGCTCCCCGTCCCAGGAACACGGGTCCGTCGACCTCATGCATCCGACGCCCCTGGCAGCTCATCGCTGACAAATGCGGCAACGGCTGTGCATAGGAGGCGGGACCCGTGGCAGCAGCTGGCTGGGCGTCGCCACGACTCCCGGCCGGGCGAATGCTTGGGCACCGGGGTCTTGTCCCAAGGCCGGGAAGTTAGAAGTCATCTCATTTGGTTGGGTAGTCTGGGCTCGTGGGGATAGTGGAGCGTCTCGTGCCTGATGAGTTGTGGGAGCT
>NZ_JAIUKE010000613.1 GCF_020176795.1 Streptomyces sp. 8L
GGGGGGGGGGGGCCCGCGGGCCCCCCCCCCCCCCCCCCCCCGCCGGCGCCTGTATCGCCCTCGCCGCCGCCGACTGGCCCGCCGCCGCCCGCGCCGGGCCCGCCGCCCTCGCCGGCCTGGGCGTAGGGGTCCCCGAACGCCAGGCGTGCCTCGGCCGCCCGCTGCCACAGCTCGGCCAGGTCCGCCCCGGGCGCCACCGGGACCACGGCCCAGCCGGCCTCGCGCAACTGCCTGAGCCGCTGCCCGGCCGTTCCCGTAATCCCCGTGCCTGGGCCGGCCGCCCCCGTCCCCCACGCATCGCGCTCCAGCAGGAACGCCACCGCCGTACCGCTGCGCACCCGCATCCTGGCGACCACCGCGGCCTGTTCCTCGTCGAGGTCGCCCAGGAACGCCACGAGCAGCCCCTCGGACCCGCCGCGCAGGGCGTCGTAGGCGGGGGAGAGCGCCGGCCCCTTCGAGTTCTCCACCACCGCGAGCGTGTCCATCAGCAGTCCCATGGAGTCGGCGGACTGCTGCCCGCCGCCGGAGAAGCCCTCGCCCCCGTCCCCAGGCACCGAGGCGCCCGTGTCCGTCAGCAGGCGCACCGTGTAGCCGCGCTCCAGCAGGTGCGCGAGGACGGAGGCCGTGCCGGAGACCGCCCACTCGAAGGCGGAGTCCGGACCGCCGCCCAGGTACGCGTCCGCCCGGGTGTCGAGCAGCACCGTGCACCGGGCCCGCCGCGGCTGCTCCTCGCGCCGGACCATCAGCTCGCCGTAGCGCGCCGTCGAGCGCCAGTGCACCCGGCGCAGGTCGTCGCCGTGCCGGTAGCCGCGCGGGATCATGTCGTCCTCGCCCGCGAGCGCCAGCGACCGCACGCCGCCGTCGCCGACGCCGGAGGAGTCGCCGGTGAGCCGCACCGGCGGCAGCGGCCGGGTGCGCGGTACGACCGTGAGGGTGTCGAAGGCGCTGAACGACCGCGTCAGCTCGCACATCCCGAACGGGTCGGTCAGCCGCAGCTGCAGCGGGCCGAGCGGATACCGGCCGCGCAGGTCGGAACGGACCCGGTAGGACACCTCGCGGCGGCCCGACGCCTCCACCCGGTCCAGGACGAACCGGGGGCGCGGGCCCAGTACGTAGGGCACGTGGTCCTGGAGCATGAGCAGCCCGGTGGGCAGGCGGGACACGTTGTCCACCCGCAGGCGCACCCGCGCCTCGGAGCCGGCGGCCACGCGCGCGGGGGACAGCCGCCTGGTGCCGGCGACCTGGTAGCGGGTGCGGTGCAGCACGACCACGCAGACCAGGGGCAGCGCGATCAGCAGCAGCCCGACCCGCAGCAGGTCGGGCTGGCCGAGTACGTACGCGCAGACGGCCGCGGCGAGGCCGGCGGCGAGGAACGCCCGGCCGCGGGTCGTCAGACCGGACAGCGCCGTGCGCAGGCCCCCCTTGCGGCGGCCCTCCCGGTCGCCGGTGGCGCCCGGGCCGTGTCCCCACCCCTGGCCGGCGTCCGCGGCCTCCGGTCCCCCCGACGGCATCACAGCCGCCGCGGTCCCGGCCGCCGGCCGCCGGAGGATGCGCCGCCCTGCGCCTGTGCGCCCGTCACATGGCCGCTGTCCGCGGTCGGCACCGGCGTCTGCTGGAGGAGTTCGAGCACCACCTGCTCGGCCGTCCGACGGCCCAGCTGGGCCTGGGCCGTGGGCAGCAGCCGGTGCGCGAGCACCGCGACCGCGAGGGCCTGTACGTCGTCGGGCAGCGCGTAGTCCCGTCCGCTCAGGGCCGCCGAGGCCTTCGCCGCGCGCAGCAGGTGCAGCGTCGCGCGCGGCGAGGCGCCGAGCCTGAGGTCCGGGTGGGTACGCGTCGCCGCGACCAGCTCCACCGCGTACCGCCGTACGGCCTGGGCCACGTGCACCGAGCGGACCGCGTCGATCAGCTTGAGGATGTCGTGGGCGTGCGCGGCCGGCTGGAGGTCGTCCAGCGGCGAGGCCCCGCCGTGCACGTCCAGCATCCTCAGCTCGGCGTCGCCGCTCGGGTAGCCGATGGACACGCGGGCCATGAACCGGTCGCGCTGTGCCTCGGGCAGCGGATACGTGCCCTCCATCTCCACCGGGTTCTGCGTGGCGACCACCATGAAAGGGCTCGGCAGCTCGTACGTCGTGCCGTCGACGGTGACCTGGCGCTCCTCCATCGACTCCAGCAGCGCCGACTGGGTCTTGGGCGACGCCCGGTTGATCTCGTCGCCGATCACGATCTGGGCGAAGATCGCGCCGGGTTTGAACTCGAAGTCGCGCCGCTGCTGGTCGAAGATCGACACGCCCGTGATGTCCGAGGGCAGCAGGTCCGGCGTGAACTGGATGCGCCGCACCGAGCAGTCGACGGACCGGGCCAGCGCCTTCGCCAGCATCGTCTTGCCGACACCGGGAACGTCCTCGATCAGCAGGTGCCCCTCGGCGAGCAGCACCGTCAGGGACAGCCGTACGACCTCCGGCTTGCCCTCGATCACACTCTCGACCGACGCACGGACGCGCTCCGCCGTGGCGGTCAGGTCCTCTCCCGCCCGCGCGTACGCCCGGTCGGGGGGACCCCCACGGTTCGCTCGATCGTCATAGGTCGTCACCCCGGCCCTCCTCGGCCTTGCCCCGTCGCTCCCGGGAGGAGCTGGGGTACCCCAACGAAGTGCTGCCGGGGGGGGCCCCGCCCCCCGCCCCCCCCCCCCCCCCCCCCCAAACCCCCCCCCCCCCCGGAAGGTACCGGGCCCGGCCGCCCCCCCCGACTTTGTGGG
>NZ_JAIUKE010000614.1 GCF_020176795.1 Streptomyces sp. 8L
CCGGCCCCCCCCGCCCCCCCCGCGCCCCCGCCCGGGCGCCCGGGGGGGGGGGGGGCCCCCCCCCCCCCCGGGGCCGGGGGGGCCCCCCCCCCCCCCCCCCCCCCCCCCCACACCCCGAACTACGGACACCGCCTCCGGAAGGTTCCGGGCCGCTGCCTCCCACGCATTCTTGTTGCCGTTACCGCTTCGTGTCACTTGTCCAACGACAAGCGTGACCTCCGGAGCCCGGAATGAGAGACATGCCGGAAACGGCGCCGCGTGTCGGGCGGGAGGAGTGAGGGAACACGCGCCGCCTCCGCCCTTCCCGGAACTTGCGCGTGCCCGCCGCTGCCGGACCGCGCGCCGCCTCCGCCCTTCCCGGACCGCTCTTCCCGGAACGCGCGCGTGCCCGCCGCTGCCGGACCGCGCGCCGCCTCCGCCCTTCCCGGACCGCGCGCGTCCCCCGTCGTTCCCGGAACACGCGCCGCCTCCGCCCTTCCCGGACCGCGCGCGTCGCTCAGTCCGCCGTGACCTCGGTCAGGTGCCCGGTCCTCACGTCGAAGACGAAGCCGCGCACGTCGTTCACGTGCGGCAGGAACGGCGAGGTCCGCACCCGCCTGATCGACTGGCGCACGTCCTGCTCGGCGTCCTGGAAGGCCTCCACTGCCCACGGGGGGCGCTGGCCGACCTCCAGCTCCAGCTCGTGCCGGAAGTCCTCGGTGATGGTCTGCATGCCGCAGCCGGTGTGGTGGATCAGCACCACGCTCCTCGTGCCGAGGGCGCGCTGGCTGATGGTGAGGGAGCGGATCACGTCGTCGGTGACGACGCCGCCCGCGTTGCGGATGGTGTGGCAGTCACCCAGCTGGAGGCCGAGCGCCCTGTGCAGGTCGAGGCGGGCGTCCATGCAGGCCACGACCGCCACCCGCAGCACCGGCCTGGCGTCCATCCCGGGGTCCTGGAAGCTGTCGGCGTACCGGTCGTTGGCGTCTATGAGCCGGTCCGTGACGGTCCCGCCGGCGCGTGCGGCGTCGCCCGGCGCCACCGGGGGCTCCTCCGTCGAATGAGTCGAGGTCGTCATACCCATGACGTTACGGGCAGACGGGGTGCTGAGCCCGATGTGGGGTCATGACAAACAAAGGACGCCGCCGTTGTGGCGGGAGTCCGCCGCTCGCGCGAAACGGGGCCGGGGACGGCCCGCGCGGCCCGTCAGGGGAGCCCGGGCGACGCGCTGGGCGGTTGATTGACCGCAACGGACTGTGGACTAAAGTGACGCGAAGTTCGCGGTTTCCCACCGCACACTTCCCGAAACTCCCCCGCGTGCGCGGCGGACGTGCGGCTCGGCCTCCTCCCGCTCGACGGTCCGGACGACGCCCTTCCGGCGCCCCGGCGGACCACTTCCCCTTCCGAGCGGGCGGGGACCCGGCCGTTGCGCGGCCGCCGTACGGCGCGCGCCGGACCAGAGAGGGCGCATGAGCGAGCGCAGTGAGCGACACGTACCCGTGATGCTCCAGAGGTGCCTTGACCTGCTGGCCCCCGCACTCGCCGACCCGGGGGCCGTCGTCGTGGACTGCACGCTCGGCCTCGGCGGGCACAGCGAGGCGCTGCTCGCCACCTTTCCCGCCGCGCGCCTGATCGCGCTCGACCGGGACAAGGAGGCGCTGCGGCTGTCCGCGGAGCGGCTCGCGCCGTACGGCGACCGGGCCACGCTCGTGCACGCCGTCTACGACGAGCTTCCCGAGGTCCTCGACCGGCTGTCCGTACCGCGCGTCCAGGGCGTCCTGTTCGACCTCGGTGTCTCCTCCATGCAGCTGGACGAGGCCGGCCGCGGCTTCGCGTACGCGCAGGACGCGCCCCTCGACATGCGGATGGACCAGACGACGGGCGCGAGCGCGGCCGAGGTCCTCAACACCTACCCGCCCGGCGAACTGGTGCGCATCCTGCGCACGTACGGCGAGGAGAAGCAGGCCAAGCGGATCGTCGAGGCCGTCGTGCGGGAGCGCGCGAAGGAGCCCTTCGACCGCAGCGGCCGGCTCGTCGAGCTGATCAGGGACGCGCTGCCGCAGGCCGCCAAGCGCACCGGGGGCAACCCCGCCAAGCGGACCTTCCAGGCCCTGCGGATCGAGGTCAACGGCGAACTCGCCGTCCTGGAGCGGTCGGTCCCCGCCGCCGTGCGGGCGCTGACCGTGGGCGGCCGGATCGCCGTCCTCTCCTACCACTCGCTGGAGGATCGCATCGTCAAGCAGGTGCTGACGGCGGGAGCCACCAGCACCGCCCCGCGCGGCCTGCCGATCGTGCCCGAGCAGTACCAGCCCCGGCTGAAGCTCCTGACCCGCGGGGCCGAAGCGCCCGCGGACGACGAGGTCGAGGGCAACAGCAGGGCAGCGTCCGCCCGGCTGCGCGGCGCCCAGCGCATCCGCGAGGACGCGCTGTGACCCCCCCCGCCCCCGGCCAGGGCAAGGAGCTGCGGGGGCGCGCGGCACGGCTCGCCGGGCTGCTGCCGTCCGGGTCGGGCCCGGCCGCCCGCACCCCCTTCGTGCTGCTGGTGGTGCTGCTCCTCGCGGGCGGCCTGATCACACTCCTCATGCTGAACTCCTCCCTCAACGAAGGATCGTTCAAGCTGAGCAGGCTGAAGAAGCAGACCCAGGACCTGACGGACGAGCAGCAGGCCCTCCAGCGCGACGTCGACGACCGCTCCGCGCCCGGAGCGCTCGCCCAGCGCGCCCGCACCCTGGGCATGGTGCCCGGGGGCAACCCGGCCTTCCTCCGGCCGGACGGGACCGTGCTCGGGCTGCCCACCCGCGCCCACGCGCTGCCACCGCCCGCCCCGGCGCCGTCGCGGCCCGCCCCGGCCGCGACACGCGGACCGCTCGCGGGCGCCTCGCCGTCGAGCGGGGTCACGGCGTCGGCCCGCCACGCCTCGGGCAGTGCGATGCCCATCGCGCGCAGG
>NZ_JAIUKE010000615.1 GCF_020176795.1 Streptomyces sp. 8L
ACCGCGGCACCCGGCCCCTCCCGGGCCCACCGCTTCGACGCCAGACGGCAACGGGCCAACGCTCACACGGGCGGCGACGCAGCGCGCGGCCGCAGCCGAAGAGTCCGACACGGTTGAGGCGGCCGCCTGCGTGCCCCATGAGACGGGAAACCAGGGGGGAACAGCTGGGCCGGACGGGTACCGGCATGGCGACGGCCCCCGAGCGTCATGTCGGTTCAGGGGCCGTTCACGTGCGGTGGGTGTGGGATTTGAACCCACGGTGACATCGCTGCCACGACGGTTTTCAAGACCTTTCAGTGGTCGAAGGCTTTCAGCCTTCCCTCGCAGGTCAGACAGGTACTGGCATCCCCGGCCGAGGCTTTGCCGTGACCGTCGTGCCCGCTACGTGCCCCTCGGCCAAGGTCAGCCCTGACGGGGGGCGGCGCAGACACGGACCGGGTCAAGGTGGAGCTCATTCGGGCCCAAGCAGTCGGCCGCCCACGTAGCCAAGCACGAGCCGCAGGAGCAGGCCAGGTTGGGTCCGTGCGCGCTAGTGGGACCGCAGCACCCAAGCGAGTTGTCCCCATGCGGTCGCCAGGCCCAACTATCGCCGCACGGATTGGGCGTCCATTCTTCGCGCCGCTCGGTGTGCTCGCCTATCCACGGCCGGGCACAAGGCCCACCCTCTTGGCCTCTGCTTCCAGCATCCCGAAATTCGTTGTTCAAAGCGGCCATCGCGTCCAGTTCTCTCGCTGCGGTCTCGCCGTCGATAGGGGTGCGCGTAGAGCCCGCCGCAGCCCCAAAGGGAACAGTCCGGACATATCCGCACGGTGCGTAGAAGTTCATGGATTGAGAGGGGTGCCCGATCCCAGCAATCTCTGAATGGCGCGCCCCAACTTCCTTCGAGTGGAACCTCCAGAAGTTTTCGATATGCACACATTGGACTGCAATAAAAGTGGCAGTGACCTGCGCCACTCTTATGGCGCATGAAATATCCCCCTTGTCCAAATAAAGATCCCAATAGATGGAGGGTGCTATCAGTGAAAATGCCCCGTAAAAGCTCTGAAACCGTACATCACGATAGAAGCTCAGATGCACGCCATCGCAGCTCGGACATGTGGAGCAGCTGCGGAGGATTCGTAAACGCACCGTTGATCATTGCTGACGCTCGGCATACAGTCATGGTCAGACGGCATGCGATCAGGGGGCCTGTGTCGATTTCCCCTATCTTGCGAGCGTGTCATCCCGAGGGAAGGGGACCGTTCCCCTTCAGTAATCTCGGATCTTCTCGCGCAGATGAAAGCGATTTCGAATGAGATCCATTCGTGCTCGAATAGCTGCACTTCGTGAAAGCTCTCGGCGGGTCATCCTCGTACTCATCGGGGTTACGACCGTGGCGGGGATATTCGCGGCCCCGGCCCAGGCCGACAGCTGGAGCAGCCACCTGACCGGCGTCGCGGCCGGCTTCGAATCCCGGCGTTGGACCGAGGCTTCCTCCGACACGACCACCAACATCAAGTTCACCGGCTGTAGCGGTGCCCAGAGTGTCGTGAACGTGACGTTCGTCAAGGATAATTCCCTTTCGCCGGACACCTACTACACGAAGGCCGCCTTCACTGCGTGCTTTGCGAGCAGCACCGCCACGTCTTCGGGAAACTGGGATGATCACGGAGCCGGCAACTACTACTTCGTCGTCAACGATGGAGGAGGGGACCTCGTCACGGTGAAGTCCCTGACCGTCACCTACTGATCCATCCGCCCGGGGGGCCCCCCCGGGGGCCGGGGGGGGGCCCGGGGCCCCCGGGGGGGCGGGCGCACCGCGCGGGGCCCGGGCCCGCGGCGGGCGCCGGGGCCGCGGGTGGCGGGCCGGGCGCGGGGCCGGACGGCCGGGGGTCC